>JAGORL010000001.1 GCA_018062825.1 Patescibacteria group bacterium | reverse complement strand
GTTGAGGGGGAGTAGATGACGAAGGGATGAATGAGTCAGTTGTTAGGACTTGATGCTTGCAGATGGACAATCCTAAGCTCTTGATAGTAAAAAATTATCTAACTCGTTATGAATAGTTTGCGAGATACGCATGCTGCATTTCAAATGAATGAAGCGAACTTGAATAATCAGGTGATTCAACGTGTTGGGCAAAGTGGTTTGAGCCAGAATGCGTTTGTTATCCAAGAACTTATAAATATTATTGAACGAGATCCGGATACGCAGTGTATTTATCCCTCCACCAGAGATCTTGGATTTGTTGGCACGGTCGATGCTCGTTCAGAGCTTCATAAATTTTTAAATCTACTGAAAGAGCGTGGATGTTTTGCTGCTGTTGAGCGTATTGGCAATAGGAAATTTAGTATATCTACCCCTAATCTTAAGGTTTTAAAGAGAGAGCTCAATAGAGCTACAGGAGCCAATAGTATTTTCAAGAAAGTTCATCACTTTCTTGAGAGTTTCAACTCAATCCGTTTAATGATTGAAAGTGTGCTTGCGATAGTCATTTCAAGTATTTCGCTAATGCAAGGTGCTGAAATTAAAGTACTTCAGTTTGAGATTGATGGTCTCAGTAATCAAAATGAAATTTTAAAGTTAGAAAATTTGCAACTTAAGTCGGAATTAGAATTGCAAGAGACATCTACGACTGATATTGGTTCATAGGTTAAATCTATACCAATGCACTATATGATAAGCGCAGAATTGAGGTCTGAGACTCATCGTTGTTTAGAGCTTTTTAATTCAAAGGTGTTGATCGGTGAATCGCTTTTTGCAGAATCTGTATTTATTGAGTTAATGATTAGACTTGATTACGTTTTGCAGTGGTTGAGTAGGCAGGGTAGTAGATTTGCATGGGGTGATGATGTCGACGGAGGTCGGGATATCACTGACCTTGTAAATGAACTAAGAAATTCGGTTTGTCATCAAGCTAGCTCATTAAATATAATTGATGGAACTTCTATCAAGTTTATGTTTAATAGATTTTTTAGAAGATCACCAAGGGCGATTAGTTTACCTGACGGTCAATTTTTAGGATGTGAGTACGATGATGATGTAGCTTTTTATTATGGTAGCAATAGAATTTACTTATATAGACACGTTGAGCGTCTTCTTCTGGAGCTATCAAGATTATAATGTTTTTCTCTGAAGTACTTTTATCGATTTCCTTTGGCTCGGTTATGAGTTTTGCAAAGCATCTGACAATTTTTTACGTCAGTTGCACCTCCCTTGCTCCAAGCCGCAACATGGTCGGCGTCCATATCTGCCAGACTCCAGATCTTTTCTCTATTTATATCGTGACCAATTGCACAATGAGGACAGTTCGAGATGCCTTTCTTTTTTGCTTCCGTAGTTTGGGCTTCGTAGACAGAGCGTTTAGTGGAATCCTCAAATATGCGAATTTCAAGCAACTTTGTTTCAATTTCTCCTCCTAGTACATACTCAAAAATACCCTTTCGATTTTTTACAAATCCATCGGCATATAGATTTTGGATAGCCGCAGAAATTTTGACTGGATTGTACTTATTTTTGTGATAAGTCTTATAAAGTCGATTCCATTCAAGTCCTTTCATTTCGCTTTCGACATTAGTAAATGTTGTTGATATCCAATTAATAACGGTGTCAAAGTGATTTTTAAGCTCTGCTATATCCTTATCATTGCGGTGCAGGCTCATATAGTTGTCGATTGCACCATCAGATACCCAATCGAGTGCTCTTTCTAGGTACGCCTGCCGTTTGATATCACCTGTGATGTATGTACTCCACTTCTGCACATTGGCGTTTAGGCTATTACTGAATTCTTCTCGGGCTTTTGTGACAAATGGTCCAGAATAAACAGCGTTTAAAATTTCTTGTTCGGTAAGCGGCACACCGGCAATGTTGATAGTTTTAAACCAATCCTTAATTTCCGGTTCTTCGCCCGCGCATAGGTAAACGAGTAATTTTGTGTTCAGTATGAGCTCACGGTGACTCTTTGCCATGCCGCTGTAATATTGCTCGTGGCCATTTTTATCTCTTACTGCAAACTTTCCTGCCACAAACCGACCAATACTCGTAATGCGTTGTTGACCATCAAGTACTTCGTACTTATCCTTACCGACTTGATTGAAATATATTAAACCAATTGGATAACCCTTTAAAATTGAATCAATAACAGCAACGTCTCGTTTTCCGTCGGCATAGATGTAGTTACGTTGGTACTCCGGTTGAATTGTGAGTTTTCCTGACAGTCCAAATAATCCCTTTCCTTCAAGTTCGTTGTATTCAAAGCCATCACACACTTCTCTGATGGTGATGTCGTTTCGTAAGGTTGTTTTCATACATTATTATCTCTTGTGCTTAATGAATAGTCTTTTGAAAGTCTCTTTTCCTTTTAAATATGACCCTTTGCCGTATACTCCGTTCAGATCTTGATCGACTCCGCGATTAGAGCCGACAATTTCGAACTGTTCGGGGTTATATTTATCAAGAAAACTAATTGGTACTCCCATAATGCCTTTGTAATCACTGGGAATTGCGTTAGTAAACGGGATGTCAATTGCGTCGTAGTTATCGTAGCGGTCGTAAGATGTTTTGCCCTGCATCTTTTTATTAAACTTGAGATTATCCGACATCGTCATTAAAGCAAGGGGTTGGTGACGGCGACCATGATCTAAATTTGTAAACCAGCATGAGTTACCGAGGCGCGTGTAGTCACCAACATAACCAAGACGTGCAGCTTTTTCTCGGTCGCTTTTTGTGATCTCAACGCCATTAGGTACAGCAAATACCATATCGCTACTATTACCTGTAGCGCCAAGCCATAATTTGTTAACTTTAATAAGCGGAAAAATTTCTGTATAAACTATCGCATTCATGCTACCAATAATGACAAACTTCTTTTGATGATCAGATAGCTGCTTCACATATTCCCGAAATAAACTAAATGGTGGATTGGTCACGACAACATCCGACTGTTTGAGTAATTTGATACACTCATCGCTGCGAAAGTCACCATCACCTTCGAGTGGCGTCCATTCGTTATTTTTGTTTGCCTTGAGCTGCTTGGCTATATCACCAAGTGTAAATGAGCCATCGCCATCGACGTCACCAACTTCGTTAATAATGAATTTATTGGCGGTGATTTTTGGCCGCCCTTTTACTGGTTCAAGCGTTTTATCATTCCCAAATAATCCCAATTGCGTGTTGGCTACCGGTGAGGGTTTGTAGCTAGTTGTAATGAGACGCTTTAATCCTAGCCGCTTAAAATTAAGAACGAAATAGCGAAAAAAATTGCTTTCGAAGGGGTCGTCACAGTTACAATACACGACCTTATTTTTAAAAGTATGAGCGTCGTACTCAAGATAAGCTTCGATTTCTTTTTGAATATCTGAAAATTGAGTATAGAATTCGTCGTTTTTGGCCTTTTTAGCTTTCGTAAGGTTCTTATTTGCCATAGCGCGATCAATTTAAAGTAGATATTTTTTCGCCATACGCTTACTTTACGATTATTTGTATCACAAAAACAAGCTTTTAAGCTCGTTTTTTATGCACTCACGTTTTTAACTGATGCCCTCGTAAAAACTCCTCTGCATTCATTGCTTTGCTTGTGGCTGGTTGCAGGCTCGTTACTTTGAGCGCTGTTGAGGTCGTTCCGACGAGTAAGCAATCGTTTACTACATGCCAGGAACCGGCCGGAAAGATGTCTGAGGTCATTTCTAGACCAAGGAGTTTAGCGGTGATGTCGCCGCGTTCAGTTGGAATGGTGGCTGTGAGGCCTGGCCATGGTTGATATGCGCGCCAGGCGGCTTCTGTGGCCTCTGCAGAGAGCTCAGGGTTGAAGCGGCCATCTTCTTTGGTGAGGAGTTTGCAGTAGGTAGCTTGGTCATGATTTTGCTCAACTGGTGTGATCTTGCCGTCGATGTAATCTTTGAGCGTTTCAACAAGAAGCGGCGCACCACGTTCAATGACGGTCGCGGTGAGGTCGGGCGTTGTTTCTTTGCCGGTTAATGGCAAGGTGATTTGAGCTAGAAGCGGGCCATGATCCATCTGATCATCAATCTTCATGATGCTGATGCCGGTTTGGGTATCCCGGTTAGCGATGGCGGCTTGCATTGGGGAAGGGCCGCGCCAGAGAGGGAGAAGTGAGGGGTGGACGTTGACGGTACCAAGGGATGGTTGGTTCAAGATGGCGTTTGGCAAAATGCGACCGTAGGCGACGATTACGAAAAGATCGGCCTTCAGATCGGTAACGGTTTTCAAAAAGGTCTCCTCTTTTAATTTGGTAGGTTGCAAAATAACCGGTACGCCACGTTCTTGGGCTAGTACTTTGGTTGGTGGCGGGGTGATGATCTTCTTTCGGCCTTGGGGTTCATCTGGTTGGCAAACAACGCCTACCACGTCAAAGGCGGTGTCGTTGATGAGAGCTTCTAGGAAAGCGGCGGAGAAGGCGGGAGTTCCGAAATAAAGAACGCGAGTTGGCATAAGAAGTGAGAGGAATGAGATCCCTCGGCTACGCCTCGGGATGACAGCGTACGGTGGACAGGGCTAGATGCGTGAATCCGAACCGGTAAGCATGCGCTCAACACGATCGATAAACAGAATACCATCAAGGTGATCGATTTCGTGTTGGAAGACGATCGCTGGGAAGTCCGTGAGTTTGACGTTCACTTTCTCACCGTCTTCACGAATGGCTTTGAGGGTGACGGAGCGGTGACGCTTTACGATGCCCCAGGTGCCGGGCACGGAAAGACAGCCTTCTTCGGATTCAACTTTCTTGAAGGAGCGCTCGGTGATCTCTGGGTTGAAGTAGGCAATTGGTGTGGTGTCGTTTTCGAGGACGATAATGACACGCTTGTGAATGCCAAGTTGAGGTGCAGCAATACCAACACCATTTTCTTTTTTCATGGTGTCTTTCATGTCTTTGACCAGTTTGTTCATCTCGTCTGTGCCGATGTCTTTAGGATCGATCGGTTCAGACATGACGCGCAATTCTGGTTCGGGGTCATGGAGTACGCGGCGGAGAGCCATAGGGGGAGTCGTTGAGGATTGGGGGGAGTTCGGAGTTCGGAGTTGGGAGTTGTGATGTGTCCGTGAACGAGTAGAGATAGTGATCGTTCTTCTTACGGAAGCCGGTGGGGAGTTTTGCATCCTCAAGTCCTTCTCGTGCTTTGACAATCAATCGTCCGCCAAAGGGTGGTAAGTGATACTTGCGGCGTTCCTCCGTTTCGGTTGCGAGGAAGTGCTCGGTGTCACAGAGTGGTTCTACGGCATCGCTGGTGTATGTTTGAATGAAGCACTGCGCTTTGTTGCGATCGGCTAAGTACGTGAGCCGGGCAATGTGGCGAGCAAGGTGTTCACCCATGCGAAAGTCCGTGCCATAGAGACCAAGGTCACACATGAGATCAGCGACCACGCCTAGATTGTACTTCGCAAACGGATCAAAGATCGCGCTGAAGAAGTATTCGGTGACGATCGTGATGTCTGCGAGTTCACGGCGAGGCTCGCCCTTTTCCATGCGGCCAATAGTGGCGCTTGGAAAATGGTCTTTGAGCGTGGCTTCTATTTTGGTAGCGCCAACGCCAATGAGCTTGAGTTTTGGTTTGTGACAGGCAGGACAGGTTTGTGGAAGCCACATTTCGGCGCCACAGGTTTCGCACTGCAAGTCATCTAAACGAACGATCGGTGAAGCGCCGCAGGAGCCGCAGAATGGCACGTGGCCACAGCCTTGGCACTGTAAACGCTTTCCGACGCCTTTACGGTTAAAGTACAGTAGCACTTTTTTGTTCGCCTGTAAAGCATCTTTTATGGCTGATTCTAGCGAAGAAGTGAGTAATTGTTTGCCTGAACGTTCCTCTTGCGAACGTAAGGAAATAACTACCGGTTTGGTCTCAATGGATTTGGTGATCGTTTGGGTAGCCCGAACATGATCCTCCAGGCGGGGGAGGGTATCGAACATCACGAGCGCTGCCCCATCGGCCTTTGCAAAGAGGTAGCTGAGTTCTCGGGCGTCAAAGCGCGGATTGCGGCGCACGTTTTGATGTTCATCATGACCGGAGTTCAAGATGATGATGGTGTGCAGTTTGGGGTGATTTGCAATGAGCCCGGCGCGGGTCGTGATAAGAGTGCTGATCTTGCCGGTCTGCCAGGCATGCAAAATGATGGCTCGCTCTTTCTCGGTGGTGTGACCGTGTAAGAGGGCGCTATTTGTGAGGGCGAGGGTATTTGCGCAATCCATGGCATCACGCTCTTGGGGGGTGATGATGAGCGTGCCTTTGGTGGTGCTGGCGATTGCTCGAGTAGCAACGAGCGCCGTTCTTGGATCACACGTGACGCTCAAGCGGGTTTTTGGTTCGGCTGATTGTTGGACGGCTTTAGCAAAATCAATAGTGACGCTATCAGCTGTAGCGTTTGATGATTTGCTTGATTGTTTGATGGGACCGTTTTGTGTCTGCCATGAGCCGGCACTCAGGAGCGTTGAGGGCGCGAGAAAGAGCGCATCTGCCAGGCGTTCGTAAACATCTAAAAGTTCAGGACGAATAAGGTTGCGAGTATGTAGCGATTCAACCTCTTTGAGTTTGTGTTTGGTTTCGGCAACGTTTCGATACTCAAGAACGACCGCTAGAATTGATCGACCTTTAAAAGGAACGCGAACGCCATCACCACGCTTCAGGTCAGCGAGTGCTGTTTCATAATCAAAGGACCGCATGCCGCGCGGCAAGGGTACGAGTGGGTAGACGGCGAGGATCATGAGGTTCGGGAAGGGCTGCATCTGAAAGGAGATCCCTCGGTCGGCTAAAGCCTCCCTCGGGATGACAGCACGCGGAGGGAAGGGCTGCTATAGTGGCGTCGGAAGGAGTTCCCTCGGTCTCCGGCTTTGCCGGATCCCTCGGGATGACACTAGGCTAACCGATACTCGGCAACGGCCCAGCCTACTGTAAGGGGGTGACCAAAGTAGCGCAAATCTGCTTCAACGCCGCGGCCTTCCAGGACGCCAAAGAGCATAGCAAGTTGGCGCACGGAAGCATCTTTCACAGAATCGATCGTATCTTTTGGAATGTTCAAAAGCCCAATAGAGTTTTTCTCTTGCAAGATATCTTTCATGAGCTTGGCAAAGGTTTCTGCTTGTTTGCCGTCCTCGGTTTCATCGATCGCGACATGGTTCATGTCGCCAACGGCGAGCACGGCGACGCGCTTTGAAGTTGAAGAGATGATTTCACGTAGCTCTTGGCCAAAGGCGAAGTGTGTTTTGAGATCAAGTGAGCAAGGCGCGATTGGTACGATGCGCACTTTTGGTAGTTCGCTTGCCAGAAGGGCGAGTGGCACGGTGGCAGTGAAGGCAAGGGTTTCATCGCTTGTGAGTGAAATTGCTTGGCCTTGTTTTCTGGTATGACGCTGCATGGCGTCGATGAAACCGAAATCGGGATGATAGGTTTTTTCGTACCCAAGATCGCCAAACTTTTCGAGTGAAGCGTAGTATGGATCCGCGACGTTTACACAAAAGGCGTCGTCGTACATGAGTTCACTCTCGGCAAAGAGCACAATGACGTCTGGTTGGGCGATGTACAGATCCTCGGCCAATGATTTCAATGCTTCAACGACGCTATCAACGTCGCCGTACCGGTGCGTATTGATGCTTTCAAGAAGCAGGGGGGAGTGTGGCACGAAACCGGCGAAGCAAAGCATAGATTAATTGAGCGCAAGTTCGTTTTCATCCTCAAGGGCCATTTCAAGTGGGGCGCCGAGTGGGTGCAGAGCGATAACGTCCTCTGAGACAACCTTCACGTTTGAGAACTTGTAACCAAAAGAGGTGAAGACTGATTCACTTGGAATCGCGCGGCGGGCGCCATCTGAAATAACATAGACGGTTGGGGTTGATTCGCCTTTGATGAGGTAGCCGTCTGGAATTTTCAGAGCGTTTGCTTCTTTGTATTGTTCAACTTCAGCTGGGGTAGCGGAAAAGACCGTAGCGCCAGGGAAGAGAGCGTCTTGAATGGTTTGATCGATCACCGGTTTGCGGTAGCCGTCTTGAATGGCAAAGATGGTGCCGGTTGTTGAGAGGCGCAAAAGACGACCTTGTGGGTAGAGTGTGGTTTTGGTGATTGGTGTGCCTTGATCGTAGGTAATAACCTCCGTGTTTGTGATGTCCACGATTTCGTCCTCTGAGAAGCCGATCGAGCGGAAGGTTTCCATGGAGTCGATCTGACGAAGGGCGTCATCAACTAAGAGGTAGATGTTGCTATCTTCATCTTTGAGCAAGGTGTAGTTCGGGAAGCTGATCGGTGCGCCAACGCTGTAGCGTTCCAAAACGGCTTGCGAAATTGGCACGATTAAGTCTGGGTTGAAACGACTATGCAGAGCGCTCGCGCTTGTGATAGGGCGGCGCTTGCCGCCTTGCATGAGCCAGACGCCATCCTCACCAGGAACTTGTAAGAGTGTGCCGGTTGGGTAATCACGACCAAACCAGCGGTTCCAGATGGTGGTGAAAAGTTCGTTGCCGTGAATGTGCGGCGTGTAAGCGTACATGGCGGCAGTGGCAGCGTTTTCCGGGGTAACGGTTTCGCCACTAATGGTTACGGTAATGCCAGGGCCATAGCGACCAGCGGTCTTGCCGTACTCTTCAATATCCATGAGGTAGCCCTCGGTGAACTGCAAAGCAGCGGAGTTTACTTGCTTACCAAAACCTTTCCAGCGAATGATGACCGGATCGTTCATGGAGCAGGTGTCGCACACAGCGTAGCCGGTGGCCCAATCAAGTTGTTTTTGGGTAGGGTTGTTGGCTTCAACAAGAGATTGTTCTTTTTGCAGAAGAACGAGGAGGAATTTAGGATTGATGCCGTGATTTTGAGCAGCGCGCCAAATGATATCCGCGGCGTAGCGGGTTTTTCCTTCATGGTCTTCAAGCTTCATGTCGCCAAGCGCACCCTTCTCTTTGAGGAAAGCTTGGATTTCTGAGAAATCCATAGCAAAAGAGTCAGTTAGCTCGGCATCTGAGATGATGTAATTAGGATCAAAGGCGTGGGCGATGGCAGCTGGCGAAAAAAAGAGCGACAAGATTGCCATTAGTGTGATAAGACGATTGGTGCGCATAGTGCAGTCAGTATACAAAAGATTCCTTAAAATCGGTATGATACCCGTGAACATCTCTATGAAATACTTTTCCGTCGTGAGCGTATTCATGTTACTCGTACTTATGGGTGCTGGTTGTGCAGCTACTCCTGCACCTCAGCCTCAACCGCAGCCTGATCCGATTGTTGTGCCGCCAGTTGAAGAGGAGCCGATCACTATGTGGTCTGAGTATGAGCACGAGGACCTTATTCGTTTAACAACCGAGGAGGCGATTGCGCCGATTGTTAGTCCTTTTGTGATTGAGGGTGAGGCTCGTGGATACTGGTACTTTGAGGCTTCGTTCCCAGTTGTGATCAAGGATGCTAATGGTGTTGTGCTCGCAGCTGCGGTTGTGCAAGCTGAGGAAGACTGGATGACTGAGGATTACGTGCCATTTACGTTGAACCTCGTTTTCCCAACGCAGCCAACCGGTTCTACTGGTACGATCGTTTTCCAAAAGGATAACCCATCAGGTCTTCCTGAGAATGATGACGAGTTTGTAGTGCCGGTGGTGTTTCAGTAGGGTGGGGAGGTTAAGGTGAAAGGGAGAAAGTATTAAAGAGAGCACTCGGCGAAAGTCGGGTGCTTTTTTATTCTGTCATCTCGAACGAAGTGAGAGATCTCATGTAGTCTTCCCCGAACGAAAGTGAGGGGTCTTGTAGTTTGCGTCCGGAATTGATGCAGGACCAAGATCCCTCACATACGTTCGGGAAGGGCTGCTGTAGTGACTTGAAAGAGATCCCTCGCTTTGCTCGGGATGACAGTTTTCCTTTACATTTTTGCTAATGTTTGCTAATATTTTCTGGCCTTTCTGGAGGGTTCATGCTGAAGTTCTTGACGGAAAAGGAGTGTCGATCGCTTGGAATCAATCCCGGCAATCGCGTCCAGGTGGAATTGACGATCAAGTTTATGGTCGTCGGAGGGCAGATTGCGGTGATGTGGGCTTCGCCTGCAATTAGTTGCGATCTACTCACCAAGCGGCTCGCGGTCGCCATGCCGAAGTACTCCTATGCAGCGGCTCCGGAGCAGCAGACGTTCATCTACCGTCTCGGCACGACGTGGTCGGTGACCGATCTTGAAGGGGCGCCTGTTGTCTGGCAGCGCAACTTCCACGATCATGCACGTAAGGCGCTTTCGAGGTTCGTCATCGAACTCGATCGTCAGCTGCAGCGGATCAACATGAGCGAGGAGGGTTTTGCGGACGATTTCTACACGTTCGCCGACACGATTGCTCGCATGGGATTGCGTCAACCGGCATTTGATCGCCTGCAGTCGCAGGTGATCGTGCTGTGTGGCTGTGATATGTGCTCGAAGCCCGAGCACCCGTCAGTCGAGACCTGCTGTCAGATCGGCTACGTCCCGGTTTACATCTCCATCCCTTCGCTCACGCATCAGCACATGCACTTCGTCTTTGTGCAGAAGGTGATGGAAGCCTGTGCCACGGCGATGCTCACGCGGGAGCTTGCGCGTCAGAAGGCTCAGCTCGCACGAGAAGTGCAGATGCGCCTCGTCGTGCGTGGTCCGTCGATCGAGGCCTGATCGACACGTACGCGGCTAGACCTTGTGTCCGGCCGCGTTTTTGCTACTATTATTCTGTTCTTAATATATTTCTATGCAACTTTCGATTGGATCAAAAGCTCCCGAGGTTTGTCAGGCCATTATTGAGGTGCCACGTGGCAGCCAGAATAAATACGAATTTGATAAAGAGCAGGGGATTGTGAAGTTGGATCGCGTTTTGTTCGCCCCAATGTTCTACCCAGCTGATTACGGTTTCTTCCCAGAGACGCTTGGGGGAGACGGGGACCCGCTCGACGTTTTGGTTATGGTCACCAACCCACTTTTCCCAGGTGTGGCGGTTGATGTTCGTCCGATTGGTGTGCTTGTCATGAGTGACGACAAGGGACAGGACGAAAAGATTCTGGCTGTTGCCAAGGATGATCCACGCTTCAAGCACATCAACGATTTGACTGATGTTCCAGAGCACATTCGTAATGAGATCTCGTTCTTCTTTGAGAGCTACAAGATCTTGGAGAAAAAGATGACCAAGATTGAAGGCTGGAAAGATGCGGCCGCTGCTAAGGCGCTCATTGTTGAGGGAATGGCGAATTATAAGAAGTAGGGGTTAGGGAATAGGGTATAGGGGATAGTTAGGGTATAGGGGATGGTGAGGGAAAGTAGAATAGTCTGAAGACGCCTGGAATTTCTGGGCGTTTTTAGTTTGTGTACTAATTCCTATTCTCTATACCCTATCCCCTTTATAATCCACTCAACTCCCCAATCTTTATTCATTTGTTATGTTTGATGAAAAATCACTCAACCAATTGCGGGGAGTTATTCGTGAGGAAGTTCGTGATGTAGTTCGTGAGATAGTCCGTGTAGAGGTCAGGGCGCAGATTCATGAGGTGGTATCTGTGCTGCTCAATGAAATCATCATGCCGCAGTTTGAGTATATTCATGCGCGGATTGATCGACTGGAGGCACGAATGACAGGATTAGAAGCTACACTTGCGACTAAGGCGGATATTCTCACGTTAACCAATCAGTATGTTCGTAAGGGTTATCTTGAAGATCGGTTAGATACGTTCCGCATTGACCACGGACTCAAATACAAAAAAGCATAAAATAAAACGACCCACGCAATTTGCGAGGGTCGTTTTTTGTTACTTCACTTTTACTTCAATCTCATCTTTCTTGGCATCGATTGTAACAACGCCATCCTCTTTGACTTCACCACCCACAACTTTGAGGGCCAGCGGATCAAGGACAAGTTGCTGAATGACGCGCTTTAATGGGCGGGCGCCGTACATTGGGTCATAACCCTTTTCAGCGAGGAGCTTCTTAGCACGCTCGGTGAATTTTACACTGATGCCACGCTGATCTTTCAAGCGGCGGGCCACAAGATCAAGTTGCAGATCAACGATGTTACCAATCTGATCCTTGGTAAGAGGCGCAAAGACCACGGCTTCATCAATGCGGTTCAAGAACTCTGGGCGGAAGTGATCCTTCAGAAGTTCAAGCACGCGAACCTTTGGCATCATGCCGCCTTCGGCTTCCGCTTGCTCAAAGCCGATACCTTCCGGGCGACCTTGCGACAGAATCACATCTGAACCGATGTTACTCGTCATGATGATGATGGTGTTCTTGAAGTTCACTACGCGTCCCTTGGCATCTGTCAGGCGACCGTCGTCAAGAATTTGTAAGAGCGTATTGAAGATGTCCGGGTGAGCCTTCTCGATCTCATCAAGCAAGATTACGGCGTACGGGTGACGGCGTACGATCTCGGTCAATTGGCCGCCTTCATCGTAGCCAATGTAGCCTGGGGGAGAACCGATCATGCGACTCACAGAGTGCTTCTCCATGTATTCGCTCATATCAAGGCGAATGAGCGACTTCTGATCGTTGAACATGAATTCGGCAAGAGCCTTCGCGAGTTCGGTTTTACCAACGCCGGTTGGACCCATGAAGATAAAGGAGCCAATCGGTCGCTTTTCTTCAGAGATGCCCGCACGGGAACGGCGCAAGGCATTACTTACCGCTTTGATCGCCTCTTCTTGGCCAACCACGCGCTTCTTGAGTTCATCCTCCATGCGGGTGAGCTTCGCCATTTCACTCTCAAGCATTTTACTTACTGGAACGTGTGTCCAGCGAGAGACCACTGTTGCGATGTCTTCCTCGGTAATTACTTCTTTAAGTAGACCACGCTCGGCTTGGAATTTACGTAGTTCGTCTTCAAGCTTGGTAAGCGCCGCACGTTCTTCAGGAATCTGTCCGTAGCGAATCTCTGCTACGCGTTCTAGGTTGCCACGACGCTCTTCGTACTCGGCTTCGTTGCCAAGTTTGTCAATGTTGTTTTTGACAGAACGGATCTTAGCGATCAAATCCTTCTCGCTCTTCCAGCGTAGTTCAAGATCGCTTGAATGCTCAACGGTATCAGCGATGAGTTTTTCAATTTCTTTCAAACGAGCCTTGCTTTCTTTGTCGTCTTCTTTGAGAAGCGCGCGCTTTTCAATTTCAAGACGCATCTGTTCACGCTTCAAGCGATCAAGTTCCTCTGGCATGGAGTCGATCTGTAAACGAAGGGCAGAAGCGGCTTCGTCGATTAAGTCGACAGCCTTATCTGGAAGTTGGCGATCGCTAATGTAACGAGAGGAGAGTTCAACGGCAGCGACGATGGCGTTATCTGAGATACGTACGCCGTGGTGGATTTCATAACGTTCCTTGATACCACGCAGCATAGCAATGGCGTCTGACATAGAAGGTTCATCAACCATGATTGGTTGGAAGCGACGCTCCAAGGCCTGATCCTTCTCAATGTGCTTCTGATATTCCTTCGTGGTCGTAGCGCCAACTACACGTAGTTCGCCACGAGCAAGGGCTGGCTTCAAGAGGTTAGAGGCATCCATGGGGGAGTCGTCGCCTTTGCCGGCACCGACAAGCATATGGAGCTCATCGATAAACAAAATGTACTTACCATCAGCGGATTGAATCTCACGCATGACGGCTTTCAGGCGCTCTTCAAATTCACCACGGAACTTGGTGCCCGCAATAAGTGCGCCAAGATCAAGAGCTACTACCTCTTTGTTCTTGAGCGTTTCTGGAACGTCGCCAGCCACAATGCGCTGGGAGAGACCTTCGACGATAGATGTTTTACCAACGCCGGCCTCACCAATAAGTACTGGGTTGTTCTTGGTACGGCGGGAGAGCACCTGCATGACACGGCGAATCTCTTCGTCACGACCAATGATCGGATCAAGCTTACCGTGGCGAGCACGCTCCGTAAGGTTCATGGAGTACTTTTCAATTGCTTGGTACTTGGCTTCTGGTTCTGGGGAGTCAACACGTGCTGAACCGCGTAGCTCTTTGAGGGCGTTCATGACCACATCTTCCGAGATGTTGTAGGTTTTCAAGAATTCGTTGACATGGCGATCAGAAAGTAGCCCAAGGAAAAGATGCTCGGTTGAAATGTAATCGTCACCAAAGGATTTAGCGCGGGAGGCAGCAGCTTGGAGGGCGTGCGCGAGTGGGGGAGTGAGCATGATCTGACCGTGGGTTGTCGGGTCGATCGAGGACTGACGTGGAAGTACATCAATCATGCGATCAATGTCGCCCCGAAGCGATGGGAGGCTAACCTGGAGCTTTTTCAAAATGGTTCCAACAAAGCCTTCCTCTTGTGCAATAAGAGCAGAGAGAAGGTGTATTGGCTCAACGCCTTGCTGGCCGTTTTCGTGCGCCAGGAATTGCGCCTGTTGCATGGCTTCCTGAGACTTGCTCGTGAAATTATTTGGTCCGAGAGGCATAGGAGTTAGAGTTGAAAGTATTAAAGGAGAAGGTGTTAAAGTTATGAGTAACGTTCGGAAAAGGGATCACCTAGAGGCACAGAGCTATATTAGCACTCCCTAGTATAGAGTGCTAAATTTGGGGCTGTCAAATAACTTTACAACAGCCAAAAATGGGCTTATTATGGCCAATAAATATGCCTAGCCTTCCTCACGCCATTTCTGTCATTTTAGCAGTGCTCGCGTTTCATGCGCTTGGGTTGTTCTACGATCTTTACGCGGTCGCGCCTTGGTACGACATCCCGATGCACTTCCTCGGTGGCTTTGCGATGGCGGTTCTTGGACTTGCGATCGTTAGTCGCGTGAAGGCACAGGCAACGGTTGGGATTCTGCCAGGGAAGTATGCGGAACTAGCCGGACGCTTTTGGCTTGTGATCGGCTTTGTGGCGATCATTGGTATTGCTTGGGAGTGGCATGAGTTTTTGGCCGGTGTTCTTTTCCATGTTGATTCATGGAGTGAGAGTGTTGATCTTCTTACCGGTTCAGCTGGTCCGGTGTATAGCACGCCATCTCAGCCAAGCATTGGTGACACCATGGCCGACTTCTTTTTTGATCTTCTTGGGGGAGTGGTTGCCTTTGTGGCGTACCAGTGGTCACTTCTTCGTAAGTAAGTATGCGTTCGATTCGGATTCTAGGAGTACGTGTTGATGACGTTTCGCTTACGAGTTTGCGTGAGCGACTTTTGGTGTGGCTCGCAAGCGACGCCTCAGCACTCATCGTAACCGTGAATCCGGAGTTCGTTGTCCAAGCCCATGCGGACAAATCTTTCGCTGACATCCTAGAAAGTGCAGAGGTCGCGACCGCTGATGGCGCTGGAATTGTCTTTGCGGCCGCCGCATATGCTAGCGAATACGTTCGTGAACCTATGGCGCGCACAACTGGCGGGCAGATTGTTGACTTGCTCGCCGAGCTTTGTGCTGAGCAAGAGCGAGTTCTCCTATTTGTTGGTGCATTACCGGAGGTAGCGCAGAAAGCAGCGAGTATTCTGCAAGCACGTTTTCCAAAGTTAAAAGTAGTGATGATTGATCCGGGTGTTGTTCGCGCAGAATTAGATGAGCGAGTTTTGGAGCAGATTCGTTTTCATGCGCCTTCTGCTGTTGGCGTAGCGCTTGGCGCTGGAAAGCAGGAACGAGTAGCCCGGCAGATTCTTGCGAGCGTACCAACGGCGCGGGTTGCTGTAGGCGTTGGCGGCGTTCTCGATTACTTAGCCGACTTTGTACCAGTTCCTCCGTCATGGGTTCGCAAATACGGCATTGAATGGGCCTGGCGATTGTGGACTCAGCCTCACCGCCTGCGTCGCATCTTTATTGCGGCCATCGTGTTTCCGCTACGTGTAGTCTCGCAACGTATTTCTATCGGGGACTTCCTGCAGTCGACGAAGCGAGTGATGAAGTTGCTCGTGTCGATGAGATGGGTTTAGTTATGCACGACGAGTTTTTATTTTTTCGTTCGTCATTTGCAAAATTGGATCGAGCATTTAAGCACCTTGGTGAACTAAGAATGCTTCATGAGGATTCTTGTAATAAAAAATTGTTAGGACTCACTATTCCAGCTGGTGTGACGGGAGCCTTTTCCGACATTAGTTTTTCCGACAAGAATTCATTGAGTGATTACCCAAGTTATCAAATTTCTACAATTATTGGTGATATTCTTTTTAATTTAAAATCTGCATTGGATCATTTTATATACGAGTTGGCACAAAGAGATTCCGGCGAGTATCAAAAGATGACTGAATTCAAATTTTTTGATACAAAAAAAGAATACGACGTAGCAGGCGTGAATCGTTTTTTAAAAGGAATCAGCGTGAGTCATGTTAATCAATTAGAAGAGTATCAGCCTTTTAATTCATGTATCTGGACAGGTCAACTAAGAGATCTATGCAATGCTGATAAGCATCGTCATCATTTGCCTTCTACTTTGGTCAGATCCGTTACTATTAGTAGGAATGCTCGTACTGAGGATTTTTTTCATCCCTTACCCTTAGGGCTTAATAAAAGTTCGTTGATAGTTTTTGGATTTGATAAGGCTTTAGTGCTCGCTGATAAAGATTTAATTGAGTTATTACTTTTTTTGTGTAAATCGGTCGAGATGCTCTTAATTAAATGGCGAAAGCAGTTAATAGATGAGAAGTTAGTCATCGATTCTATGTAGGGATGTTAGAGTCAAAGTTGCCTTCCATTTTCTATTGTTTTCCGCTACCCTAATCCCATCTATGCCTACCGTCCGAACACGTATTGCTCCATCACCGACAGGGTTCATGCACATAGGAACCCTGCGCACGGCCCTTTTCAATTACTTCCTGTCTCGCCAGCAAGGGGGAGAGTTCTTGATTCGTATTGAGGATACCGATCAGAAGCGCCTTGTTGAGGGAGCAGTAGAGAGTCTTCTGCAAACACTAACGACGGTTGGCATTACGCATGACGAGGGTCCGATCTTGCTGGCTGATGGCACGCTAGGAGAGAAGGGAGATGTTGGGCCGTATGTGCAGTCGGCTCGTTTGCCACTCTACCGGGAGTATGTAGAGAAGCTTTTAGAGAAGAAGGTGGCTTATCCATGTTTTTGTACGTCTGAGCGTTTGGAGGTGATGCGCAAGGAGCAGGAGGCTACGAAACAGACGCCAAAGTATGATCGCCTCTGTTTGAAGTTGTCAGCTGAAGAGATCTCTACACGCATAGCGGCGGGGGAGAAGCATGTTATTCGTATGCTGGTGCCAGAGGGGGAGACGGTGGTGAACGATCTTATTCGTGGCAAGATAGTTTTTGCGCACAAGGACGTTGATGATCAGGTCCTCATGAAGACCGATGGTTTCCCAACGTATCACTTAGCGGTAGTGGTTGATGATCACCTCATGAAGATTACGCATGTGCTTCGGGGGGAGGAATGGTTGCCATCAACGCCTAAGCATGTGCTGTTGTTCCAGATGTTCGGCTGGGAGGCGCCACGGTTTGCCCACCTGCCACTTCTTCTCAATCCTGATAAGAAGAAGCTTAGTAAGCGCCAGGGAGACGTAGCGGTTGAAGATTTCTTGAAAAAGGGTTACTTGCCAGAGGCACTTATCAACTTTGTTGGTACGCTTGGTTTCAACCCAACGGCTGACCGTGAGGTGTATGCGGTTGAGGAGCTGATTGCGGCCTTTGATCTGTCACGCGTGAATAAAGGGGGAGCGGTATTAAACATGGATAAGTTGAATTGGATGAATCGTCATTACATGATGGCGCTCTCTGAAGAGGCTTTCATGAAAGCGCTGACGCCATTTGTGCCAACGGTGGCTACGAGTGAGGTTTTGCGTAGAGCAGCACTTATTGAGCGCCCTCGTCTTGATCGTCTTGATCAATTCGCTGAGACTCTTAAGGCTTACGAAGAATTGCCAACCTACTCAGGTGAGATTCTTGTTTGGAAGAAGTCGAACGCTGAAGAAGCGAAAGCGATGCTCGCCTTTGCTCGTGAGGTGGTGGCAGGCCTCACCTATAGTTCCATTGCAGGCGTTGAGGAGGCCGTGAAGGCCGCTATCACCGCTAAGGGGTATCAGAATGGTGTTGTGCTCTGGCCGCTTCGTGTAGCGCTTTCTGGTGCGGAGAAGTCGGCGAGTCCGTTTGAGTATTTGTACGCGCTTGGTACAGATGAGGCGCTTAGTCGAATTGATATTGCGATTGGGAAGATGTAGGGCCCACTTCGTCCGGCAGAGCCGGACTACGTTGGGACTGGAGGGAATAGGGGTTAGGGTATAGGGAATAGTGTGAAAAGAGCATGCGGTGATGAGCCGGTGCTTTTTGTTTTGTCATCCCGAGACGTAGTCGAGGGATCTTTTTGTAGCCTTCCCCGAACGTAAGTGAGGGGTCTTGGTCCTGCATCAGTTTCGGATGCGAACTGCAAGATCCCTCACTTGCGTTCGGGAATGGTTAACCGTGGTGACTTAAAAGAGATCCCTCGCTTTGCTCGGGATGACAGAGGGTTAATGCGTTTTACGACGCAAGGGTTAGGGATATCCAGTGCTCGTACTGGGGCAGGGGAGCCAGATCAGGTAAAATGGGTACATATGAATCTGCGACGTCTAACTTCCCTGTTTGTCATCGCTGGATTTTTGGGTGGTTCACCAGCTGTTGTGCCGCTATTAGCTGCAGCCAATGAAGAGATCAATCAGCTCCAAGCTGAGATCCAAAATCGTAAGGCTGAAATTGAATCGATCAATGCTCGACTTGAGGAATATAAGGATCGGATTGCCGGTTACAAGTCACAGTCAGCTTCATTGCAACGTGACGTAGCGCTTTTGGAGAATGAGATCGCCATGCGTGAACTTGATATTGCGGCTGCGCAAAATGAGATCGAATCTGAGGAGCTTGAGATTCAAATTATCGATAGTGATATTGAATTAACGGATACCAAGCTCGCTAAAGAGCGTGATCTGTTATCAAGCATGATTTTTGAGCTTGATAAGCATGAACGTAGTGGTGATGCGCTGCAGCTTTTGGTGGGCGCTAAAACGTTTGATGACGTTTTTACCGTAGCTGCACAGCTTGAAAACGTGAACGGTGATTTAAAGAAGGCGCTCGCTGCCACGCAACTCACCAAGCAACAATTGCAAGAGGTAAAGAGTGAACGCGCTGATAAGCTCGCTGATTTGGCTGAGCTTGAACTGACGCTTGAAAAGGCAGTGGATGATATTGAAATGCGTAGAAACGCTAAGCTCGTTTTGATAGGGCAGACAGAGTCTTCAGAAGAGGAGTACCAGGCGCTTCTTGCTGACTTACGAGCTGAGCAGCAGGGGATCACTGCCACTATTGCTGACTTGCAACGATCGATTGAGGATCGTTTGGCAAAAGCTGATCAGTCTGGAGATACCTCAATTATTTCCTGGCCATTACGAGGTATTATCACTACAACATTTTACGACCCTACGTATCCTTTCCGTTATCTGTTTGAACACTCAGGTTTAGATATCGCTATCCCACAAGGTACGCCGATAGGTTCATCGGCGCCGGGTGTGGTGGCTTGGGTCAAGACTGGTAAACAATATGGCAACTACGTCATGATCATTCATGCTAATGGTATGTCGACCTTATACGCCCATATGTCACGTATGGATGTTAAACAGGATGAATACGTGACGCGTGGCCAGGTTATCGGCCTCTCTGGCGGTAAGCCTGGTACCCAAGGCGCTGGTTTCTCAACTGGGCCACACTTACACTTTGAGCTACGTAAGAATGGTATCCCGGTTGATCCGATGGATTATCTGACGGAGTGATGCAGGACTGGGTGTTAAAGAGAAAAGTTGAAAGTATTAAAGAGCACGCGGTGATGAGCCAGTGCTTTTTGTTTTGAGGTGGGTGCTGATACTTAATGTGCTGCCATCCAGCTGTCAGCCCGTAGTCTTAAATCATTCTAAAGGTATCTATACACCCCTAAATCAACCTAGAGCGTTTAAATGCGTCGTTTGTATTAAAATAGCGGTTTTATTGGGCTTTTTAGCATAAAATGGCTTATTTTGCCTTATTTGGGGTTAAGGAGGGTGGTTTTGGCTATATAAAGAGGCGTTTAGGTAGCGCGGACTCAAGACATAGGTATATGACGTAGCGATGCATCAGCAATCTGTGCAGCGAGGATCTGAATTAATAGTGAGCACATGTTAAAGAAGATCAAATAGATGCGGCTATATACGCGTATGGTCATTAAGGTATTAGTAGGTGGAGAAGAGTGAAACATTTAAGCTATGGGAGCATTCCTTAATCATAATGAGCCTTTTAGGCCCTAAGAGTCGTATAAGATATATTGTGCGACGCAACAGTTTATACAATATGATAGGTAGAGGTTTATGGATTTAGCCCTCAGCAAGGTGAGAGTCTGCCCTGCCCCGGGCGCTGACTAGTCTGGCATGAGTCGTTGTTGGTATTAAAGAGATCCTTCGACTCAGCCTGCGACTTCGTTTCGGGATGACAAAGAATCATATTAGATCTTCTGGCATAGAAGTTAGGTTGTTTGGATAGTGATATTCCAATACGGTTACTCGTAACGGTTGCGTCGCAAAATACTATTCTCTTTCATCCCCTGCTTTGTGAAGGGAGTCGTGCCCACTTCGTCCTAGCGGACTTCGTTGGGGCTAATAAGTAGGAAGTAGGCGGATTAGCGATCAAAACAAAAACCGCTACACATTTCTGTGCGGCGGTTTTAAATGACATCTAAGCTTCTTGCAGGTCTTGGAGATCGTTCAAGATCTCATCAACGTGCCCAGCTGGTTTAACGCTTTCGTAGACCTTCACAATCTTACCCTCCGGATTAATAAGGTAGGTGTTGCGTAAAATGCCCATGAATTCCCGACCCATAAACTTCTTCTTCCCAATCGCTCCGTATGAGGCGATCATTTCTTTTGTAGGATCAGACAACAGCGGAAATGATAGCTTCTCATTGGTAGCAAACTTTGCATGACTCTTTACACTATCGGCCGAAACGCCGAGCACGATTGCTTTCTTAGCACCGATGCGTGCCAGGTTGTCACGAAATGAACAGGCTTCAACGGTGCAACCTGGAGTTTGATCCTTAGGGTAAAAGTAGAGCACAACCCACTTCCCTGCGTAATCTGCCAGGGAGTGCGTTTCGCCGTCTTGGTCCTGGAGTGAGAAAGCGGGGGCTTTCGTATCAAGAAGATCGGTAGCTTGCGACATAGTTATTTGATAAAGACTCGTTCACCAAACCGCACATCTATATACTCTACTGTTTCGCGAGTTGGCACAACCTCCCGGAGCACACTCTGGAGCGCGTTTAATTGACCCAGGATGTCTTTGCGGGGGTCAAAGTACACTTCATAGCCCTGTACGAGCTTAGCGCGTAACCAGGTTTGATTTTTGGGGTCATCAATGTGATAGCCGAGAATGTGCAGGCCCGCTTGCGTTGCTAGTTCATGAAAGGAAGCCACGCCAGCCACAATATCGGCATCAAGTAGCGTCTCACCGGTTGTGAGAAGATGCTGACCATCGATCACAATCAAGGCGAACTGCTTAGCGTACGCAGGCGACTCCTCCGGCGGTAGCTCACCAGCCGATCGAGCCTGCAAAGCCTCAATCTCGCCTGGCTCAGCGGCGCGCATAATCACGCCTGAGTGATCCATAACATGCCAGATACCGGTTTGATCCTTAATGCCAACAATGAAAAGCTTTTCAACGATCGTTACTTCAAGTACCCCATTTCTCTTGGCTAACGCAACGCTTGCAATTGGATAATCAGTAGTCAAAGTTCTAACGATCTTCTCCTGAGGAATAAACCACGGATGATTGTTACGTAGTATTAATGCAGATGCTCCTTCAATCTCCTGATGTACCTTTTGCGTGAGGAGCTCGCCATCCAGAAGGACAGCGCCGGTGACGACAACATCGTTTATTCTCAGCCACGGACCAACAGATAGCGTTGCCGGTACTGCTAAACAGGCACCTACGCCAATAATCGGTAGCGCGTAAGCTGCCAAACGCTTGAGACGCGAGCCTTTGCCCACTGCCACTGAGCCTGTGCCTGGTGTTCGCTCCGGAAATAGCGGATTAGCCCGCTTACGCAGGGTGTAGAGTTTGGCATGCAGAGCACGCACTACCGCTTGTTTTCGGGAGGAGTCACGGTTCATACGCTCAAGCGAGGTAAGTGCTCACGAATGGAGGTAACGACTTCGTAATGAATGGTTCCGGCTCGATCAGCGATCTCGTCGGCGGTGACGGTCAACATGCCGTCTCGACCAATAAGCGTTGCTACATCCCCTGCTTTTGCGTTTGGGACGTTTGATACATCGATCATAAACATATCCATACAAATCGTGCCGATAACCGGACAACGAATGCCTTTTACAAGCACCGAGCCACCAGCGGCATACGCACGATGATACCCATCATAATACCCCACCGGCACAACCGCGATACGCATTGGACGATTGGCAACAAACGCTGGGCCATAGCCAACGCCATCACCTGGTGAAATATCTTTCACACTTGCAAGCCGCGCTCGCCAAGCAAGTACTGGCTGCAGTTCAAAACGAGGCGTGAGATACGAGGCGAAGCGCTTAACATCCGCCGATGACCATAGACCATATAACCCTATGCCCGGGCGGTAGGCGTTATGCACGAGGTCTGGATACATAATGGCGGAAGCGGAACAGGAGGCGTGTTGTATTTCTGGGACAATACCTTGCTCTCTTAGCCAATTGATTGCGTCGCAAAATACTGCATCCTGTTGTAGCGTACGCTCTTTGCCGGCATTAGCTTCACTTGCTGCAAAGTGTGTGGAGACGCCCTGCACAACCACTATCCCAGCCAAGCGCCGCAGTTCCCCCACTATCGCGTTTAGCATGCGACTATCCGCGCCTTGCCGGTGTAGGCCAGTCTCAACCTTAATATTCACCCGAGCTAACCACTTGAGCTTGCGAGCAACCTCAGCCACGGCGCGCACTTGAGCGTCGTCGTACACAGTAATAGTAATCCCCTCCCCTACGGCGTCCGCTAGCTCTTCCGGAAACGTTACGCCAAAAATAATAATGGTCGCCTCAGGGGCAAGCGCACGGACCCGCAAGGCTTCACTCACATGATCAACGCCAAAAAGATCGATGCCTTCTTGCACAAGGGTTGGTACGATCATTTCTATCCCGTGACCATAGGCATCGGCCTTCACGACCGCACACAGACGCGCCTCACCGTTTCGAACGCGAAAAGCGGCCGCGTTATTCGCGACCGCTCCTTTGTGTATTTCAACCCATGACTTAACGTATGTGGACGGCACAAGCTACACTTTTGTCATCTTCTCTTTGCCACCCATGAATGGTCGCAAGGCTTCTGGAATCACGATTGATCCATCCTCTTGCTGGTTGTTTTCCATGATGGCAATCATCGTGCGACCAACAGCAAAGCCAGTGCCATTTAAGGTATGCACGAGCTTTACATTACCCTCTTCATCACGGTAACGCGTATTCAAGCGGCGGGCCTGGTAATCAGTACAGGTGCTTGTGGAGTGCGTTTCTCGGTAGGTGTCTTGGGACGGCATCCAGGCTTCAATATCGTATTTACGAGCAGCCGGTAGACCAAGATCACCCGTGCACTGCTTGATCACGCGGTATGGTAGACCAAGACCCTGCATCAATTCTTCTTCAACGGACAAAAGTAATTCGTGCTCAGTATCTGAAGCCTCTGGCGTAGTGAAGCTGAACATTTCGATCTTATCGAACTGATGCATGCGCAAAATACCGCGCGTATCCTTGCCATAGCTTCCTGCTTCACGGCGGTAACATGGTGAGTAACCAACGTAGCGGCGCGGTAGCGTGGTGTGCGACAAGATTTCATCCATGTGCACAGCGCCAAGTGCCTGCTCGGCCGTACCAATAAGGTACAGGTTATCCTTAGCTAAAAAGTAGATCTCATCATGACCACCGTGCTCTAGGTAACCCATGGCCCGCATGACACGTGCAGAAACAAGGTGTGGCACTGTTGCTGGAATAAAACCGTGGCGCGCCATGACCGCAAAGGCGTACTGCACAAGCGCGAGTTCTAGCATGACGGCATCACCCTTGAAGTATGCAAAGCGTGCGCCGGAGGCCTTGGCTCCAGCCTCAACATCAATGATGCCAAGCGCTTCACCAAGCTCGATGTGATCCTTTGGCTTAAAGCTGAAGGCTGTTCGGTCTCCCACTTCACGCACCACTTCATTCTCAGCATCACTTGCCCCGATCTTTACGTCGGGAGTTGAAGGGTTTGGAATGCGGTACAGCGCATCTTCAAGTTCACTTGCTAGCGGCTTAAGTTCAGTATCAAGCGTCTCTGCTTTGCGATCAACCACGCGCATCTCTTCAATAAGCGTCTTGCGGGTATCAGGATCGGCTTTAGCGATCTGCTTTGAGGCTTCGTTCTTTTGAGCGCTAGTGTTTTCAAGTTCGGTTTTGAGAAAACGCACGCGCTTATCAAGCTCCATGATGCGCTCGATGTCGATCTCGACATTCTTAGCTTTAGCGGCATCGCGAAAGGCGGTTGGGTTATCACGAAAGGCTTTGAGGTCGATCATATGTGATTAGGGTATAGGGTGTAGGGGTTAGGGTATAGGGGGCTGGGGTGTGGTTCTTCAACTATTCCCCATGCCCTATTCCCTATACCCTCTTATTTACAATTGATGACTTATATAAACCCGCTTCAAATGGCTGCAAGGTGATGAGCTGCGCCGCTATCTGGTGCTCATCCAACCACTTTTTGAGGTGATCCTGCAATCCTCCCTGATCGTAGCCAAAGAAGATGTGGGTTGGCTTGAGGGTTGTGACTGCTGAATATATACCATCTGTAGCATCTCCCGGGAGAACCTCGGCCACAAGGCTGTGACTGCGCAGCTGACGTTCACGCTCACTGTATACGTGCTTTGGCGCGCGACCTTTGCGCCGAGCGATATCTTCATCAAGCGCAAGGCAGACAGTGACTTTTACGCCGAGAGCTTCATGTGCTTGGCGCAGGAGTGCATCGTGGCCAGGATGCAGACCGTCAAATGATCCAAAGAGTAACGGACGAATGGCTGACGCGGACATATTACTCCTCACTTCCCTCTTGTGACCCTTCAGTTGCAGCCTTAGGGCGAGGCTTGAGGGTTGGGAAGAGAATTACTTCTTTGAGCGAGTGTGAGCCCGTGAGAAGCGCCACCAGGCGATCGACACCAAGGCCCATGCCAGCTGCTGGCGGCATACCTGTCTCAAGGGCATCAAGGAACGATTCATCGAGCCACTGTGCTTCTTCACTTCCTGCCTCACGTAGCTCCTGCTGTTCATTGAAACGGGCGCGCTGATCCATTGGATCATTCAACTCATGGTAATAGGCGTTCACAATCTCGGCACCCATTACAACGAGCTGCGCTGAAGCACTCTTTGATGGATCCTCCGGGTTAGCACGCGCAAGCGGCTTTAAGGCGATCGGGTAATCCAAGATCCAAACCGGACCAACGAGTGCCTTACGAGCCGTATCCTTAAAAAGGGCGTCAACGCATTCGCCGTACCCAACAGCGCCACCAAAATCTACTGCTAGCTTAGCTTGGGCGGCGGCAGCACGAACGTCCTCCTCAGTTTTGAGAGTGTCGATATCAATACCGCACGCTTGCATGATTGATTCACGGAAGGTGATCTGCGGCCATGGCTTTCCGAAATCAAGTTCGCCACGCTCTGAAGTGACTTGCAACTTTCCGATGGCAGACACAATAACCGTACGCAACATCTCCTCAAGGAACATGAGGAAATCAGCCTTAGGCGCATACGCCCAGTACATCTCGAGCATGGTGAACTCGGGGTTGTGCGCGTAATCGATGCCTTCATTACGGAAACAACGACCAATCTCATAGATCTTTTCAAAGCCACCAACAAGCAAGCGCTTTAAATAGAGTTCTGGGGCAATACGAAGGTAAAGATCAACACCAAGTGCATTGTGATGCGTTACAAACGGACGCGCATTAGCGCCACCCGGCACGGCCTGCAGCATTGGCGTTTCCATTTCTAAGAAGCCGCGATCATCGAGGAAGCGGCGCAGTGAGGAAACAAAACGTGAGCGCGTTTCAAACACGCTACGAATTTCTGGATTGCTAATGAGATCAAGTTCGCGACGACGGTAGCGCTGCTCTACATCCGTAAGTCCGTGCCACTTTTCCGGCAGCGGCGTGATGGCTTTAGCATGCGCTGTAAAGCTTTTTGCTAAAATTGATCGTTCACCTTTTTTGGTAACGAACATGCCGCCCGTGAAGCCGTAAAAATCACCGACGTCAGCAAAAGCGCCAAAGGTGGCGTACGCTTCCGTAAGCTCATCCTCGCGCACAACCACCTGAACACTTCCGGTGCCATCCAAAAGACGCACAAAGGTTAAGCCGCCCATTTGGCGAATGGCGATAATACGACCAGCAACGGAAACCTGAGCCTCAGCTGCCTGCAAATCTTCAAAAGAAGAGAGTACCTCAGCTACCGTGTGGGACTTTGCGGCCTGCGCTGGATATGGGTCGATCCCCTGTTCACGCATCTTACTGACACGATCGAGACGCACTTCACTTTCGTTTTGCATAGGAATATGAAGAAAAGTGTAGTTTTAGTAAGGGGTGCGGTCAAGCCCAGCCTGAGCACGAAAATTCCGGCCAAAGCCGGAATTTCTTAGCTGATCTTTTTCACGACGTACGTGATTGTTCCCGATGGCACAGAAGCGGCCACCGAATCGCCCTCGCTTTTGCCCAAAAAGGCACTGCCAAGCGGCGACACATTGCTGATCTTGCCTTCCATTGGGCTGGCATCAGTTGGGCCAACAATCTCAAATTGCTTTTCTTGGCCACCAATCTCCACAGTAAAGCGCGAACCAAGGCCAATACGACCGCCGGCTCTCTCTTCAACAACTACAGCGTTTGCGAGCATTTGCTGAATCTGAATAATACGCGTTTCATTTTGACCCTGCTGATCACGGGCTTCATGGTACGCAAAGTTCTCAGAGAGATCGCCCATTTCTTTGGCGTCCGCAATCTTGGCAGCGATTTCTGGGCGCTGCACTTTGATGCGGTTTTCTATCTCTTTCTTGATGTCTTCTAGAGCGGTAGCACTAATATATACAACACTATTTTCCATACGGTACAGACTGAAACCGCCGCACGCAAAGGCGTGGGCGGATATTTGATTATTGTAGTTTACCACGGGTTTATGGTCAAGGGAGGTCCTCTTTGAAGAACCACTGCAAAATATCGTGAGCAACGGGAACGGCATTTCCTTCGTCGCCACCTTGCTCGATCAAGATCGTGATAGCGATCTGCGGGTCCTCAATCGGCGCATAGCCGGTAAACCAAGAGTGCGGTGCTTTATTGCTGTTCCACTGGGCAGTACCTGTCTTACCCGCTACCTCAACGGGAATTGCCTGCAGTTGCTGCGCGGTACCCGACGTTACCGTTTGACGCATTCCATCCTGCACGATCTGCGCGATCTCTTCACTCACCACTCTCTCCCCCTCGCCTTGAGCCCCTGCGAGTAACTGCGGCACCACGAGCACTCCCCCATTTGCAATAGCAGCCGTGGCACGAGTCACCTGCAGCGGCGTTGCGAGAAAGTCTCCTTGGCCAATGGAAACGTTATACGTGTCGCCGATGTACCATGGCTCGTTCTTCACTGTCTGTTTCCATTCCTTGCTTGGCAAGAAGCCATCGGCCTCACTTGGGATCAAGAGTCCTGACTGCTCACCGTAACCAAACAGCTTGGCATACCTCATGAGCGTATCAAGTCCCATGCCCGGGAAGGCCTCATTGCCACCACCGATCATGTAGAAGTAGGTGTTCACCGAGTCAGCGATAGCGTGATAGACATTTGTTATGCCATGGCCCCCTGGCTTCCAGTCAGGAAAGAAGCGGTCTCCGAGCCATAGACCGCCAACGGAAGTAAAGGTGGTTGCGGGTGTGACAACGCCTTCTGCTAAAGCGGCGGCGGCAAAGGTTGGCTTGATAACCGAACCACTTGGATATTCACCCGCAAACGCGCGAGCAAAGAGTGGTGTATTCTCATCTTCAATGAGCGCCGTGTAATCCGCCTGACTAATACCACGCGCAAAGAGGTTAGCGTCAAAGGACGGGTAGGAAACAAGGGCGAGCACCTCTCCAGTAACTGGGTCCATTGCTACAACCGCGGCACGCTGTACCGGGTTATCCGCTAAGTGCTCAGCAAGTACCTGCTCAACATACGCTTGCAGGCGAGCATCAATGGCAAGCGTGAGATCTGTGCCGTGTACAGGAAGCGTGGTTGAAATGGCGCGTACCGCTCTACCTTGCGCATCTACCTCATACACCGTGCTGCCAAAGATACCGCGCAACTCTTTTTCAAATGAATCCTCAACGCCTTGCTTACCTACACTGTCAAAGCGACGATATCCGTCCTCTTGAAGCGCAGCATACTCTTCTGAGGCAATCGGACCGATGTAGCCAAGAATATGTGAGAGCGTTGGAATGTCGGTCGTGAAGTACCCGCGCTCTTGACCAAGCTCGACCACGAGCCCAGGGTACTGCGCCTCGTTTGCGAGAAACGACATGGCTGCTTCATAGTCGGCGTTATCAATAAGCAGCACCGATTCATCTTGCGATTGAGCCAGCGCTACCTTCTGGGCAAACTCCCCCACGTCTTCATCAAATAAATCTGCAGCAGCTAATAACAACCCGAAGCCACCGTCGTCCTGACTTCCTAACTCACGCGGCCAAGCAAGCAAACGAAATGCTGGCAAGTTCTCCGCAAGCACGATGCCGTTCCTATCGGTAATAATGCCCCGCTGTGCCGGCAAAGCTACGGCTCGGGTACGGTTATTCTCTGCGATTAAACGCAGCTCCTCACCGCGCGCTACCTGCAAATAGGCACTGCGACCAAGAACACCAACGACAAATAGCCCGATAAGAATACTGCCAAAGCGGCGGCGCCACAGCGTAAGCGGCGCAGTAACCGACCGTTTATTTTCGATCGCTCTTCCTGAGAGCATCATCTCCCCCGCATCTAAGCCAGACTCGGCGTTTACTGCCCAGTCATCACCTGTTTGTGCTAGACCAAAAGGTCCGATTGGGTCATGTGGACTCATAATTGTCCGCGTGTCATGAATGATCGACCGAAACGACGTAGTAGCGCATCCATCGCGATACCAAAGGTGATCGCAATGAAAAACGTAAGAATAAACCGTAGTAGTAGCTGACTCACTCCACTATAGCTTGGCTCGAGCATTGAAGCAACCAAAGCCTGTGTGAGACAGCCGGCGGCAGCAATGCCGATATAGGCAATAAGCGAACGCTTTGCAAAAACAAAGGTGGCCGTGAGATAGACCGCCAGCGCTGCTCCAAGATACGGAAAGCTCCCAAGAATGTGGAGCGACGTTATCTGCACAAAAGCCGCCATTCCAAGATAGACGGCTGCATAGAGCGCCTGCGTTCTGTAGGCTACATAGCAACCAACAACAGTAGTTAAGCTAATCAGACCCCACGGATATGGCAAAGCGGACACAATCGCTTCATTAGCCACGTGGGTGAGAATAAAGACGATCGCCAAGAGAACGCCAAACGCCATACTATGGCAAGATCATTACCTGGGTCTGTGACAGCGGGTCGTAGAGCATCTCAATGAAAGCGCGCTTGAATGGGGTGCGGGCGTCGGTTGTGACATCCGTTACAATCCCGAGCGCTAAGCCGGATGGATAGCGGCCCTCAAGACCGCTTGTGGCAATAATGTCGCCAGCCACAATATCTGCATCTTGTGGCACAAACTCTAAAGATAGAAGCGCACCCTCTCGGCCTTCAACTACACCGATTGTGCTCTCCTTACTCAAAAGAGAGGCCGGGACACTGCTTTGCGTACTTACTACAAGCTCAACAACGCTTGTATGGTTAGCGGTACCTATGATCGTTCCAAAAAAGAGACCGTCGCCAACGATCACTGCTCTACCAACCGTCACGCCATCTTCACTCCCTCGATCAAGCGTCACGCGCATGGCACTGCCTTCAACCGAACGGCGCACCACTTTGGCGGCGATGCCCTCCTCTCCAGAACGCTCCGTGTAGGCAACAAGGGCACGCCACTGATCAACCTCTGCGCGTAGTGTGGCTAGCTCAATACTCTCTGCCACAAGCTGCGCCCGATCGGCTTCACACATTTCGTAACGCGCATTCAGCGACCCTTCATTAATCACTACGCGACTCACCGTGCGACGTGCGGTGGCGCCAAACTGCGCAAGCATGGCTTCAAAACGCAAAAGAGGCACGCTTGTGAGCGGTACAGCGCGTAAAATGAAATAGATACACACGAGCCCAACAAATAAGGCTCCGATTTGCAATGAGCGCTTTTGTGCATCGGTAAAACGCCACGAACGCGCCATAGGCTCTTATTAACGACGAGCGGCATCGGCTCCGGTAGCTGGAAGAGCGACGTCTTTGAGTAAGGCTTCTTGATCAAGGAGCTTGCCCGCGCCACGAACACCGGCGGTTGTTGGGTCTTCCGCAACGCGAACTGGGATATCGGTTTCGCGCTGAATGGTTCGATCGATGCCGCGCAAGAGTGAACCACCACCAACAAGCACGAGGCCGCGCTCATAGATGTCTGCAACAAGTTCCGGGGGCGTTACCTCAAGGGTTGCTTTGATGTTCTCTGTTATTTGCTGGACCTGACGATACATGGCCTCACGAATCTGCCCCTCGTGAATAATGATCTGACGAGGCAAGCCGGTTAGCAAATGACGACCGCGCATCTCCATTTCATAACCCGTACCAAGATCGGTTGTACTACCAATACGCCACTTTACTTCCTCAGCAACACGTTCACCCACGAGCAGGTTGAAAACGTCGCGTGCATATTGAGAAATACTCTTGGTCATTTCGTCGCTAGCAACAGTGAGTGATTTCCAGGTGACAATGCCACCAAGTGACACCACAGCAATTTGTGTGGTGCCGCCACCAATGTCAACGATCAAACTCCCCACGCTCTCTTCAACCGGTAAGCCGGCGCCGATAGCTGACGCAAGAGGACTTTCAACAAGAAAAACTTCACGAGCACCACTTGCAAGCGCGGCATCCTCCACAGCTTTGCGCTCTACTTCCGTGATCTCCATAGGAACTGTCATCACAATACGAGGACGCGGGACAACGTTAAAGGTTTCCTCGTGCACTTTATCCACGAAGTACTTCATCATCTTCTCGGTGACTTCAAAGTCAGAGATAACGCCCTTTGTAAGCGGACGGATGATGTTGATATGCGGCGGCGTGCGGCCAGCCATATCTTTGGCGGTGCGACCGACTGCCAAAATGTGGTTGGTGCGATTGTTAATAGCAACAACAGATGGCTCATGCATCACAATACCGCGTTCTTTTACAAAAACGCGGGTATTTGATGTGCCAAGATCGATAGCAACATCTTTTGAAAATTGGCCAAAGAAGCGATTGAGCATACAGTTCTCGTGGCATTTCACCACGAGCAGAGGGCACCAACAAGGCGAGTTATCCCCTCTGATCACGCCCAGCCTGCACGCTTGAATCTCGTTCAGCAAAGGTAAGAAACGCGTATTCCAAGGCGCCAACAAGACCGATACAGAACAGGAGTGTTGGCAGGCCCATGACGCCGGCGTTTGTCAGCGCAAGAAGCGCTAGCACAAAGGCCGCCAGAAAGATGGCCTGACGCAAGGAACGCGCAACCGCGGTATTCATGGCTTTTTCAGAGTCATCGCCGGTGCGAGCCATACGAATAAGCGTACCCAAAAAAGTGAAGAAGCCGAGAATGCTGAAGAACAGGGTGATGTAAAAGGCAATAAAACCAACGAGCCCAGCGGTGAGCGGGTTGATCATGAGCAGCGTGACACAAAAGGCAGCAAGTGATGCTAGCCCACCAAGCGCGATAATGAAGAGGTAGTGACGTAGATTCATACTCCAACATCTCCAGTATACCCCTGCCGAGCTTCCTTTGGTGAAAATCGGGGTAGAACCGTGACGGTGATGTGTGGAAAAGATTCTTCAAGAGCCCGAGCTAGCGCCTCCCCCACTGCATCCACTACCTCAACTACCGCCGGTGATGCGCACGCAATAGTAAGAGTACCCTCCACGTAACTTGCTACACGCCACTCCGTTTGCGGAGCAGCAGACAGTTCAGTAAGGAGCACTTCTGCCTCACGCACGATCTGTGACGTCTCCACGCGTTTCATGATGCCGTGACGACCCATGGCGCCCGTGAGCAAGTGATTCACGCCGGTTAAGCCCGTGAACTTACGAGGCTTGCGCTTATCTATAAAGACCATAGGATTAGGTTTTAGCGAACGGACAGATCTCTTTAAAGTCACAGTACTTACAGGTCATCAGGTCCGGGGTTGCAGTAAAGTCACTCTCACGCATACGAGTCACACAATTGATGATCAACTGCTTGATAGAGTCCTTCTCTTTCTGCGAGGGCGCGAAGCTGACTTTGGAGTTGTCGGTGAGGTAGTGGTACGTAACGCGCACAACGTTTAGCGGTGGATCAAAACATTCTTCAGCTGCGAGAGCGTAAATGATCAACTGACGTTTGGCGGCAGTATCAAGCGAGGTTTTCGGTGTACCGGTTTTGTAATCGATAATTTCGTAGCCGCCCTCCACTTCATCAATGCGGTCAATACGGCCTTTCATGAGAATGTCTTGAATCTTGAGGGTGAAGTCTTGTTCAAGGTAACGAGGCTTTGGTAGTTCTCGCTCGGTATCAGCGTAGATCTGCATGAGCGACTTACGACCGAGCTCTTTGTATTCATCACGTTGCTCTTCTGATTCGTACCACTCATCAATAAACTTCTCTTGGTAGTTTTGCAGCACCTCAGCAAGCGCCGGCAATTCCACTTTGGTCTGTTTGGCGCCAAAAAGATCGACTTGTTGAGCAGTTTGCTGATCAAGGATGCGGCGCATGAATTTATCTAACACGCCGTGCATGCTGTGACCAAAGCTCAATTGAAAACGACCGAGCGTTGGTACCTTAAGAATATGCGCGTATTTGTACTGCTGTGGGCAAGAGTCAAAAGCGGCGATTTGCGAGAACGAGAAACGCTTAGGAAGTTTGTATGGGGAGGGTGGAGGTGGGACGGTGGAGGTGGGAGTAGCTGGTGCCGCGGATAGATCGGCGCCGGCCGGCTTTTTCTTTTTCTCCGCCTTCTCTCCCTTCTTATCCCCCGCTTCAAAGCCGATCTCCTTCAAGAAGCGCGATGGCTTACGGGCACGTGTGCCGCCATAGTCCTCAGCGCTCATCAAGAACAGGCCCTCTTTCGCGCGGGTCATCGCTACGTAGAATAAGCGGCGCTCTTCAGCTACATGGTCATCAAGTTCCTTTACCGCCCGCGACAGGCCTGGCGGCAACGGTAGTGCCTCTGAACGTGCAGTAGACGGGAAGCGTTGCTCAATCAAGTTCACGACGAACACGTAACGAAACTCCAAGCCCTTAGCGGCGTGCACGGTTAGCACGTTCACAACGTCAGGCCCTTCTTCATCGTCTTTACGTAAACTCCCCCCTTCGCCAGCTTCACGCTCCGCATCAAACTCCTCCAGGAAGTGCCTCAACTCTTTGTGATCAGGATTAGCAACGACGTAACGCTTCAAACGATTCATGAAGGCATCGAGGTACCCAAAGATCTCTTCTTGTTCAGGCTCTGGAAGCTCTTGCAGCTGATCCAAAAGACCAGTCTCCTTGATGATGCGCACAAACATCTCAGTTACTGGGCGACGCGTGACTCGCTCACGAAGACCATGCAAAAGCTGCTCAAGATCCATGATGCGCGTCTTAGCTTCCATGGAGAGTGCCGTTGATTCCATAGCCTTACGCATGGCGGTATGCAACCCGTAGCCCTTCTTACGGCTAAAGTGCAGAAGCTCCATGAGATCCTTTTCAACAAGTCCGAGAGTCGGGTGCGCTAAAACACGATAGAGCGCCGTGCCGTTATGCGGATCACTCACCGCACGCATCCAAGCTAGCGCATCTAAGATGATCGGTTTGCTGTACAAACCCGAGAGCGCCACAAATCGAAACGGAATACCGTTACGATCAAAGGCTTCAAGGAAAGGCTCAGTGGCATCATTAGAACGTGAAAGAAGTGCGAAGTCTTGCCAGGTGGCGTCGCCCGTGACAACACGCGTTGTCATCTCTTGCACTACGGCCTCAATCTCTTCCTCTAGCGTTTTGGCTTGCACGTGATGCACAAAACCTTCATGCTCCACGTTTGACTGCAACTGCTTTGAGATACCCTCTGACGCCTCTAGGCGATGTGGATTGTTGTTCACGATGAGTCCGTACGAGGCATCAAGCACCTTTTGGCCGCTGCGATAGTTTTGCGTAAGAACAACACGCGCTGTATCTGGGAAATCTGAACGGAACTGCAGAATGTTGGCGAGTGCGGCACCACGGAAACGATAAATGGCTTGGTCATCATCACCAACGATCGTGATGTTGTTACGAGGTGAGGCCAAGAGCTTCACGATGTCGTACTGAATGGTGTTCGTATCTTGAAATTCGTCCACGATGACATGGACAAACTTCTTGCGATACTCCGCAAGTACATTTGGTCGCTCGGTAAATAATTGCTTCACGTATAAAAGCAGTCCGCCAAAATCAATCATGCCTTGTTCAAGCAAGATCTTTTCATACATGGCGTACGCGCCGGCAAGTTCCTGCCACTTTTGCATCTCTAACTTGTCTTCATCCGCCATAGCCGCAAAAGCCTCGGGCGCTCCCCCGCTCTTTTTAGCAACTAGGTCTTCAACGAACGCTAAGTACGCATCCGGTGTAATACCTTCATCTTTGGCGCGCGAGAAATGGGTAAGCATCGCCTTGATGAATTTCGTTGGGTTACCACGAGGTCTGAAATAGTCCAACTGAAAACGCTTTAAGTGTCGGCGCATGAGTAGCCAAGCCTCGACCTCAGTAAGTACTTTAAAATCTTCCGGTAAGCCAATGTGCATGCCATGGGCATGGAGCACCTTTTCACAAAAGGCGTGGAAGGTACTAATGTTCAAATCTAAGTAGCCAAGTGGCAATAATCGATCAACACGCTCCTCCATTTCATTTGCCGCCTTCTCCGTAAACGTGAGCGCTAAAATTTCATCGCTCTTAGCGGCCTCGGTGGCAATGAGCCAGGCAATACGGCGCGTGATTACCTGCGTTTTTCCGGTACCGGCGCCGGCAATGATCATGAGTGGACCACTCCCATGCTGAACGGCTGCTGCCTGTTCTTTATTCAAGCCTTCAAGAAAGGGTGCGGTATCGAGCATATGGGTGAATTGTAGGCGGAAAGTGGGAATGGCGGAAGGGCGGAAAGGGGGCAGGCCGAGGTGGGAGTAAAGAAATCCCCCGCCGGCTTGCGCTAGCGGGGGTACGAAAGAAACACTGTGAGGCGCGGTACGAACTACCTGTCGCGGCGCGCCCTCAGATGAACGAACGTGATGTCGCCCCCGAGGTTCAGATCCTCAGCAAGGGCAGCGAGCGGGATGCAGCGCGTTCCGGGCGGAACGAGCGTGTCGCCACTCAAGCGCAGTGGCGCTCCGAGCTCGGTACGAGGACCGAGGTGATTGGGCGGCGGCACGAGTGGCGTGAAGCTGCGCGGGGGCGCGGTATGGGTGGGCTTATCCGAGGAAGGCACTTCTGACTCCGTAACAAACACGGGCGGGTTTACGCGTCGTTCACCCTATGCGAAACGACAACTAATCGTAACGTCTTTCAGAGTGAAAGTAAAGGCGCTTATCGAAATAGTAGACCTTACCTTACGCTTCTTTCATCCCTTTCATCTTTCCACTTTAATCTTTAATCTTTTTCCCAAAAGAAACAACCCCCGACCGAAGTCGGAGGTTGTGAGGCGTGACACGAGAAACGAATAGCTAGTCTCAAGAGTTCTCGAGCACAACTTGATTACTGCGTGATTTCAACCGGTATCGACATCTCCGAGCCACCAATCAAGTCGTCGAACAGTATGACTTTGTCCGAATAGTCGATAAGCACCGTCCCAACCCAAGGGTCAGGCTCATTATCGACATAATTCTCGTAACCAGCAGCGACCAGCATCGGGTACTCGAGGTCGTTGAGGGTAATCCGCCTGAGGTAGCTTGGAAACATCCACGTAAAGACAAGTAGTTCATCAGCAAGCCCTTGCATGAAATGAGCATCCGTGAGCTCTTCCCGCTCTTGATTCGCCCCAATGTCGACCAAGATCCACTCAATCGTGGGCTTGTGCGTTTGATTACCCACCGACAGACGCAGGCGTCTTGTAAGGTCTCTATAGTGCGGCGCCTTAACCGTTGGAAGAACATCAAGATACGTGAGCCCCTCATGAAAGACTTTCTTGATCATTTTAACGTGTCGATCGAAGGTTTGGGCGACTCCCATCTCACCATGTCCGAAACGGATACGAAGCGAACGAAACGCGAGGCGACCCTTCGGCCACGCGGGAGCGGTCTTGATGAGGCGCTCAATGTCTTCGATCGAGATATCCCATCCTCCTTTGTCGATCGCCCGAATGAGCGACACGATCTGCTCAGTCACCGACTGTTCGAAAGGATTCTTGTCGGGGTCAGAGGTGCTGAGACTCGTGGTCTCAACATCTTGCTCGACCCGTGCATCAATGAGGTTTGCCATGGGCATACCCAATTTGGTGCCGCTAGTGAACTTGATGCGGGTCTATTCCCGTTACAAGCACACCAACTGTTAAAAGCGGCGTCTTAAAGCCCACCTTTGAGCCTCAAAATGCCACTTTTAACACATCACCGTTTATAAAGTACGACGTGTAAAAGTATCATAAAATTGCCGTTTTGTCAACGGATCTTTTGTAATATTAGCCATTATTTACTACGCCAACCCAAACAATCTGACAGCATTTTCCGTGGTCACTTCTGCAACCTTAGCAACAGGTATGCCTTTTATTTCAGCGATCTTTTCGGCAACGAAACGAACATAGCTTGGTTCATTGCGCTTGCCCCGGTGTGGAGGCGGGGTGAGGTATGGGGAATCGGTTTCAATCAACATCTGTTCCAGCGGGACGTTTTTGGCGGCTTCCATGACGTTCTTGCCAAAAGCCACGATGCCGGTGAAGGAAACGTAAAAGCCGATATCACGGTAGGCAGAGGCCTCGGCATCAGTGCCGGTGAAACAGTGCACGACGCCGCGGCGCTTTAAGCCACCACGATCGATCTCTTCTCTTAGTAAACGAGCCTGATCAGCGTGCGCATCTCGGCAATGAATCACAACCGGTTTGCCAGCATCGCTTGCAAAGGTGAGCTGCGTGCGCACCGATTCCATCTGATCAGCCTTCAAGGTTTCAATGTCCACGTTTGGTGGCAAGCGGTAGTAATCCAAACCAAACTCCCCCACTGCTACCACCTTAGGATGCACCACAAGTGGTCGGTAATACTCCGGATCAAAGCGCTCGGCACGAGTTTTTACTTTTACCGAATCATGTTGATCGGCCGTAACGCCCGGTGGCAACTCATTCTCATCTTCAAATTCTTGCGCATGCAAATGATTGGGGTGCAGACCAACGGCGGCCCACACGCCATCATAACGCTCCGCAAGCTTAATACCGTTAGCGCTTGTGGTTGATTGCGTGCCAACCGTAATCATGCCAACGCTACTTTTTAGTGCGCGCTCAACAACCGCGTCCATATCTTCTTTGTAGGCTTGAAAATGGACGTGACAATGCGTATCAATCAGTTCGAACATAGTTTAGAAAACCTTGATGCCGTCGAGTGAATCGACGCCAAAGGAGATGGTCTGTGACTGCAGGATTGCCTTGCGGTATTCCGCAGTTGCTGGCAGCCAGTAAACGGAGACGTAGGCGATCAACGCAATGAGTAGCAGTGTTTTAAAGATACCGACAACGCCACCTGCCAGACTGTTCGCTAAGTTTACAAAAGGAATGATAGACATGGCGCGGCGCACCAAATCCATTGCGTTGATTATGAGTTGCGCGAGCTTACTTGTGATAACCGAGAGCAGCACAAAGACGAGCACGAGGATGATCGGGTTACTTGTCAGATCCATGCCCGTCCACTCCTCAAGCGCCATGATGCCAAATATTCCAACAAGAATACTGACAATGAGACTGATTAGACTCCCGATCGCCCGCACACCACCAGCCCGCATGCCTAAAATCACAAACACAAGGCCGATGAAGCCAATGATGAGATCAATATGCCAAGGCTGGAGTGCGAACATAGGCTAGACTTTTTCTTGATCGCGGCGAGGGAAAAGTGGCTCGCCGTGGGTGAGTTTTTCTCCAGTATACCGTTTACTGATTTCAGCGGCAGCGTTTGGAATGACCGGCTTGAGCGCCTCCGCAATGAAGCGAATCATGCCAGCAAGTTCTGACAAGGTCTTTTTGCACGCAGCGAGATCAGTTTTGGCGGTCTTAAATGGCGCTTCAACATCAATCTTATGGTTGGCGGCATCAACGACTGACCAGACAAGCTCTATGTACGTTCGGAAGTCGTAGCGAGCCACGGCCTCTTTGAGCTTAGCGGTCAATGCGTCAGCATCATGAAAAGCAATATCGTCTACCGCACCTTCAAAGTACTTGTTTGCCATGGCAGCCACGCGACCCACGAGGTTCCCGAGGTTATTAGCAAGCTCAGCGTAACGCTCTTCCATACGCGCCTTACCAATATCGCCATCGTTACTTAGTGGAAGCTCGCGAAGCAGTGCGTAGCGCACAGCCTCCACGCCAAAGTCAGCAACAAGATCAGCTGGAGCAATAACGTTCCCAAGTGACTTACTCATCTTCTGACCATCAACGGTCAAAAAGCCGTGCACAAAGATTTCTGTTGGGAGTGGCTGACCGGCGGAGAGCAAGAAAGCTGGCCAGTAAATAACATGAAAGCGCGAAATGTCTTTACCAAGCACATGTGTACGGACATCCGCATTCTTCCAGAAGGTATCGTACGCTTTATCGTCGTCAGCAAACCCAAGAGCGTTGATGTAGTTGGACAAGGCATCAACCCAAACGTACATAACTTGTGATGGATCGTTTGGTACTGGCACGCCCCAGTGCTCCGCGCGTTCAACCGAACGAGAGATGCTGAAATCTTCTAAGCCACGACGAATAAAAGCAAGCATTTCATTCTTGCGATTCTCTGGCCAGACTTTGATTTTGTCTGATGCAACAAGTTCTTCAAGTTGTTTTTGATAACTCGACAAACGGAAGAAATAGTTTTCCTCAGTAACGGTTTCAAGCGCCTTCTTGTGCACTGGACACAAACCCTCAACAAGATCGGCTTCATTATAAAAAGCCTCACAACCCACGCAATACAAACCTTGGTATGACTTCTTGTAGACGTCCTCAGGCTTCATGAGTGACCACAACTTTTGCGCGCCACGCATGTGGCGATCCTCACGGGTACGAATAAAATCATCAAATGACAAACCGAGAAGCTCTTGCAGCTCTTTGAAAACCTGCGAGTGACGAGCTACGTACGCCTCAGTCTCCTCCCCCGCTGCCTGAGCGGCTCGCACGTTCTTGAGCGAGTTGTCGTCGCTACCAAACTGACCGCGAACATTCTCGCCTTGTGCGCGGTAGTAGCGCAACAAGAAATCAACTTGCACGAACTCAAGCGCGTGACCGATGTGCGGCACGGCGTTTACGTACGGAATTGAGGCGGTTATGTAGCGGGTTGGCACAGGAGGGGTGAGATTAAAGTATTAAAGTGAAAAGTGTTAAAGACGTTATGCTATTGCATTACCGACGACGATCACAAACTCTCCTTTACTACTTGTCTGACTCAATTGCTGCATGATTTCTTGTGCTGAACCGCGATAGATTGTTTCGTGCAACTTAGTAAGTTCACGACAAACAACCAGTGGACGATTGAGCGCAGCAAGTGAGGTGAGCGTTTTTTCAATACGGTGCGTGGATTCGTACAAGACAATCACGTGATCCAGACGCTCGAGCTCACGGAAGAAGGTTTCTCGGCCTTTCTTGTGTGGTGGAAAGCCAACAAAGGTAAACCGATCAAACATGAAGCCGCTGACAGACAGTGCCGCGATGACGGCGGAAGCGCCAGGGATTGGCAGAACCTTGATCCCGGCCTTCACGCAATCAGCAACAAGGGCGCCGCCGGGGTCTGAAATAGCTGGTGTACCAGCATCGGTTACGAGCGCGAGCGACTTTCCTTCTAGGATCATCTCTACAAGCGCGCGGCGCTTCATGGGATCAGTGTGTTCGTGGAACGATTGTAGTGAAGGGCGAATTTCAAGCGCTGCCATGAGGCGAGCGGTTACGCGCGTATCCTCACACAACACCTGATCAACACTCCCGAGCACCTCTTTTGCGCGAAACGAAATATCACCGAGGTTGCCAATCGGGGTTGCGACAATAAAAAGTGATCCGGCGTTATTCGACATTGATTTCAATTGGTTCAGCTGGGACGTCAGCCTCCGCAGCCGCCTCACCTGTCACGGCACCGATAACTTCTGCTTGAGGATACATGGCCAAAGCGGCAAAGGCGAATGAGCGCATGCTAACAACTTGCGTTAAGCGCACGCCACGATACTCGCCACTGACTGCCTCACCTTCACCGTTCCAAACCGAACCGGTTTGGTCATCCGTTACAACGCCACCTGAGGAGACGCTAAACGTTAAGGTTACGCCTTCAACACGACGATCAAAGAAACGTACGGCATCGCCATCCATGAAGCGACCCATGACCGGCAGATCGCCGACTTCAAGGTTGAGCGCGTTATTTGCAAAGACCTGGACGTCTGGCACGAGAACCGTGGTGCCGCCATTTGCTACCGCGTGCATGATCGCCTTCAGTGGCTGACTGGAGTCCAAGTGGTTTAATGGGAAATAGACTGATGATGCATTATCGTAACTTCCGTATGGATGAATGCCGTACGCGCGTACATGACCGGTTTCAGTTGAAAGCGCTTGACCTTGTGGGTATGCGGCCTTAAAGCTTGCCCAGGTCATGACAGCAAACGGTTGGCTTACCAAAACCTCACCAACAGATTCACCAACAACGCGCTGACCGTTCAATTGATTCCACAAACTATCTGAACCGTCTGTTAACAACATGATGTTGTTGTAGAGCTTGGCTGATGCCTGAAGCTGCATGTCGCCACGATCATAAACTGCTACGGAACCAGAAAGTGGCGAATACGTTACGGCAACATTCTTGCCACCGATCACATCATTCACTGCGTAATGCCAGTTGAGAATTTGGAAGGAGTAGAATCGCGCCTCTGAACCGGAAGTGACAACAATACCGCTAACGTCATCAGCGAGCTTTTCATCCTCAGCCGCGATTGAACCAAACGTTGGCTCATTGAGCGCTGGAAGATCCTCTGCCTGTACACCACCATCCACAACCTCATTTGGCGGAACAAGGTACTGCAACTTTCCGACCTTTACGGCTTGCTCGTACACTCCCCCATCAAGCGTTGGCCATAAACCGCCCATGGCTTTATCCATCTGATTGTTACGAATAATCATGATCGCCCCAAAGACGACAACTGCGGAAATAACGGGAATGGCGTAGGTGAGCGCTTTTTTCATACGAACGTAAAGTACGTTTTTTACCGACCTTGGTCAACAGCCTACCTTGCGACTTAGTCACCGCTTGTTACTATGTTCAGGCAAATTCTTTATTGCTTGTCTATGGTTATTATCGGTAAACCTGCTCCAGATTTTTCTAATGTTGTTGCGTACCATAAGGGCGACTTCGTAAAAGTAAGTCTTAGCGACTATAAGGGCAGCTGGTTAGTGTTTTTCTTTTATCCACGTGACTTTACCTTTGTTTGTCCAACAGAGCTCAAGGGCTTTGCCAAGCATGAGGCAGAATTGCATGATCTTGGAGTAAAGGTTCTCTCGGCTTCTACGGATTCCGAGTGGAGTCACAAGGCATGGTTTGAACGTGATCTTGCTGACGTTACCTATCCAGTCCTTGCGGATACCACACACCGCGTTAGCCGTGCGTACGGGGTTTTGAATGAGGATGAAGGCTTGGCTGAGCGCGGCTTGTTCATCATCGATCCAGACAGCAACGTTCGTTATAGCGTTGTTTCCTCAGGCTCGGTTGGTCGATCAGTGAAGGAAGTGGTTCGTGTGATCAAGGCGCTTCAAAGCGGCGAACTCTGCCCAATGGAGTGGGAGCCAGGTGAGAGCACGCTTGGGAAGGCGTAGAGTGGGAGGTTAAAGTATTAAAGTTAAAAGTTTTAAAGAAAGAGCACGCGGCGTTGAGCCGGTGCTCTTTTTGGTTATCACTCATACTACTGCCGACTTTCTACTCCCCACTGACTAGTGCTCATCAAGCACAATCCGCTTTGCAAATCCCCCACGCTCAGCGAACTTCTTCGCTTTGACTACCGCGATCGAGGCCTGATCGAATTTCTTATACGCCACAATGGCGTCGATCACTTCTAAAATATCAGCCAGCTCGCTTTCATTCTCATCTTTCTGAAACTCCCCCACTTCTTCTGCAAGCTTCTCTTTCAATCTCTGCCAATACTCAGCGTCGTCAGCAACGTGCGACACAAAGTGCTCGCCTTTAGCGGTAATGATATCGGGGATATTGTCGCGGACGAGTTTGGGCATAGGAGGTTAAAGGTTAAAGAGTAAAGATAAAAGATTAAAGTGGCTTCAGGCGTATGTTTTTCTTTTACACTCTACCACCCATTATCTCAATACTCTTCCCAAAAGAAACAGCCCCCGACCGAAGTCAGAGGCTGTGAGCGTGCGCTTCTTGGACTAGCTCCTAAGAGCAGGAATCGAGTAGCGCCACCAGCGACTGAGCCTGCGCGCACTGTTCTTCATATCGATCCTCAGGGTACCGGGGCGCCCACGAGTACCGCGTTTCCAATCGATGTACGGTGTAACATGATGATGGTAGAAGTCGTAACCTGCCCCGAACAGAGCAGGATTCTCCTCGTAATCGATCTTCTCGATGTATTCCAGAAACAGCCACACGAAGACGAGAAGTTCGTCCGCCAGCGACTCCAGTCCCTGCACGTCCTTGATGCGTTCATGCGTGCGGTGAGCAAGAAGATCGAAGGTGACCCACTCGATGACCGGCTGATGCGTGTGGCTACCGGATATCAAGTAAATCCACCCTCCCTTCGAGATGAGCTCCCCTCCTCGGACATTCACATTCTTGAAGACTGATCCGATGTGTTTGACGTGCAAGTTGAACGTCAGGGTAATGCCCTCAACCCCCTCCCCGAAGCGAATCCGGAAGCTGCGGAACGCGAGGCGACCCTTTGGCCACTCCGGAGCGCTCTTCTCTAGGCTCTGGAGGATCTTCTCCGAGATTCCCCAGCCCTCCTCGTCATTCGCGCGCCGCAGACGAGAGATCTGTTCCTCGACGCTCAGCATGAACGGATTGTGGTCTGGGTCGGGAGCAACGAGACGGCCGGTGGAGTTGAGCTGCTTCTGCGCCCAGGTGATGAACTTCTTCCGGAACTGGGAGTCGTTCTGCACCCGTTCGTAGAACTCGTCGGGCAGTCCCTGCTTGGCGAGAGTGGCGACGAGGCTCTGAACATCGCCGAGCTGAGCCAGGATTTCATTCACGTTGATCGTCATCTTTACGCTCATCAGGCACCTGGGCCTTATGAAGATGTGTACGGATCTGCCGTACCAGATGGAAAGTGCAATACAAATAAGTAACAGTCGATGCTAACATAAAAACAGCCTCGGGTCAAGGCTGTTTTACTTCTTTCTTCGCTCATTTTAGTGCTATTACTCGATGGCTTTTAGCCACTCCACCAAGGTTTTGACACCAAAGCCGGTGCCACCCTTTCCAAGATAGGACGACATCGGTCGCTCGGCAAAGGCTGGGCCAGCGATATCAAGGTGAGCCCATGGCATATCAGCGTTAACGAACTCCTGCACAAAGAGGCCAGCGGTGAGCGTGCCGCCGTAACGGCTCGTGGCGATGTTTCGCAAATCAGCAACGTCGGAAATGATCAGTGATCGGTAGCGCTTTTCAAGCGGCATCTCCCACATCTTTTCACCAGCAAGCTCAGCTGACTTTAACATTGTCTTACTAAGCGCCGGAGTATTGGTCATGAGGCCGGCGATCTCTTCACCAAGCGCCACCATACAGGCGCCAGTGAGCGTAGCAAGATCCACGATCGCTTCTGGCTTCACCTCTTCTTGCACGTAATGCAAAGCATCAGCAAGCGTGAGGCGACCCTCAGCATCCGTATTCAAAATCTCAATCGTTTTTCCGGAAGCTGAGCGAACAATGTCACCCGGGCGAATTGCTTTGCCGGACGGCATGTTCTCAGTGGCGGCAATAACGCCGTGCACATTCAAGCGAGGCTTCAAACGAGCAAGCGCGCAGAACAAACCGATCACTGCGGCGGCGCCGGCCATGTCGCACTTCATGGTCATCATGCTGTCAGCTGGCTTGAGGGACAAACCACCGGAATCGAAAGTGACGCCCTTACCTATCACAGCCAAGCTACGCTTTGTTGGGCGTGGCGATGTGTAGGTCAGGTGAATGAACTTCGGTGGTTCATCGGCGCCCTGGGCGACAGCGAGATAAGCGCCCATACCGCGCTTAGCGCATTCATCTTTATCCAAAATAGTAACGGTGATCACACCACCTGAAGCATCAGCCACTTGTTGCGCAGCTTCTGCAAGACGCGTTGGCGTCATGTCTTGGCCCGGCATGTTCACAAGGTCGCGAGCAAGGGCAACGCCTTCGGCAACGATAAATGCGCGCTCGATAGCTTTGCGGAACTTTGGTAGCACCTTGCCGTCAGCTACCAAAAGATCGATCTGAGCAACCTTGCGGTCCTCCATCTTCTTTTTAAAAACTGTAAACGAATAGTTAGCAGCATCAGCCGCTTGCACAAAGGCTTCAACCGCGTCTTCTTTAAACTCTTTGCCGCTAAAGTCGACCGCCACTGTTCGTAGCCCCATCTTGCGTGCGAGAGAAACCGCCACGCCCGCACATTCACGCACGGCGTTTGTCAGATCTTTTGAACGTCGTTCGCCAAAACCAACAAGCAGCAACGCGTCAGCACCGGAATCCTGCACCGCCGGCAACAAGAGCGATTGACCGACAGCGCCGGTAAACTCTTGCGCCTTAGCCATCTTTTGCGCCAAACGCTGATGTGCTTCCGGCAGTTTTGCCAACGATTTTTCATCGTTTGTCAGACTGTAGACTGGGAGCACCAAGACTTCAGACTGCGCTTTCATGAGCGATCCCTTGGCAACGGTGACATTCATATATGTCTGTTTTGGGGCATTTGAGGGTATATGTCAATGGGTGTTGGGGAGATTAAGGATTAAAGAGGAAAGATTAAAGCTGGTGAAGCGCAATAATCTTCGCAACATCCTCGATTGTTACCTCGCCAAAGGTGCCAAGCAGGGTGCTCAGGACAGTAATGCCTTGTTCACAGTGGCCAAGGCAACCGCTACGCACAACCTTTATAGGAAGCATGGCGGCTTTGACCTGTTCTTTCAATTGCACAAAAACCTCTTCTGAGCCGCGTTTTCCACAGCTTTCTCGGCCATCATCACGGACATTGGTGCAGATAAAGAGGTAACCTTTGTACTTTGGTTCTAGATTTCGCATATGTTTGACAAATTTTGTTATTCTGGCACACTACTTCCTGAATTTACGTAATCTATGCCAACACGCCAACGACTTTCTCGAAAGGAGCAAAACTCCCGAACTGCAGTAAAGCGCAAAGAAGCTGCTTTTACTCGCCGCAAGAACAAGGCAAAGCGTCTCGCTAAGCAGGAGGCAAAAGCTCAGGCCTAAACAAGCAATCCTTCATGGTAGCCCTCACGGCTTCATGAGGGATTTTTGTTTGTAGTACACTATTTAGCGGATTATGCCTGTCTCTCGACTTTTATCCACAGCGCTTGTCGGCACTGCTCTCGCACTTGTTGGCGCCGGCTGCGTTACCTCCTTCTCTACTTCGTACATCACAGCAACCGATTCTTCGACTCCTGAGATCTCTCAGATTTCGAATCGTTAGCGTTCACTGGTGTACTTTCCGTTCTCAAACACCACGGTTTCCCCGAGGGTGAGTTTTTTGGCATCGATAAACACGTCAACGTGAAAACGTCCGGCGCGCTTTGATAAACCGTCCTTGCTATACATGGCGTGCTTTTCACCCAGTGACATGTGAATACCGTACTGACGCTCAAAAGTGCCAACATCACTCACCGCGTGTGATCGACCAAAGGCTTTATTCAGACCAAGGCCGAGCTCACGCACAAGCGGTCGCTCATTTGTTGAAATCGTTTTCATGACTTCATCAAAATCAGGGGTGCTGTTCTTTACTTGTGTCACGAGTCCATTTTCAACCACTAGCGTAATAGGTGTTTCTAAAATACGTATCAGAAAATCGTTGCCACCAAAGGCAAAGATGTCGACCTCTCCGTTCACACCGAAAACATCTTTCGCTTCAGTAAATACTTCGCCGATCGGAAATTGACCACCGATGTTTTTCATTTGCGAGTAATCACCAACGTTTAACTTGGCGGGCTCAAATGCACCTGGGTAATGCAACTTGGCTCCTGATTGTGATTCAAGCACTCCCCCACTTGAGGCATCGATAATCGCTGCAAGCTCAGCACCGGTGCCACGCAAGTATTCTTTATCGTATTCAAGTCCGTTTAAATAGATGTCGATCTCAGCATCTTTCATGCGACCAAGATGCGGGTGCTCAATCACTTTTAATGATCGCTTAAAAAGCTCAACACGCAACCGGAAGTCATCAAGGCGGAAGCTACTAGTTTGCACGAGCACGACGAGACTTTTTTCCGGAAGAGCAAAAAGTGCATCACGAATTTGTGCTGCCTCTTCTTTCTTAAACCAAATCATGTGCGCTTGTGGTAGCGCTGCATGATAAGCCTCGCCAAGCACGCGCGCTAGCTCCGATTCATTGTCAGCAACAATGATTGCTGGTTCATCCTGATAATCAAAAGCATCGCGAATAATTTGCGAAACGTAACCGACCGCTTGTGATCGATCTACCTCACTCATACTTTTTCTTGCAAGGCCTCAAAGAGTGATTGCTTCTCAAGCTTAGCAAGCCAAGCATCACGACGATTCAACAAATCTCCACGGCACGTTTCATTCTCGTGCGTTTCATCTTGGCAGCTAGCTGCATGTTCGCCAAACGCTAAGTCTTGAGAGATTGATTCGTTCAGCTCAGCGTCAACGTAAGCGTGCAGATCATCATGTACTTCTTCTTGTAGCTCATGTGACCAGTGCGTTTCCTCATTTTCCTTGGTTGGGTACGACAAGCCAAAGTCATCCGCAGACTCCATGAGGCGTTCAAAGAGTGCCTGGTATTCACCGTCGGTTTTAGCGTCAGTGAGGTCTGCGATGTGTTCGGTCAGCTGACGAGCGGTTGAGAGGCTACGCAGGAGCACGAGGTACTGCTTGGCGTTAAGGTCGAGGTGCGGCATAGAGGGCGTGGTCACGGAGACGTTTGAGTTCTTTATAAAGCGGCGTATCAGCCATCAAGGGGGCGGCTAGTGCGAGCATCAGCCCAGCCTTCACCTCAATCATGAGGAGCGCGCGATCGGTCGGCATAGTTCCACAGTCGGTCATATTACTCAAGAGATCCGCGAGCTTGATCGCCCAAGCGTCGGCATCCTTGGCATCAGCCAAACGCACCATCATTTTTGCCCAGCGGTGATCCTTGTCTTCTATTGCACTGTCGTGGGTAGCAAGATCGATCAACTCAAGCGTTCGATCGGAGCACCCGATTTCTTGGAGTTCTAAAGCGGTAGCACCAGCATCTTCAATGGCATCATGAAGTAGGCCAGCAAGCACCACCTCTTGAGGGTATTTGTACATGGCAAGCTTATCGCGGACATCGCATGAATGCTGCCACTGCGGCTTTTCTGAGCCGATACGCGTGCCAACAATGCGGCTCTTTACGAGCGCTTCCGCTAGCGCAAGACTTTCAAAAGACATATGGCTCATCATAGACTGCCGATCATTTAGTGGCAATCTTGCAATTATTTGATTTTTCTGCTACTCTACTCCTCTGTTCCTTCACCCTTAGTTACGGAGCGTGTCTTGCCAACCGATCCTCTCAGCGTCATCACCTTGATCGCCATCGCGACCACCGCCCTGATCGATGCGTACCTCATGCGTCACGCCGTCACGTACTACCTCAAGGCTCAGAAGCATGCGGGGTGGGGTGACCCATGGCGTCGCGAGAAGCTGCATCGAGACACCTCTTGGCGCTATGTCATGGGGATCATCGTCACCACTCTTGTCGGCGCCGCTCCCTACATCCTCCTGAAGGTCTCCGCCCCCGAGATCGTCCTGCCGTAAGCTCCCCGCTCACGGCCGTAGCCGAATCCGTCGGCTCTCAAGCACCCCCGCCCCCTGCGTTCGGGTGCTTTTTCGTTCTAGGTAAACGTACTTGTCTGAGGTGCGCGGTTCTGCTACGCTACCAAGTCGCTCTTTCCCCTCAACCCGGAGACCTTGTCATGACTACTGCTCGCGCCGATCAGCGTCGGCACTACTTCTCGTTCGACATCGATAGCACACTCATTCCGTCTCGCACCGATGATGATCGGGCGTACACGGAAGATGACGTGGTGCAGTTTGCCGAGCGCAACCCGGCACTCGTGGATCAGTTCATCGCACTCCTGCGCCAGGCGCGCACTGCGGGTGGGCACGCTGTGCTGAACAGCGGACGCGATCACGAGTTCTGCAAGATCGTCGCGGAAGTGATCTGTGGCGATCAGGTGGATGCGATCGTGAGCGAGAGCGGCTGCGGCCTGCTCGTTCGCAGCGGCGCGCAGTTCAGCGATCTCGCGCTGAGCCCTGACGTTCGCCCACACACCGTGGAGGCACTGAACGGGGTGCGAACGTACATGAACCACGAAGTGGCCACGCGCTACGGCGCACAGGCGCGCCGCAAGCAGTTCACGCTCTCCTTCGCTCGTCCATCACACATCGTCGCCGATACGTTCGACAAGAACGTGCGTCGCCTCTTGTACGATCGCCTGCCGCAGATCGTCGGCCTCGTCGACCAGTTCAACACTCGGTACAGCGTGGACTTCGTGCCGAAGGGCGCGGACAAGGGCAAGGCTCTGCTGCGCTACATTGAGCGCTGCGGAGATCGACGTGAAGAGGTGAGCGTGATCGCGGCCGGCGATGCGCAGAGCGATCTGCCAACGTTCGCCGTGGCCGACATCGTGATCATGGCGCAGCAGGCTCCGCATGAACTGCGCAAGGCTGTGTTCCAGCGCCGCAACTTTCTGTGCTGTACCGCACAGACTCCGTATTTGGGTGGCATCACCCGTGAACTTGCGAGGTTCGTTCGATGATCCACTTCGTGCGCACGGTTTCACTCGTTAGCCGCACCGCAGTCCTTGGCGTTGCCGTCTGCACCCTTGGCCCGGAAACGGTCCTCGGATTTCAGATGATGATCGACGCCGCTACCATCCGAGCTCGCCTGCGACTGCGCAAGCTCGGCCTCACCGGCACCCGTGCATAACGGGTGCCGTTTCTTTTTATTCACGATAGAATGCGGCCATATGTCTTCTATTCTCATAACTGGTGCGGCACGTGGTATTGGAAAAGATGCCGCCTTTGCCCTTGCCAAGCGCGGTCACCATGTTGTCGCTACCGCGCATATACCCGAACAAGCGGAAGCGTTGCGATTACTTGCTGAAGCTGAAAACATCAAACTGCAGGTTGCTGCTTTTGATATCACACAAGAAAGCGATGAGGCTCGCATTTTCTCTGATCATTCATTTGATGTGCTTATCAATAACGCCGCAGTTGGTGAATCCGGACCAATGAGCGAAGTGCCGCTTGAGATAGTGCGAGCAGGGTTTGAGGTGAACGTTTTTTCAACTCTGAGATTAACGCAGGCGTTTATTAGGCAACTACAAAACAATGCCGGCGCAGTTATTACGTTGTCATCAGTTGCTGGCAGAATCGTCCTACCGCATCTTGGCCCGTATCACATGACCAAATTTGCTCTCGAAGCCATGCACGATGCGCTCAGGATGGAGATGAGGCCGCACAACGTTCGCGTGCATCTGATTGAGCCTGGCTATATTGCCACCGGTTTTAATGAACGCATGTACGCCAACAAGTGGCGCTGGTTACTGCCAACGTCGCGCTTCGCTGCTGATTTTGATCGACTGAAGAAGTTTGAACGCGATCTGCCAAACAAAGAAGTCCCGACTACATCTGTGGTAGAGGCAATTGTACGAGCGGTTGAAGACGCAAAAACGCCGGCCCGTTTACTGGCGCCGGCGTCTGCCTCATGGATTCCTGTTGTCACTAAGCTTGTTCCAACGTGGTTACTTGATCGCATTATGCGCAAAGCCGCTGGGCTCTAAACATCAGCTCGCAATCCTCGGCGAGCAAATACGAAGGCCATCACGCTTACGAGTACTAAGAGCGTTGCGATGAGGGCAATAGAATACACGATTGGTGTTTCCGCTACACCAAAGATGCTGTACCGTACCAGGTTCATAACGTGGTGCACTGGGTTAAACCGTGCAACATCTGCCCAAATGCCTGGTAAGCTTGCAACTGGATAAAACACACCCGAGAGAAGTGTCAGCGGCTGCATGACGAACGTGGTGATGAACGTGAGCGACTCGAAATTCTTCGCGCGCATACCGAATGAGAAACCAAGAAGCGCGAAAAGTAATCCCGAGGCGATCAGCGTTGCGAGCAAAAGAAGCGGGTGATGCATTTCCAGGCCAGCCACAAACGGTGCTGTCACCACAAGGGCAACAACGAGTGTAATAAGCGAACGTGTTACCGCTGCAAAAGCATAGGCAAATGCCACGCCCAGTGGTGGGATTGGTGCTAAACGTAAATCGACGAAGGTGCCGAGGTTCTTGGCAATAACAAGTGCAAAGCCAGGATTTGAAAAGCTAGCGTTAACTACCACGTTTGCCAAAAGACCAGCGTACACGAAGGCAACAAAAGGAATGCCGCTCTCAAGTACCTGCCCCTGACCAACAACGCCGAAAATTAACAGATACAATCCGACTGATACGATCGGATTCATGAGCGTATCAAGCCAGAGTTTCTGAAAACGCTTCACTTCACGCGCATAGAGCGCAATCATCGGCTTCATACGTTGTGGGTTAGTTCAAGGAAGATCTCTTCAAGGGTGGCACGCTCTAAACGAGCAGACTTCAAGTTGTCCGTATAGTGATTAGCGATAGCGGCGAGGGTTACGGCGCCGTTTTCTGTTTTTACCACCCAGTCCTCACCGATCTTCTCAGCGCCGGCGACATGATCGACACCGTTCTTATGAAGTGTGAATGATACACGTTGCTTACCAAAGTCATTCAACATGTCTTGCAAACGACCATCAGCAACGACTACTCCTTGATCGATCAAGGTAATGCGGTCACACAGGCGCTCCGCCTCTTCCAAGTAGTGTGTCGTGAACACAACCGTTGTACCCTCTTCTTTATTCAAGCGGCGCACGAGTTCCCACAACTTAATACGAAGTGCAACGTCAACGCCCGCACTTGGCTCATCAAGGATGAGTAGCCTTGGCTTGGCCATGATGGATTTTGCAACCATGAGGCGGCGCTTCATACCACCCGAGAGACGCATAGCCTTCTCATCTTTCTTATCGGTTAAGCCGACATCTTCAAGCACTTCAGGAATACGAGTTTTGAGATCCGCGGCGCTCATGCCGTACATGCCACCAAAGTAGTACAAGACTTCTTGCACCGAGAACGCCGGCTCAATAACCATTTCCTGTGGCACGATGCCGAGCATCTTTTTCACAGCCACGCTTTCCTTTACTGGATCTAGTCCGAAAACCGCAATCGAACCATCTGTTGGCATGGCGATTCCTGAAATGAGTGACAGGAGTGTGGTTTTGCCAGCGCCATTTGGACCTAGCAGTCCGTGAATAGAGCCTGGTTCGACGGTAAATGAGACGCCTTTGAGCGCTTCAAGCCAAGAGCCATTCTTCTTCTTAAAGTGCTTTTTTACGTTCGTAACGCTCAGTGGGGTTTGGGCTGACATACGGCACGAGTGTAGACCAAAGCGCAAAATGTTACCATTGGGGTGCTCAATCGTTTTCTATTGTGAGGACCTCACCACGGTATGCATACCGATATTGAACTAGCTCTGCAGGCAAAAGGCGGCGACCGCCAAGCGTTCGGTCAACTCTATGATCGATTTGCTGTGCGTGTCTTACGCTATCTCTCGTACAAAACGCGTCATAAAGAAACAGCCGAGGATCTTACCTCGCATGTCTTTGAAAAAGTACTGACCGGTTTTGCGGGATTCCGCGGCACAACGGACATTTCCGTGGCGGCGTGGATCTTTACAATCGCTGAACGGACTTTCATTGACTACACCCGCAAAAAGAAAGCCGTGCCCCTACCTGAATTTGCCGATGTGCCAGAAACAAATCCAACGAAAGAAAAAACGGAACGCGGCATTCTCATGCAACAAGTGCATGACGCGCTGCAACAACTCCCTGAATCTCAGCGGCTCGTGGTGGAACTACGAGTAATCGCTGGCCTCTCACACCAAGAGATTGCCGAGCGCCTCGGAAAAACTGAAGGCAACAGCAAGGTGCTCTTCTCTCGAGCGGTGAAAGCCTTGCAAACATCACTTCTTCTTACTCTCCTCTCACTCTTCCCTCCTCTATGACCTCTATTGATGAACTCTTAGACGATATCCTCGCGGCTGATCCATCGCTTGCCGCTGAGCGTGAATCACTGCGGCCAATCGTGGCAAAAATGGTTACCGCACGTGACGGCGTCACGATCGATGAAAACTTTCTCTTCACTCTAAAACAAAAACTTCTTCATATGCCTGAACAAAAGACATCACGTGCTCCACAGGTGCTTGGTTACCTCTTTTCAGCAGCAGCTGGTGGCGCACTTGTTTTCATGCTTGGCGTTCCGTTCTTGTATGACAGCGTCATGGGTGGCAAGCCGCTTGGTGACTTTGGCATGAAGCGTCTTGTTGGCAACATTAGTATTGAATCCATGAAGCCAGGTGCTTTCGGATCTCTTGGTGGCAGCAATGCTGCCGGTACAGCGGAAATGATGACCGATGGCGCCTCACTTCTTTCCAGCGTTGCTCCAAGCACTATCAGCGCGCGTCCACAAAGTGGTGGCGGGGTTAGCATGGACATGAGCTATTCAGCAGATGAAGAAAAGATGGCTGCTAACAATGCTGTTAATGGGGCGGTTGTTGATTCAATGATGATCGCGCCTTACCCTGGTGATGGCTCATGGACTCCAACCTACTATCGCTACAACTATGAAGGCGATCTTGAGCTGAACGAAAGCGGCCTCGTGTACCGCCGTGGCTCACTTCCGGGGGACGCTAACGGATTAACAAGTGCTAATTTTGGACCGGTTGATCTTGGCGCATTCCCTGGGCTAGAAGTCACCTACTTCGGCGCTAGTCAGGGCCAAGACGGCGAAGGTTACAACGTAAGCGTTGATTTCGCATCTGGATCAGTGAGTATCAATCAAAACTACAACTACTGGACTCGCAGCTATGAGCAAGGTGGATTAAATGCCGTGCCAGCTGAAGGTGAAATCATCGCCATGGCAAATGATTTTCTTAATGAGTACAACATTGATCTATCCTCATACGGCGCACCAATCGTGAACGAGCAGGCGTACATGGCGCTTGCTGAAGCCGTACGCATTGCTGATCCATATGCTGGCAGCTGGATGAATGTTACTTACCCACTTGTGGTAGACGGTATGGAGGTCCGCAACAGTGAGGGCAGCGGCTATGGCATTGATGTCTCCATCAATCTTATGCTCGGCGAGGTTTCGGGCGTGAACATCAACCTGCCAACTGATCTAGCATCCTCTTCATACAGTCTTACAACCGACGCCGCTGTTGTTGATCGCTTGCTCGAGCGCGGTGGCTTGTACGGCTACCTACCAACTGATGAAGAGATTCTCAACACGGGCGCCCAGGTGATTGATATCACCGTTGGTTCACCAACCGACGTCCTTGTTCCTCACTGGACGTATGAGAACAACGTTTCGCAAATGCTCCTTGTGCCGGCACTCAGCTTCCCGATCATCAACATTCCTGAAGATGCTTATATCTACGGCAGTGCTATCGTGATCCCGCTCGCTGAAGACATCATCAACTCCTACCAAGAGCCACGCTACGACATCATGCCGGTTGAACCAGCAGTGCTGTATACCGAAGGCGAGGCACGAGAAGAGTAATTTGAGGTGAAGGTATTAAAGTAAAAAGTGTTAAAGAAAGAGCACGCGACCAAAAGTCCGTGCTCTTTTCAATTCTTCTCTCGACTATGCTTACCCTGCTAGAACACCGTTATCCAATTGGGAGCGAATGGCGTGAGGAGAATCTCAAGTCGCTTCCAAAGATTAAAGAGAATGAAAAGCGAGGAGATGATGAGCACGAGACCGAAGAGGCGCTGGGCGGTTGGGGCGTACTTCGCAAAGCCGCGCACGCGGGTGGCGAGCGTTTTGCCGCCGTAAGCAAGTGCCAACATGGGCGTAGCGGCGCCGAGGGCGTAGATGATCATAAGCGTGGCGCTTAGAGCAATGTTCCCGCTCACCGTGGCAAGCGCCAAGATCGAACCCAGCACAGGGCCAGCGCATGGCGCCCACACCACACCAAGGGTTGCTCCGAGGAGCGCGGCCTCCCAAGGCGCATGCAAAGCATTTGCTTGTGGTGCTTTACTTGCGAGTCGACCGGTCAGATACGCAAATGGCTCGCTCATCTTTTCTGAAAGTTTGGGAAAAAGGTAGATGACGCCAAAAAGAAGCGTGACGACGCCGGCAGTCGTGATGAGCACCTCACGTTCTTTCACGAGTGCATAACCCACCGTACCGAATAAAATCCCTAGTGAAGCAAACGATATTGAAAAACCTCCCACCAGAAATAATGGGTACTTCTTGTTTTCATGAGCAACGGCGCCCATGATCGCCGGTAAAAGCGGAAGTACGCATGGAGCGGTCACGGATACAACGCCGCCCAAATAAGCTATAACAAGTTGAGAAAGCATAGTGCAGGGGTGGGTCCACTTAGTCCTAGCGGACTACGTTAGGACTGGAAAGTAGTAAGTAGGCCTCGCCCGTGGCTGGGCTACGGCCGAGGGGAGTAGTATGCTGACAAGTAGTCAGCATACTATCTATAAGTATATGAAAAAATCGCCAAACGAGCTACCTCCGGAATCTGCCAACGTCTGCTTCAATAAAGGAACTGAGGCGCCTTGGTCCGGAAAGTACTGGGATCACCATGAGAAAGGCACGTATCACTGCATTGTTTGTAACACTCCCCTTTTCTCTTCTGAAACAAAGTTTGAATCTGGCACTGGCTGGCCAAGCTTCTTTTCTGCAACGAGTCCGGATGCAATCAAAACCGTCACTGATACCGCGGGCGGCATGATTCGTACTGAGGTGATCTGCAAAAACTGCGATGCACACCTTGGGCACGTCTTTGAAGATGGTCCAGCGCCAACCGGTTTGCGCTATTGCATGAATTCCGCCGCCCTAGAGTTTGTCGCGAAGAAGGATTAGTGCAAGTAAGGGACCCCTGGCTCTGTCTCGGGATGACATATATGAACAATATTCCTAAAACAACACGGCTCGCAGTTGAAAAACGCTTAGCTTCACTTGGGAGCCCCATCAAGGCTGAGCAAGCGACGCGGTTCTTTAAGACCGGCAAGGGTCAGTATGGCGAAGGTGATCGCTTTTTTGGCGTAACGGTTCCAGAAACTCGATCGCTTCTTAAAGAGTTTCCTGTTTTGAGTTTGGAAGAGATTCTTGAGATCTTCACTTCCCCATGGCATGAAGCGCGTCTTTTTGCGGCCATTGCCCTTGTTCGTTTGTATGCAAAATCGAAGGACGAAAATGTGCGGCGTCGAATCGTTGATGTGTATGTCACGCTTCCTGGTTTGAATAACTGGGATTTAGTTGACGTGTCGGCGCACAAAATTGTTGGCGACTGGTTACTTCTGCAAAATCGTCGCTATGAAGCCAATGCTCTTGCGCATCGTGAGCCGCTTTTCTTACGCCGCATTGGAATCATCGCAACGTATGCGTTCATTAAAGCCGGACATTTGGATGAGATATACGAAATCGCGCTCGACGTACATAACGACAAGCGCGATTTAACGCATAAAGCAGTGGGCTGGATGCTGCGTGAGGCTGGCAAAAGAGATATGCCACGACTCAAAAGCTTCCTTGAAAAACACGGGACACAACTCCCTCGCACCACCGTTCGTTACGCGATTGAGAAGTTTCCACTCCATGAGCGCCAACGACTGCTACACATCACGAGGAGCTGACCATTAAATAAAATGTCCCCGCACATCTTTCGACATGCAAGGGACTAGTTGACGATGCCGTCGCCGCGAGCGACGAACTCGACACGACGCTGCGTGTCTTCGTCGAGTTCGTCGAAGTCATCAGCGATCGTGCACATCACGTAATACATCTCAGCCTTGCTGTGGCTACCTACTTCACTCGCGCAGTCGGCGGCGGCGAGGTAAATAGCAGCTCGACTTTGTGTATTGATGCGTACCGCGCTCTCCAGTTGCCAGAGTGCTTCCCTGTACTTGCGCTTGTAGCACATGAGGTACATGCCGTAGTGGTAGTGCACCACCGCTTCCTCCTCGTACTTGCGTAGCGCCTTCGCAAACAAGAGCTCGGCGTCCGCGTACTGACCGCGTGCTGCTTGGATCACCGCTTGTCCGAGCTCACGCGGCAGGAGCGCCACCTGGAGCTGGAGGTCGATGATCGCCTCATCGCGCTTCTTCTTGAGCTCCTGCAGATAGCGCCGTAACTGACCGTTGCGGATATCGTTCGCGAGTGAGTCGATAATCGTGCTGTTCGGATCGGTCTCGGCGTCGAGGCCGCGAATGAGGCGATCGATCTCGGTCACTTCGTCGATCACAATCGCGATCGGCAAGGGCGGCGTAGTCTTCTCGAGAAACCGCAGGCGCTCGCATAGTGCTTGCCCGAGCTCTCGAAAGGCCGCGCTTGGCTTGTACATGTACCCAAGACTCAAGCAGACGTCGCAGATCTTGAGTGGCGAACTGGCGTTCTCCCCCGTGCCTGCGCACACGGGGCACTTTGACCGTGCATGCCAAACAGACATGGGGCACCTCCGCGGGTAGATTAAAGAGTAACGTTAAAAGAGTAAAGTGCACGATAGAAACAATAAACCCCTCGCTTGAGTACGAGGGGCCTGGCATCTCCCGGGCGCGGGCAATGCAATCACTTCCTCCGGAACAGGTCGTGGAAGGAGTTCGTCGGGGGCGTGAACGGGAGCACCTTGCGCCCGGCTGCGGGCCTGGGCGTGATGTCCCCTTCAAGCGAGATGTTGGAACGGCCGTCGTTCGCGTCAGCCTTCCAGCTGCGCGGGCCACCTTCGTCGCTCTCGGTGTCCTGGTCGTCTTCGGCGTTGTAGCGTGAGAAGGCGACCGTCTTCGTGCGGTCTTCGTCCACCGCCTGTGGCACAAGCCGGGGGCGCGCAGGCTTGTGATCACCAGCCAGACGGGACACCGTCCTTGGGCGTGGCGCAGCAGACTCTTGCCGCAGCGGAATCATCACCTCACCGAGCCGAGCCGAGGCTCGCTCCTGTGGGGAATCTTGCCGCATTGGCATGTACGCCAGGCCAAAACCCCTCATGACACCTTCCGTGAACCGCCGCCAGAGGAACATGAGTGCGGCGGCAGCGATCGTGATCGACACGACAAGCACGAGGCCCATCGTAGCGATCGCGGCAGCGATGACCCAGAACTCCATGATTCCTCCAGTGTTCAAATCAGCCAACAGGGATTGTAGGCGATTTAACTCAGTATACTAATGTTTTTTTGGCTCTTTGTAAAGATCTTGCTACACTCCCCCATCATGCCAACGCCCCGACCGCTCCTGAGCATCCATAATCTTCACAAAACCTACGGACGCCAGGTGGTTCTTGAGGATATCTCCTGCACGATCTCAGAAGGCCAAAAGATCGCTTTGATCGGCCGAAATGGCGCTGGAAAATCAACGCTTCTTAATATTCTGATGGGATTAGAAGAGCGCGATAGCGGTGAGATTGAAACCTTGCCATGGACGCAGCTTGGCCTTGTTGCTCAGCATGAAATACTACCGAGCGACATTTCTTGTGAGGAGTACTGTGAAAAAAAGTCCGGCAAACCATCTTGGGAGACTCGCAAACTTGCTGCTCGCTTTGGATTAACGCTCGCGCACCTTGCTAAAAAGCCAAGCGAACTTTCTGGTGGGTATCAGATGCGCTTGAAGATTGTAGCCATGCTCTTGCAAGACCCTACCCTCCTACTTCTTGACGAGCCTGTTAACTATCTTGATTTACAAACACTTCTTTTGCTTGAGCAGTTTTTAGCTGACTACAACGGTAGCTTTGTAGTGACTGCGCATGACCGCGAGTTTTTGCAGAATATTTGTAATGCCACCTTTGAAATTGAGCGCGGTGAACTAACAACATTCCCTGGCGGCGTTGAAGAGTATTTAGAGTACAAAGATGAGCAACGAGAGTTCTTGCGTCGTACCAATAAAAAACTCGCTAAAGAAATTGCCCATCAGCAAGCGTTCGTGGACCGTTTTCGTTTTAAAGCAAGCCAAGCTTCACGAGCGCAGAGCAAGATCAAGCACATCGCTAAACTGCGTACCCAAGTTTCGGCGGTGAAAAGCGATCTTGCCACTACTCGTATCACCATTCCTACGCCGCACTTTATTGCCGGCACAGCGCTTCGTTGCGATAAACTCACCATCGGTTACGGCGACAAAGTTATTGGTGACAATATAACGTTTGAAGTAATACGTGGAGAAAAGGTTGTGATCGCCGGTGAGAATGGTCAGGGTAAGTCCACGCTTCTCAAAACGATTGCTGGCAGAATTCCGGAACTTAGCGGACAAGCGAAGTGGTGGCATAAAGCCGATATTGGTTACTACGATCAGAAAACTGATGCGACCTTGCTTCCGGACGAGACCGTGTTGAGTTATTTGACTCGAATGGCGCCGCTTCAGGCTCCTGGCGAGCGAATCTTGATGATGGCGGGAAATTTTCTTTTTCGAAATGACGATCTTGAGAAACGCACAAACGTCCTTTCTGGTGGCGAACGCGCGCGCCTGTGCTTGGCTGGAATTCTTCTGCATGAACATAGTGTTCTCTTGCTTGATGAGCCAACTAACCACTTAGACGTTGAGACCGCCGAAGCCCTTGCTCTTGCCTTGAAGGAATATGGCGGCACAGTGATCTTCATTTCCCACGCTCGTACCTTTGTAAACGCCCTCGCTGACAGAATTTACGAAGTACGAAACGGAACGCTCAAGCATTACACTGGGTCATATGAGGAGTACGTGGCCGATGTCGCGCAGCGCAACCATGCGGAGCAACGCGTAGACGTTGCGTCGCAAAATACTGCATCTGAGGAAGAGTTGCGAGCGCGTCAGGAAGCGCGACTGGTCGCCAAAGAGCGCCGCAAGACGCTTGATCGCCTACAGGCGCAGATTGCAACGCTTGAAAAAGAAAAAAGTGAGCTCCTCGCCTACTTTTTTGAGAACCCTACTGATTACGCCCCGGAAAAATCCCGCCGCCTCACTGAACTTACGGAAGAGATTGGTAGACTTGAGGAGCAGTGGCTCCGGATGGTGTCGTAAGTGATTCAAGATTAAAGTTAAAAGATTAAAGCTGTGAAACGCATTCCCGTCACAATTCTCACTGGCTTTCTCGGAGCTGGAAAAACAACTCTTCTCAATCGCCTCCTCAAAGAGAACGCCGGGCGAAAGTTTGCGGTTGTAGTGAATGAGTTTGGTGATGCCGGCATTGATGGCGCCCTTCTTGATGGCGCTCAAAATGGCATGGTTGAAATCAGTGGTGGCGCCGTATGCTGCGCAGCTATGGGTGACGTTGCCCAAGCGATGGCGACACTCATGGCGAGCAATAAAGACTTTGAACGCGTTATCATTGAAACAACCGGTCTAGCTGATCCCCTGCCGCTTGCTAAGGCATTTTTAAATCGACCGAGTTTAGAGAAACACTTTCAACTCGATGCCATTGTTACTCTTGTAGACGCCACAACGATTGCGCAGCGACTTTTGGATACGGTTGAAGCTGAACAACAGATCGCAACCGCCGACGTTGTGATTATTACCAAGCTTGATGCACCGAATGCCTCCCCCGCCGCAACCGTTCGCGAACTTGTTGCGGAACTTAATCCCGCAGCCGTAGTCGCCGAGGCGGTGCGTGGCGCGATTGATCCCGCCATTCTTCTTGACGCTGATCTACCGGCGCTCGAAAACCGCCCGCACGCCAAACTCACGGGCCATGGTCACCAGCACAGCGACATCACCTCTGTTCACTTGAAAACCACCAAGCCACTTGAGCTAGCGAAGGTATCTCGGTTTATCGGCGAGCACCTGGTCGCTAATGGTGATCGGCTCTTACGGTATAAGGGCGTTTTCTTCATTGCTGATCGAGCTGAACGGTTTGTTTTTCAAGGTGTGCAGTTTGATTTTGAACTTCTGCCTGATCGACCTTGGCGTGAAGATGAAGAAAAACGCAGTGATTTAGTACTAATCGGGACAAATATCACATCGGCTGAATTTACACCTGCCTTTACCGAGTGCGAGCAATAAAAATCCAAATAAAAACTGGGGAAAAGCCCCGGTTTTTTTATTTTTCTGCCGTATACTAAGAGGCATTATGATGTCATCTTTCTCCCCCCGCCTTTTACCCACCCTTCGCCTCGCAATTCTCGCTGGGCTCGGTGCTGTCTTTGGCCTTGTACTCCTTGCTCCAACTGGGGCTTTTGCCGCAGTTCGCACCTGGGATGGTGGCGGCGCTACCAACAACTGGAGCGAGGACGCAAACTGGAGCAGCGATACCGAGCCAGGCGCTGGCGATGTCGCTACCTTTGATGGCACTTCCTCAAAAGATGCCACCATTGATGCTACTTTTACCGGTAGCATTCAGGGTATTGATATCAACTCTGGGTATTCGGGCACTATTACCAATAGCCTTGGTGCAACACTTACTATTGGTAGTGGAAATTTTGCTCAGGATGCTGGAACGTTCCTTGGAGGCACTACAGATATTGACCTCAATGGTACGTTTACTTTAGCTGGAGGTACGTTTACCTCAACTTCGGGCACATTTTTCATTGATAATAACTTTACCCATACCGCGGGCGGCATATTCAATCATAATAGCGGTAAGTTTGAGTTTGACGGCTCAGCAAATCGCACCGTGAACGTGAACGTTACGGAGACTTTTAACGACATGGAATTAGCCATGGTCGGATCGAACATTTTTCTTATTGTTTCAAGCGGCGACACCCTGATTGTCACTGGCGAACTCACGCTCACAAACGGCAATATCAGCACCGGTACGATTGAGGCTCAAGCTGAGATTGTACATACTGCCACCTTTGATGGCGGTGAAAGCAATGGCGGCACTCTTACTATTACTGCCGGCAGCACCGATATTGTCCTCGTTCCTGGTGGCTTCATGCCAACTATAAACTTAAGTGTTGACCGTAACATCCTTGGTCCGTCTTCTGGCACCGTACAAATTGATAATGATTTTATAATGAGTGACGGCACATTCATTGGTGACGCCGGCAATCTCACCATTATTCATGACTTAGTACTCACTGACACCGCCGGTTTTACTATACCTACAAGTAATCTAACATTAGAATCAATTACAGCTGTTGATGAGTTCGTGAACTTTGATCCTGATACTGGCACGATTATCTTTGATGGCAATGGCGGGACATCGCTCATCAATCCCGATCCAACATTCGATAGCATTACGGTTGCTTGGGATTCCGACATTGACTGTTTGTCATCTGGTGACGGCCCAACGTGGGTCATCTTTGGTACGCTCACCCTTACGAACGGTAACCTTTGCAACATTGTTCTTGAAGTTACATCTGGCGACCTCATCCATTCCAGTACTTTTGATGGAGGTGGCGGTCAGATTCACGTTACAAATGGCGCGAGTGACATTACGCTTGTTGGCAACGGTCAAATGCCAGAACTCATCGTAGATTCCACTCGTGAAATAGTAGGACCATCCTCTGGCACCGTTCTTTTTGATGGACCGCTTACCATGACTACCGGTACCTTTACTGGTGGCGCCGGAAACCTTGATTTCAACAATGGTGACGTCACATTGTCGGGAGACGCGGCATTCACTGCGCCATCGGCGACCATGTATATCTCTGCGCAGTTTGGAACCTCTGGATTATCCATAAGCGATGACGCGACTTTCATGCACAACAACGGTTCACTTGTCGTTGATGGTAACAATCAAATTGACATCGATGTTGTTAACTCGATCGATCTCTACGATTTTCACATTGATAAAAGCTTTGGTGCCACCAATATCGGTACCGGAGATACTGTCAACGTTGAAAATTCCTTCATGATGGATGGAGGAACGCTTAACGACGGAACTGTTGCTGTTTCCGGAGATACCGTTGTGCTTGATGCAAATATTGGGCAGATAGTCGGCTTTGGAGGTACCGGCTTGATTCGCATCTCCGGAGCAACAACGCTTACGCTCGACTACGCCAACACCATCGCTTACTTACCTGGCCTTCAGCTGAATAACGCCTCAGCATCAGCTAACGGCCCTGGAACCGGTGAAACGCTCGATATTGGCGGTAGTCTTCTTATTACCGATGGTAGCTTTGATGCCGGCGACGGACTCATTATTATTTCTGATAGTTTGAGCAAGGGTGCCTCGGCAACATTTGATACCACGAGTGGCTACATATCCATGAAGCGTAACGTTAATGGACCGTCTACCGTTTCTCACGTCATCACTGGCGATATCGAGGTAAATGATTTTGAAGTTTATTGGGAAACGAATACTGATAATGAACTTCTTATAACAGCAGGCGATACCTTCACGGTGAATGGTGATTTTCGAACCAAGGGCATCGCAAATGATACGCCTACACCGAAGCTTCAATTTGCATCCGCAACGCCTGGCGTGCCCGCAAACTTTGAACCACTTGGCACCGTCATGCTTCACCATGCTGACATCCAAGATATTGACCAAATAAGTGGCACAGATATTCAGTGTCACATTGGCTGCGCCGACAGTGGCAATACTTCTGGGATTATCTTCAACTACCCTGGTTTTATTTTACCGATTCAAAATTTTGGCTCTACAACAGAGGCTGGAGGTACTCATGAAATTGATGTTGTACTGTCAGGATCGCCAACCGCCAACGTCACCATTGCTGTTTCCTCTACAGATACGTCCGAGGGAACAGTGAGCCCGTCATCACTTACCTTCACCCCTGCTAACTGGAACGTTGCGCAAACGATCACTGTTACCGGTCAAAATGACCTCCTCAACGATGCGGGCATTGAGTACACCGTCACCCTCGGTGCCGCTACGTCCGCGGACACTCGATACAATGGCTTTGATCCTGCGGATCTCCTCATGATCAACGCCGACAATGATGGCGGGACTGCTGTTTTTGACTTCGATAGCACTAGCGAATGGGCGCATGAGGATGTAACTTCTGAAGTAAAGCACCTTCCCTCTTGTCATCAGTATATTGATGGCGATCAATATGCCACGCTCGATGATGCTTCAAGCGTTGGCGCTGACCCAGGTGAAGCGGCTCCATATCCTGATACAGGCGGCACTCTCGAGGAGATATTCTGTACGTCACTTGAAACAGGCCTTCTTGAACTTACCAATGATGATGTCGGGCTAACAGTAGCTGGCTATACTACTTTTGAAGGTGGCGCCGGGGAGGGTAGTTCACAGATCGCTGACATTAAAGTGAACCCGAATGACGGTGTGCTCTGGGTACTTCGTGGTTATAGCTTCTCTGAAAATGCATCGCTCAGTGCCATTGATCCAGATACAGACACCGAGCTCTACGCTATCGATCTTGAGGTTGATCTTTTTGGTGAAAGCTTTGATTTTGCCATTGATACCGTGCGTGAGCGTGTGTGGGTCAAGCAGTATGATGAAGTTGATGTTTACAATGCCACCACTGGCACACTCTTTGCTACCTACCCTGTCTCCGACATCAATAGCATCTACTATTTTGCTGATATTGATCAGATGGTTGCTACCACGTATTTCTCCAATGAACTCATGTTAATTGATCCTGTCGATGGATCCATCGACGATACGCAGTCGCTTGCCTTCACTATTAGCGGGCATGACCCTTCTCAGGGATCATGGGAGGCTCGCTACCTTACTTACGAGCCGATTAATGATGAGTTTTGGGTTGTTGTTAATAATGGTTTTGCTATCGCACGTTTTGACGCCACCACTCTTGCTCCGATTGGAGGAACAGTGGAAGCATCGCTCATTGAACTGCCATTTTACTTCTCCTACGAACACGTGATTGAGTACGATCCAATCTTTGAGGCAGTACTGATATTCAATGAACTTGATGAACTAGCTGACGGACTTGTCATTGATCCGCTTGATCTGAGTTTTTGGACGGGAAATACCGTTATCGGTGGCGGACTTGCAGATATCGCCATTAGTGACGATACACGTGTCTTTACCGCCTCAATGAATGCCGGAGGACTTGGCGAACAGTGGATAGACGACCTCACCCTTACTGACGAGCATCAGTTCTCAGGCGTTCTTTCTGCGGAATTCAGCGGAGCAGACATGTACTATTCCACTTACGAGACGCTTTTTCACTTCGATGAAGATTACTCCCCATACGCCAGGTATTACACCGTTGTCACCACTGATGCTGGTCAAGAAGACGTAAGCTCATGGAGCGGCATCTCTATGGTGGATGTCGTTGACTTCACATCAGCTGAGGTTAATGCCGCATACTACAGCTTCTCATTTGATGATCGCGATTCATTCGTCGTTCATGATGGCGGCTGGCAAACGATCGCCTCTCGACTTGCCGCAGATCACGGTGGCGTTGATGGTAATTGGTACTACTATGATGCCGGTATCTGGGTTGCTTCACCTGACAACACCATGCAGGCCGCTATTTCACTTGGCACTGTAGAAAGCGGCAACAGCCCAATGGATAGCGCTTTTGTAGAAGGACTGACTGAGTCCGAGTGGTCGCATGCTAATGGCTTCTCTGCTGTTACAACAAATACACTAGACATTGCCATTACGCTTTACAACAACACCCAGACTAGCGCCGGTCCAGTCGTTGAACGTATCGACTTCACTGCCGCCGGTGGTGGACCAACGCCTGGAGTGACTGTCTCCCCTCTTTCCTCAGAAGTGACTGAGGGTGGCGCAACCGACACCTACACGATTGTTCTTGATACAGAGCCGACGGCAGACGTTACCATCACTATCACCGAGAATGCCGATGCTACCGCAGATGACACGTCGCTTGTCTTCACTGCACTTAACTGGGATACGCCACAAACCGTGACAGTTACCGCGGTTGACGACGGAACAGATGAAAGCTCACCAGAAGCAACTATCTTTACCCATTCCGCCGCCTCAGCAGATCTTGATTATGACGACATCTCAATCAGCAACGAGGCCGTGAGCGTTATTGATAACGACACTTCAGGCGGTGGCGGAGGTGGAGGCGGTGGCGGAGGTGGACCTTCTCCGGTTCAAACGAGTAACGCCTCGGTTATCATTGACCTTGGTGACCCATGTACGCCTGATCCACTAGCAACCCTCACCCTGAAGGCTTCGAACGCCAGCGAGGTGACGATCTCAAACGATAGTTCATTTGCAGGCTCAACTTGGACAGCCTTCGTGGCGGATGAGGACGCCCCTACCCCAACCGGCACCGACGGCAAGAAGATTTACACCATGACAGTTCCCTGGACCCTTCTTGATACGGGTGACGGCACCCGCACGGTGTATGTGCGGTTCAAGAGCACAAGTGGCGCAACCTCTACGGTACTTACCGATACGATTACGGTAGATACCACTACCGACTGTTCCTCACCTGTGACTCCTGACCCAGAGACGCCTACCGATCCAGAAATTCCTGAGTATGGCAACGAACAGTTTGTACGAACCGAAGATGACAGTGCTGTGTACTTCATTACAGAAGACGGCACGCTGCGCGCATTCCCTGACTTGCAATCCTATCTAAGTTACTCAGATGGCTGCGGTACCTTCACCTACGTTGCTGATGAAATCATTGCAGCAGCTACTCCAGGTGGACTCATGTTCCCTCGCGCTTACTCGGTTCTTGTAAAGTTCCCGGAAAGCCCGCGCGTCTACGTTATTACCGACGATGGCGCCAATACCGGAACCGCCACCCTGCGCTGGCTTGCAACTGAGGAAGCCGCAGAAGCGAACTTTGGTGATGAGTGGTATGACTATGTGATCACCCTGTTCCCGCAAGACACCTTTGACGTCACGTTTGGCACAGACATCACTGGCTACGAGGATTTCCTCGCAGCGCAGCACATGTATCGCCGAGCAGCACTCAACCAGGCAATCACCTACGACCTGTACATTATTAATCCGGACGGTACCAAGCGTAGTGCCTTCTCTGAATACGCTACGGTTACTCGTACGGAGCGAGAAACACTGATCTACGGCATTGAAGACAAAGGAACAGACTTTGACTACGATGACGTTGTGATCGACGTTGATCCACGTGCTTGCTTGAGCGTTACCATCTCGGTTCGCCCAATGGAAGCCTCGTGGCACCACCAGATTGGTATGGCTGTGTACTACGAGGGCCAGCCAAAGGTAGACACCATCTTGTGGCATGATTCTCACCTTGCGGTTGGTAGTGACAAGATCGTTGATCTTTCCTTCCCTGAGCGCATCGTTATCACCACCGACTACGACGAAGACGGTGTTGCTGATCACGAAGAATCATTCCTTGGTCTTGATCTTGCTAACCCAGACTCAGATGACGATGGTTACAATGACCAGATCGAGCTTCTCAATGGCTACAATCCGCTTGGTCCTGGACTCAACCCAACGCTTCTCAATGCCGACTATGACGGCGATGGCCTGCGTGACGCTATCGAGCGCCTCATGGGTACTGATCCAACAAGTACTGACAGTGACGATGACGGTTATGATGACGGTCTTGAAGTGCGCAGTGGCTATGATCCACTTGGCCCAGGTACCGCACCATTCATGCTCGAGATTGATACCGACGGCGATGGCCTCTGGGATCAAACAGAGCTCATGATGCAAACCGATCCTAGGAAACGTGACACAGATGGTGATGGCTACGATGACGGCATTGAGGTGAAGTACGGTTACGACCCACTTGGCCCAGGTCGACTCATGCAGTAGAAACATAAAACCCCGGCATTAACGCTGGGGTTTTAGTTTGCTGGCTCAATCTCTATTATTTGCTACTATGCATCCATTATTATGCCTCGACCAATCATTCCTGCCTTTTTTGACCTCAATCAAGATGTTGCTGGTCCAATTCCAACCGACCTCATTCAGGCCTGGGTTGAAAGTGATGGCGGCCTTGCTACGCATGACGCACTTTTGAAGCCATATGAGCGGCATGGCATTATTGCTTGTTCAGATTCCACTGGCCTCTCAAAACTCAGTCAAGGCAAATCGCTGATTGAAGTGATGAAGCTAGTGAATGATCCTAAAGAGATCATTCACGCTCACGGTAAGGCGATTGGAGGCCAAGCTATGGGCGTATGGGCTGCTGACAACACCCAGATGTTCTATGACGCCACCACGCCATCTGAAGACGTTGTTACGCACATGATTGCTGCGCAGCGCCGCATTGCCAGCTGTGCAGTGCAGGTTGGTATTGGCTTACACAAAGCCCATGTGTATGAGATTGGCGGCGGGCTCTATGGCGATGAGGCTGATGAGATTGAAGAGTTTACCGAAGAAGAATCGAAAGCTGGTGAAGTCATTGTTTCCGAGACTATCCATGCCGAACTTCCTGAACACCTCAAGCTCTCGGAACGACGAGGTGAGAACCATGTTTTACAGCATACTGACTTCCCCACTGTCGCTGCCATGAGTAAGGACGTTTTCTATCCAGCGCCCTTTGATCGCTCATTTCATGTGTCACTCCGCACGCTCGACATGCATGATGCTGCCGCGGTTCACGCCCTGCACACGGCGCGTGTTCGTGAAACCACGATCGTTCTGTTTCGTGTTTTTCAAAAACCTGCTGACAGTCTTTTAAATACGCTCGTAAATAATGTAGCCGCTAATGCACTCATGCATAACGCGCTGCGCAACTACAAGTGCACCATCATTAAAGCCGACGGTCGGTTAGGTATCATTTCTTGTGAGAGCAAGGTTGAGGCACTGGAGGCTGCACTTTCTCTACGCCAAGCTGCGCTTGATAACGGACTCTTGGCAAACGTTGGCGTCTGCTCCGGAGAAGTGCTCATCTTTACCCTTGATCGTGGTGGCTTTGACATTGCGGGTAACCCTGTAAATATCGCTTCCAAGCTTGCTGAAGATACGCCAGACCGTGGTGTGATCTTTTTAGAGCAAAGTGTTGCCGAACACGGTGTTCTTCACGGTATTACTACTCCATTTGAACTGACTCGCTCGGGCGTTACTATCTCTGGCGTTCGTACTTCGTAATATGCGAATTCCCACCAGGAAATCTGAACTCATGCGCGCTCTTGATGAACGCACTGATTACTCAGTAACACCAGCCAAACTTGCTGCCATGCAGCGTGACCTTGAGCGCCTGACCAAAGTTGAACGACCACAATGGGCAGATGAAGTTGCCCGCACGTCTCAGATGGGTGATCTTTCTGAGAACGCTGCGTATCAAGTTGCAAAGAATAAATTACGGCAAGTGAATAGCCGGATTCTTTCACTTGATGATCGTATTAAAAAAGCGGTTGTCATTGAGGTTGTTGATGATGGCAAGGTGCATATTGGTTCCACCGTTACCGTGCAGTGGAACACTAAAGAATTAACCTTTACGATCGTGGGTTCGCAAGAAACAAATCCGGCGCACGGCACCATCTCTCGATCATCACCGCTTGGTGAAGCGCTTCTTGGTGCGCACGTTGGTGATGAGGTGAGCGTGAAAACTCCACAAGGTAAAGCGACGTACAAGGTGCTACGTGTTGCGGTGAACTAGAAACAAAGAAACGGCCGAGGCCGTTTCTTTTCTTATCGTGACCGACTCTTTTCGTACATTTGTATGATTGCTTGTGGTGTACTTGTAGCAACGGCGATCGCCACAGCTTCAAGCGCAATGTCTTCAATCGTTTGAAAGCGTAAGCACGACTTGCCCATATTAAGTTTTTTGCCACTTGCTTTGTAGGCAGCGTCAAAGCGCTTTTTGAGCGAACTGTCGCTATACATGTTTGAGAGATAAATGGCGTTGTAGTTTTTCTGGGCCGCGATTGATACATACGGCAAAGCTACATCTTTCTTACCAAGGTAACCAGCAGGGTACATTTTTAATGGCACAACATACGTGATCATGCCGTACTGCATGGTTTCTTGATACCCTTTTGGTAGGTGCTTCTTCACAAAAGCGCGTACCTTCTTGAGAGTGGCTGCTTGCTCAGGAGCGAGGCTCTTGAGGTAAAGCGCGACGGTTGTTTCTTTTGATTGCATAGCTATTATCAATATCATGCACGACTCTCCCGTATCTGTCATCCCGAGGCACAGCCGCCTCGCCCGTGGCCGGGCTACGGCCGAGGGAGGGATCTCTTCTTAAGCTCCTCGTAATGCCGGGTAAAGATCTTGCCATTCTGGATTACTTTTTACCACAAGGTCGTCTTTCTTTTGACGACGCCAGCTTTTAATTTCCTTCTCTCGCGATAATGCTCCGTGAATATCTGTTCCCTGTTCAAAATGTACGAGTACGGTGACTTTGTATTTTGTGGTAAATACTGATCCCTTGCCACTCCTATGCTCCTCAACTCTTCGTAGCAGATTATTCGTTACGCCAACATACATGACATTGCCACGATCATTAGTCATGATGTATACGTAGTACTGTTTTTCAATCCTCATATGAGATCCCTCACTTCGTTCGGGATGACAGAAATATCATGCCACGACATCTTGCTGGGTCAAAATTTACAAGCCGACACACAACGGTGATCGATCCTGCAGAGGATCTTTTTCGTGATATCGCAAAACTTGTACTTGTAACCAAAATCGTGCTTGGACCGATTGAATCCGTGCGTAGTCGTTCGCCGCGGCTCAAGCATAAAACCGTACCAGCAGGCTTGTTTGTGACGGTGTATAGCCTCATTGCTATGCAGACTTTTTATATCTATACGAGCGAGCCCGCGGTGGTTGCTGCCAAGCTTGAAGAACTCTGGGGAGCATAATTCTTTACTTATCAGCATTTTTTGTTACTACGCCGCGCATTAGCTCCACACCATGCACCTCTTGGCAGCGATCGCTGACAGGTGCATGGTTTTTCGTTTCCCTTTATACTTACCTTATATGAAAAATCTCCGCCTTATCCTGCTTCTTGTACTTGGGTTAACGGTCACCGGTCTTATCATCTATTTCTTTGGTTTTTATACGTACTTCCAATCAACTACGGTGAATGAAGCGCTGCCGCCAGTTTCTGAAGAAATGATGATCGCTGATGAAAATGGCGAGATGATCGCCCCAGAACCAAGCATTATTGCGACTGGATCATTTGTTGATGCTGACCTTTTGCATACCGGTGAAGGTGATGCGAAGGTTATTAGCTATCCTGACGGCAAAACCTATCTGCGTTTTGAAAACTTTTCGGTAGTTAACGGACCGGATGTTCGTGTGTATCTCTCACCAGCCGCCGTTCCTGGTCGTTCACTTGAGAGCCTGGGCGACTATGTGGACCTTGGGCCACTTAAAGGCAATAAGGGCGATCAAAATTACGAACTTCCTGAAGGCGCCGATCTTGGCTCCGTCGTGTTGTGGTGCGAAGACTTTGGTGTTCTTTTCCCCTACGCTAGCCTTACCTCTACTTCTGAAGCTTTATAAACAAAAGAGCCTGGGCCGGGCGCGGCTCAGACTCTGCGTTGTGCGTCAGTGTGCGACCTCGGGAGGCGGGCAGACGCGGTCGTAGACCTCGTTGAACATGCGGTTGGACATGATGAACGTGGCTTCGCCGACCATCCTGCGCCCCTCGATCGTTCCCGGCTTGTACTGTGACGTGCAGCGCTGGAGGATGATGTGCACCTCCTTGGTGTCCACGTTGACAGCGGTGAGGAACGCCCGACTGAACTCTTCGAGGGAGCCCGTCCAGGTGGTCACGATGCTTCCGAATCCTTCCTTCTCGTAACGCCTACGAACGCCGGCGCTCGTGCCGTCGATGCTCAGGAGGAAGTCGAGAGTCGTGACTCCCGACTGTTCGTCGCCGCTCTTGTCGCTTGCGACTGGCAGGAGTGCAGGGCTGCTGCTCATGGCGTACCTCTCAACTATCCTCGCGAAAGTGCGAGTTACGAATATACCCTATTTTTGAGATTTTGTCAATGAAATAATGGACATTCTTCATATATCCGTTGCCCACATGCCCATAGCGGACCGACTTGTCATTTTTTTAGGATGTGGGTATTATTTCCCCGTTCAATTCAACCCAATATATTCGGGGGTAGCTCAGCGGCAGAGCAGTTGGCTGTTAACCAATTGGCCGTGGGTTCGATCCCCACCCCCCGAGCCAAGAAGGACGATCAGCGGAAACGTTGACCGTCTTTTTTTGTTCATCTGCAAGATTTAGCACTAAATCAAAAGGCTTTCTGAGGTTAAAGACAAGTTCCTTACCTGCTACGGTTGGGTTCTGAATGAGATAGTTTATAAAGGCTCTCTTTTCGTGGTTTTCAGAACTATCGAAAATATCCTTTGCCCGACGAGCAAGGGAAAGTACCGTAGCTACTGTAGTTTGATAATCATAGTCAGCCCGTGAATGTTCTTCTAATTCAAGGCTGAGGGTCTGAAGCCTGTCCATGATCTCTTGCAGTTTCTTGTCATACTGATCCTTAGTAATTCCTTAGTAATACTCTGGTCGAGAAGGTAGTCGAGCAAAGCGTCCTTTCGCTTAGTAAACTGATCCTGCTCATTTCGAATACGTCCAAGCTGAGCCTGATGAAAGGCTACCTCGGCTTCTGTGGTCTTACGAAGCTCTGTAACGAGAAGGTTCTGTATTCCTTCTGAGATACCAGACAAACGGCTCAGAACGTCGTATACGGGCTTTAGGAGCTGATTCTCTGGCACATAGACCCGCTTGCATTGTCCCTTGGAGTTGGTACAGGAATAGTAAATAAAGCGTCCCTTTTTGATTTCAGGGGTCATCGTGCAATTGCAGTTTTGGCAACGAAGTAGGCCTTTGAAAATGAAATCTTTAGAGAGAGCTTTATATGGCTCCTTCTTTCTGGTTAGTCTGATTTTTTGGCAACGGTCAAAAAGCTCTTTACTGATCAACCGTTCGTACTTGTGCGGATAGTCTTGATTATATTTCTTGGATCGAGCGATCCCGTGATAAAAAGGTTCCCGTAGGATGTTCTCAATACTGCTTTTCGAGAGCTTAAAACCATCCCTACTTCGCAACCCAGCTTTGGTAAGGTCTTCAAGAATAGTCTTCATTGAGTGATTGCCTGTACCGTACATCTCGAAAATCTTTATTACCAAGTGCGATCTGTCAGGATCGGGGGAGACAGTTTTATTGCCCATTGGGTCAAGGGCATTGATGTAGCCGATCCGACAGCGACCAGTAATTTCACCATCACGTCTTTTTTGTTCAAATGCCCGTACTACGTTATCGCTGATAGCATCTGAATAGTATTTAGCCAATCCCAAGCTCATGCCGAACTGAAACTTTTCTACGGCCGACATTTGATTATTGATGATCTGTCCGTCTGAGACAAAGTGAAGCTCAATCTGATCGTTGACTGCCTTTTCGTAGAGCGTGGAAACACGTTTATCAAAAACGTTGCGTGAGAGCCTATCAACTTTATCGAAACAAACTGCAATCTTTTCTGTGGTCTTTTCTAGGAACTCTAAAATCTTATCGAACTCATCACGTTTAGTTTTATATGCGCTTTCATCAAAGCTAAATACCTCTGCTACGGCGAATCCTTTTCTTTGGCAGTAAGATTGAATACGCTCAATCTGTGCAGGAAGAGAGTTTCCTGCATCCTTCTGCTCTTCAGTTGAAACCCGAGCAAGAATTACGGCTTTCATAAGGACGACCAATTCAAACCAGCTCAATCAACTCTCTGAGGAATTTTTTACTTTCCTTAAGGTCGATATCATTATTTGATGAGAGGATTAGTTTATGGATAGTTTCACCTTCGAATTGAGTAACACCTCGTGAGTTTCTGCCAGCCCAATGTTTCAAGAGAATGGTTGACCTGAGTAGGTCTTTTTGGAACACAGAAACCAGCACTTGTGCGACGATCTTGTTAGGCTCAATTCCAATGAAATAAAACATGAAAACACTTTTTTCATGCGTAAGAAAATGCAGAATTTTATCGATGTTGTAGGCTTTTGGATTTGATTTTAAGACCATGATTTTTGTCTTAACATCTGTTGCGGTATGAAATTTGTCAAAAATGCGAACATAATCGCCTAAGTCGTTTTTCGTTGCGAAGCGTGAGACCTTGCTACCTTCCTTGCGTAGTTCACTAACTAGTGTAGCTCGTAATTCTTCGTCTTCGCCTGCGATAAGGTATTCGATTATTCTTCCTCGTATATTTACGTTTTCAATGAATCCTGCAATCAGGATTTCATCTTTGTAACGTGCAACCATCTCGTCTAGATGGGTCTTTAACTCGATGTATTCACTTGAGTTGATGAACTCGACCGCTCTTTCGGGAGCTGATAAAATCATCTTTTTTCCTTCGTTCGAAACATCAAACTTCTTCCCTGAAGGAACAATACCAGTCGTCGCTTCAACGAGACGGGGAAGATTCTCAGCAAAGCCCAATTCTTCATGAATGGCAAATAGCTTTTCAAAGTTTTCGGGTGAGTTCGGTAGGTCATTAAATACTTTGCAAATATCTGAACCGTTGAAGCTTCCACGGATATTGTCGATCCGTAATTGTTGCGAACTGTGACTAATTTTTATAAGGAATGTTGAGTTTGCTAGGTAAATAACATTTGTATTTGGAGTGACGAGACACACCAAGAATGGAAGTTCGTCGAATTTCTGGAGATTTGATAGGGAGAGTACGGTGTTAGAAAAACTCGTTGATCCCGATGAGCTAAAACGAATAGCAAGATGTTCAGAGTAGTAAACAGATCGATCTTTCGTTAATCTAAATTGATCCAACACAGCCTTCATTAGAGAAGCTTTATTGCCTATGCCATCTTTGGCCTTTAGAAAGGCTATCAAATCTAACACTTCATCATCGATCATATAAGCGTTGCATTAAAGGCCGTGCTTCCGTTGGAATCTTTTTGTTCAATTAGAGAATTTCTTTCCCAGAAGACCCCATCTAGATACCCTTGTATAGTCGGATTCTTATCAACCATAGCAATACGTTTTTCTGCGAGACAGCAATATTCTTCGTTCATTTCAATGCCGATATATTTCCTTCCTAATTTTTTTGCAACAACGGATGTCGTACCTGATCCCAGAAAGGGATCGAGTACAACATCATCCTTATGTGTTGAAGCAAGCAGTATTTTTGCGACTAATTTTTCTGGTTTTTGTGTAGGATGGTCAGTATTTTCTGGCATCGACCAAAATGGAATAGTGATGTCCGTCCAAAGATTCGAAGGATGAGTTAATCTAAATTTTCCGTCACTTTCTTCTGCCCAGTCTTTTGCTAGACCGTTTTCTTTGTATGGTGCGATGACTTTTTTCTTTAGTTTTACGGCCTCAACGTTAAATTTATAATCATCAGAGACTGTAGCGAACCAAATATCCTCTGAGCAATTCTTCCAATTACTCAAAGCCCCCCTCCCTTTTTCGCGTTCCCAAGTAATGCGATTTCGTACTTTGAGATGCTTATCTAAAACATTAAAGATCATTGGGGAACTTTTCCAATCGCAACAAACATACACCGAGGCGTTCTTCTTTAAGGTGTGCATTATTGATAGTAGCCATTTTTCAAAAACAACTTGATAGTCATCGCCTGAAAGTTCACGGAATTTATTATTGCCGAAGTCCTTATTTAGGTTGTACGGCGGATCGATGAATAGGAGATCAACAACCCCCTCAGGGATTTTCACAGTAACGTCTTCAAGCCTCCCCCAGATCGTCTTGTTATAAATATCGCTTGTCAGCTGATCTCCTGATACTATCTTTTTCTTCAATTCCAAGACTTCTTCACTTCTAACGAAGGTTGTTCTGTTGTTTTTTGCTCGTAGTTTTTCCTCCATAGATTATTCGGTGCTAGCTTCATTCAAAAACCTTGTAAACTCAGTTTCAGCAATTCGATATTCTTTGCCTATTTTATAAGCCTGTAACTTGCCAGCCTTAATATAGCGATAAATGGTCATGATATTGACTTTCAAGACTTTTGAAAGTTCTTGAGATGTATAGAATTTACTTTCTTCCGTGTGCATATTGTAGTTATAATTATACTTTACTTTTCTTTACACAGCAATTTCGTATGTGGAACGTGTTAGTGGCTCATACTTCTTTAGGGATTGATCTATCTGATAAACCCAATCTCTGACTTTGCTTGCTGAAATAGCCTTGGAAAAATCACGATGATCCTTGATTATCCGATACCAAGTCCTTGCGTTTGTCTTGCCTGTAAGGATACTCCTCAGCTCTCGTATACCGTTTCCGTCCTTTGCTAATGCAGATAAGCCGACTAGATAGAACGCGCGGCTAGGTTTGACCTCTGGTTGAACTCGGTAGATCTCTCGTAACAGGTCTTTATGTGTTGGTGGAATAATGAATAGACCGTTGGTTTTTGCGCTGATAATCTTTTCCCAATAGTGGGTTACTACCTGCTGGCTAAGCCTTGTATTGAACATCTCGGCAAAGGCAACCTTTTTTTGATGACCTAATTTCAGGAGTAGGCTCTTAATTTTCTCTTTTTTACCGAGCCGAATTTCAAACCGCAAGATTTCTATCAGCTTCTTCGCGTTCTTCAAGTCGGCGAATAGACTCGTTTGATACGGGGTTCGATCTCGGTCAATTGCCCTTTTCTTGCCCTTATTCAAATCGGCTACCTTGTCGTATATGACTAGCTCGTGAGATGAGGTATGGGCGCACAGGCTTTGACCGTCATTGATGTAGCGAGCACGGGCAAAATCGAAGCTCTTTCTTAGATCAATCTTGCTCATTTCTGCTATCAGATAACTAGCCGTATAGCCATCCGAAAGCAGGATATTTTTGGAGTAATGGATCGAAGAAACGTCGGCTTCAACTAAGAACTTACGGAAGACCCTTAATCCCATGCGCTTGAGCCGATCCTGTAATAGATCAATTACCTTATCGAAGTCGGAATCCTTTAGCTCTTCAAGATTATTTTCGTACAGTAGCTTTGGAGCTGAGAACTCTATTTTTACATTGATTTCACGCTGGTAACGTCTTTGATAGAGTGTAATCCGTGGAAAATATAGGCCACTTTCCTTATCCTTTTTTGTAGGGTTTCTGACGAACTTTTGATAGTTCTCAGTCTTAGAATGTAAGTCCCAATCAGGAATCTCTTTATTGGCTTTGTCGAGAAAGACGACATGGTTCAGGGGAATAAGGAGGCAGACGGTATCAATCATAAATTCGCTTTGTTATTTACTCGTTTATCAACGGCTAAAAGCAATGCAAAGAAATCAACGAGATTGCGCTCGTCTTCGAGAGAAACATCCTTTGATTCGGATATTACGTCTTGCTCTCTTTGTTGAGTTAAATGCTGCATAACAAAAACCCTGAGGTTTGACCACAGGGTAAATGTCAGGGCATTTGTAAATGTTGATGGACGTTTATATATTATTCATCAACTTTTCTATATTTGGGATTGATTCGAGCCTTTGAAGTATTGCACTCAATGAAATCGCCTATCTTTGTTTTGAGTTCCACGGCATTATTTATCTTTTGGCCTGCATAATAGACCTTGTTTTTCGCTACTCCCTTCTGATCATCGTCGTTATAGCCCCAATCAGTTAATATTTCGTCGTTGTGTTTCCAGTCGTCGCCTTCAGTTTTGAGGAGAGTTTTCATTAAAAGAACCGCATCAGTCTGCTTGCCCTTCTTTGAAAGCTCTATCTCCTGCTCAGCGAACTTTAGAACGCCTTTCTTTTCATCAAATTTATCTATAACGTTTTTAGGATTGTCCTTCTTGTAGCTGTTATTTACTTCCTCGATTAAGGTATCAAAAATTACAATGTTTGCATGGAAAGTGTGTCCTGTATCCGTTCGTTCATGCCACAATCGTATTACACTAATATAGTTTAGCTTCTGCAGGGCATATAGCGTGTGAATGAAGAGGAAACCGTTTTGTGATTCGGTCTTTTCATATCCCTTAGCGGTTTCGCTAACAATAAAATTCGAGCCAAAATTTTCGATAGCGGACATCTTTCTTAATCGTTCAATGAATACCTGTTTTTGTTTTTCGAAAATAAAATAGTTTCTGTTGTAAACGAAGAGTTCCGTATTCAGAAACAAATCAATGTACTCGTTTATGTGAGTTTTAATTTTCGCCAGTTCTGTAGATGTTAAGGACGGTCGCCAGTAAAAATAATCAAACAAGCTGTAATAGTAAGGAAGTAGAAGGTCGATCTCTTTTAACCCGAATGGTTCAGATCGAAACTTCTTGCAGGCCGCTAGGATAGCTTTTTTCTGCTTATCATCGCATCCCTTAAGCGTAGCATCCGTGGGTGGGAGAGCCATCTTTGAGTAGTCGTTATCGCCGTAGGCATTAAAGCTTTTGAACTGAACATCGGCCATCTTCAGCCTTATTCTAAGAAAGTTAAAAATTGCCTTATGGTCGTATTGTGCAGGAGTGATTTCGCCAATTCCAAAATATTCTCTTGGATAAAAATCGGGTCGTGAATAAACCCAAAGAGTGTAGAGCTTTGAATCTTCAATGAAGAAGTTAATCTCTGAATCATTTTCGCTCACAATGAGCGTACTTTACCCGATATAGTAAAGAATAGTAAAGTAAGAAGATATGCCGAAGGCTAAGCTCCGTCCAAAGGATATAACCGATCACATCAACGATTCCCTGAATAGACTCAAAGAAACCATTGGGGTATTGAGCTATATCTATGAAAAAGAAAAGATCGCCAAGGAACACGGAGCTTTCCTCTTATCTATGGCAGACGTTTATAGCAGAGACGCGGTAAACGTATTGAGTAACCTTCTCGATCAAGATGATCAAACCTCGTCGCTTTTTACTCTTTGCGGATTGTTGCCTTCCGAGAAACAGCGTCTTCACTATCACGCGAAGATACTGAAAATTAAAGCAACTACGAAAGAGGTTTTGACGGCTCGGTACAACAGGGTGGGACATTTCAATACAGCTCACAACACTATTGAAAAAGACTCTTGGCCAGTAAATACACCGATCATGGTTGATCCCGACTATTTAGTGAAACGCGTAAAGCTGATTGAGGAGCTTTTCTGGGATTTGAAGGAAAAGCTAAAGATAGACGGCGTTCTCATTATTGTCCTAGGAGCAGGTTCGGTCGTAGATTCCCTTAAACTATTATTCGACGGTAAGCAGCCACACAGAACTGGTATTAAGCGTAGGAAGCCATCCCGCTAAATTCAATCTCCTTCTGAATCACCTGCCAATTCAGAGTTCTGAACGCGTCCAGTAGAGGGAGCCAGAGAAGCCATCACAGTGATGTGGTGGTTTTTCTTTTGTGGAAACTACGTATTCTCACACAACGAATCATGTTCGTTGATTTATATGAACCTCGTTGTTAGACTGAGGCATATGCGCATTTTCTTGTTCTTTCTTCTCGTCGCGGGAATCGGGTTTATCTTATTTCAATATATTCGGACGACTCAATTCATCCGCATTGGCACAGAGCTTTCTGATCGTGCTATTCCCTTTTCTCGCCCTCTTCCTCAGGCTACGTTGAAAATTCTTGTTCTTGGCGATAGCACGGGCGTGGGAGTTGGAGCGAGCTCGCCTGAATTTTCGCCAGCAGGCCTCACGGCGAAACGATATCCGGACGCTCATATCGTGAATGCATCCGTAAGTGGTGCACGCATGCGAGACGCCGTTAAGCAGTTATCGGAAATCAAAGAAACTGATTTTGATTTGGTGATGATTCACATTGGAGGCAATGATGCTATTCGCTTTACGAATAATGATGAGTTCGCAAAAGATTTTGCTGAACTTATGGCGCAGGCAAAAGAAAAAGGTGATTACGTGCTCGTAACCTCAACGGGCGATATTGGCACCGTTCCCCTTTTCCCTTTCGGCAGTCGCTGGATTTTTGCGCTACGAGGATACAAAATTCGAGAAATCATGAAAGCTGAAGTAGCGCGCCATGATTCTGCAACGGTGCGTTATACCGATCTTCTACGCGAGCGTGCCCTCGACCCTTTTGCCCTCGATCCTACGCATCTTTACGCAGAGGATAAATTCCATCCGAGTGACGCCGGATACGCTGACTGGTTCTCTCTGATGTCAAAAGAATTGGACGCATTTCCAATCAAATAATTATAAGATCCATTTTGCGGCTCTGAACCGTTCAGCAATCGGAGCCAGAGATCACATCATGCGTTGCATGGTGCGATTTCTTTTCATTTAACCCTCGCTCAACATTACTTTTGAGAGTACTTGACTCTAACGTTACGTGATAGTTTATGCTTAGGAATAAGTGAGGTCGACACTGCATTAAACTATGAAAACTTATAACATCCAGCAACTAGCAACCTTAGCGGAAGTAACAGTGAGAACCCTGCACTATTACGACAAGATCGGATTATTAAAGCCGAGTCGTAGTGCTGCGAATAGTTATCGCCAATACAATGAAGGTGACTTATTAAGGCTGCAGCAAATCATGTTCTTTCGCGAGCTAGAATTCCCTCTTGCAAGCATCAAGGACATACTTGATGATCAAAGTTTTGATGTTGGCAAAGCACTTGTTGAACACAGGAAACTTATAGAGCTCAAGAAGAAGCGAATGAACAGCTTACTTAAAACAATCGATAAAACCATTAAGAAAATTGCTCACGAAAACACTATGCAAGACAATGAATTGTACGAAGGTTTTTCAAAAGAAGAACAGGAGGCCTGGAATAAAGAGGCAAAGGAACGTTGGGGTGATACAGATCAGTACAAACAGTCCGTTGGTAAGTACGAATCTCTTACAGCTGAGGAAAAGATGCAGATGCAAAAAGACGGTGAAGCCTTAATGGATGAGATTGTGGCGAACATGGATAAGCCGGTACATAGCCCCGAGGTGCAGGCACTTGTACAACGTCACTATGACAGCTTAAAGTTTTTCTACGAACCCAATCTCACAATGTATCGAGGACTCGCTGACATGTATATCGGCTACCAAGGCGATGCCCGATTCCGTGCTTACTTTGAAAAACACCACAAAGATTTGCCGGAGTTTATGCGCGATGCTATCTACGCATACTGTGACGCACATGCTTAATCTATCTTAAGGACAGAAATCACATCGGTGTGATTTCTGTTTAAGGCCGTGAAAGCGAATAACGCCGGCGCCTTGTACCATCAATGATCGATGACTATACTGGCCTTACTATGCAAAAACTTCATTTTTCAATCGTAATTCAAGCTCCAAAGGAAAAGCTCTGGCATACCATGCTTGATGACGCAACGTATCGTGATTGGGCGAGTACGTTTAATCCTGGATCGTATTTTGTTGGCGACTGGAGCAAGGGATCAAAAATATTATTCCTTGGTCCAAATCCTGAAGGATCTGGTGAAGGCGGCATGGTTGGTCGCATTGCGGAAAATAAGCCGTACGAATTTATCTCCATTGAACATCAGGGGATTGTGAAAGATGGCATTGAAGATACAACGAGCGAGGAAGCAAAAAAGTGGGCTCCGGCGTTTGAGAACTACACCTTCACCGAGGTTGATGGTGGAACGGAGGTAAAGGTCGATATAGACGTTAATGATGAGTATGCAGAACTCTTCACCACTATGTGGAATGAGGCGCTCAAGCGACTTAAAGCGATCGCTGAATAGCAGACAAAGCACTATTCACTACTAAGCTATATTATGAAAACAATGAAATGTGATCTCTGTGAAGTGACTGCAGTTGGTGAAACTTTTGAGGATTGGATGAAAGCACTCATGCCTCATTATATGGAAGCTCATGCCGATGTAATGCATGATTCGAGCAAGACAAAAGAAGACATGGAGAGGTGGATGATTGAAAATAAGGCACGATTTGAAGCAGCCTAAGCTACACCCCGATACAACTAAAAACATCCTGCATTGCAAGGTGTTTTTGCATTTGCCCTAGCTCACGCGTTTTAAGAACTCTTGGAACTCAACAGGCTTTAAGTTAACAAACTCAGCCTCTTAGACACGGCGAGCAAAACTCGCTGAGCAAAAACCTCGCCAAATGGCGATATCTTTGCTACTTATTAAAGAGGAGGCGAAGTGAACATAGGATTGTTCCAAGTGCAGCTCGACCATTATTCTCTTATGAGACAATAGTATGAGTAATTTTACGCAAGAAGAGTTATCAGAAGCGCTTCGCGCCATAATGTCTACTATTGGCAAGTGCGAGAAAGTGCAGCCACGCTTACAAGAGGGCTCTTCACAGCACACGCTCCTTGTTCGCAGAATTAAGGCTTTTCAAATAGCCTCTGTATTGATCGAAAAAGAATTGGCAACACTTTGATCATATTAAGTGTCACCCTATGCTCAGCACCACTATTTCAAACGGCACTGCTCATAAACTCACGCCCGATATCCGCCAAGCGCTCATGAAGAGCAAAGGCGCGCTCGCGGCCTGGGAGAGCCTTACACCCCTTGCTCGTAATGAGTGGATCTGTTGGGTGACTTTTGTTAAGAAGGTAGAAACAAGGCAAGAACACGTTGAACGCATGATTGATGAACTCAAAGAAGGGCAACGTCGACCATGCTGCTGGCTTGGCTGTACTCACAGAACAGACAAGAAGATTAGCCCGTCGGTCCAAGGTATCTTGAACCGTAAGGGCAAGAAGAGTACAAAATAAATTTTATGCGCAATGATCAGAACGGTTCACCACAAAAACATCGCATCTACACCACAAGCTTTGCGAGCGTCTATCCTCTTTATATTACAAAGGTAGAACGCAAAGGCCGAACCAAAGATGAGGTCGATCAGGTTATTCGTTGGCTCACCGGCTATACCCAGAAAGGACTTGAGTCTCAAATCAAGAAGCAAACGGACTTTGAAACGTTCTTTGCCAAAGCTCCGCGCATGAATCCCCTACGCAGCTTAGTTACTGGTGTTGTGTGCGGCGTTCGGGTAGAGGATATTAAGGAGCCGACTATGCGTGAGATTCGTTACCTTGATAAGTTGATCGATGAACTGGCAAGAGGAAAAGTGATGGAGAAGGTTTTACGTAAAGAGTAAATTTGATCAGCATATGCCTTTAGCTCCCAACTTCTTAAATGACGACGGTACGGCCTCCATGGCTACTCTGCTTCTTAGTTCTCACCATGCGTTTCGTCGTGATATTGCGCGATTCATTCGTGCGGTGGAGCAGATTAAGGCTGGCGATACATCACGCGCTGAGCATGTACGCAATGAGTGGAATACGAGCTATCGCCAAGCGCTCCACGGTCATCACACTATGGAAGATACGAATATCTTTCCTGATATTCGTAGTAAGCATGCTGATCTTGCCGCAGCACTTGATCAACTGACCGAACAGCATCATCACATTGATCCGGTACTTGAACGCGGGGATGCAGCATTTGCTGATCTAGCACACCCTGAGCAGGCAGAAGCAGTGCTTCATGGACTTAAAACGTTGATCGATGAGCACTTAGCGTTTGAGGAGGCTCAAATCACACCAGCACTTCGCGACAACGCTGGCTTTCCTCCTATTACTGATGATGAGGTGGCCGCAATGTATGCCGAAGGATTTTCTTGGAGCATGCAAGGAGTAGCTCCGGAGGTGCTTGAGCAGATTTACAAGATTTTGCCCGCCATCCTTGTTGCCAAACTCCCTGCTGCTCGCGCTGCCTTTGAAGAACGATCAAAACGTGTTTGGGGAGAGTACACCGTAGGATCAGCAACCACACCGATACCGACAGAGTACTAATGCTACAAAATGTGCGCTAAATACAAATATCTTATGCAAGGCTACGTAGCTAATATTGAAGAACTTGCTCTGGCTAATACCAACTTTCGCAAGGTTTTGTATACCGACAAGAAGTGCCAATTGGTACTTATGGCACTTTTACCACATGAAGAGATTGGAGAAGAGGTGCATAATGACGTCGATCAATTTCTGCGCGTTGAACAAGGTACAGGTAAAGCGGTATTGAACGGCGTAGAGCATGATCTTGCTGATGGCAGCGTGATCATTGTTCCTGTTGGCGTGAAGCACAACATTATTAATACCGGGAGTGTGAGCATGAAGCTCTATACGCTCTACATGCCACCGCATCACCGTGATGGCGTGGTACATGCTACAAAAGCTGAGGCAGAAGCCGACGAAGAGCACTTTGACGGCAGCATTACGGAGTAACGTTACACACACTGACCATTAAACGACCGAACGATTGACGTTCGGTCGTTTTTTCGTTATCTTTACTCCTCGCTCCTGCGAGCACCATAGGTGTAATCATGCCACCACGTCCTTTCAACGACGGTCTCCTGGCCGCATACAACTACTCCTTCCCGGACTTCATCGGTCCCATGCTCCCCCATCACAGTCCCTGGGCACTCGACTTCTACCTGAGTCCTGACCGGAATGAAGCGGCGCTACAGCGACGCGTTGTGTCGACCGGGCTCGGCGGACAGGTGATCACCAACTGGCGCGGCCACGCGTCTGAGCTGCGAGAAGCCCTTGCACTCCATCGTGTCATCGAACGCAACGAGCGGCGCATCCGGCTGCACGGCACTTCGTACATCCAGTATGCAACGCATCGAGGCGTCGCTCATGGTGGCGTCACCTTGCTCGACCTACCGTTCGGCGTTTACACCACCCTACGGATCGAACTCTCAGCGGTCCTTGTGCACTAATCGCCTCAACCCTGCCGCCACGTGGCAGGGTTTTGAATTTTACTTCTTTGCTATTATCACTAACTAAGCGTACGGTGACTTGATGATTGCCTATTTCCTCCTAGTACACCGCTACCCTAAACAGTTCAAACGTCTTTTTAAGGCTATTTACCACCCAGATAACTTCTATGTGGTGCATACTGATAAACGCGCCGACCAGTCACTGCGTACTGAGATCGGGGCGTTTTTAGCATCGTTTCCGAATGCTCAACTTATTGAAAGTAAAAACGCTTTGTGGGGTGGTTACAGTCTTGTTGATGCACAGCTTAGAGGCATTGCCGCACTTCTTGCCATGAGTCCACGCTGGCAGTTCTTTATTAACTTAAGCGGTCAGGATTTTCCACTTAAATCACAACGCCAGATTCGCACCTTCCTCACCAAACACGCTGGCACTGATTTCATGAAAGTTATCGATCAACAGAAGGTACGTCCAGGTACTGTTGGTCGTTTTCAAAATTATTATCTGGAGTTTGCTCAGCGTATTGTGCAGCTGCCGTTTACGCGCAAGTTCTTACGTAGAGCAACGCCGTATATTGGTAATCAGTGGATGATTTTAACGCGAAGTTTTTGCGAGTTTCTTGCAACGAGTCCTGAGGTTACACGCTTCAAGCGCTTCTATCGCCATACTTTCATTGCCGATGAAAGCTTCTTTCAAACGGTCATCATGAATACGTCGTATCAATCACAGCTTGTGAATGATGACCTACGGGCAATCGACTGGGTACCAGACGGCACGATCAAACTTCGACCACGCACGTTTACCTTGCAAGATGCAACGTATCTGCGTAGTAGTCACAATCTTTTTGCTCGCAAGTTTGATGAAAGCGTTGACGGGAAGATTCTTGATTTACTCGAAGCCGATCTTGCACATCACGCTTAGTTCACTCATAATGCTATACTTCAACTATATTATTTATCTCAATGTATGGCCAAAGGCATGAACGCACGCAAGAACGTTAAGAAACCAAAGAAGACCGATAAGAAGAAGAAATAGTCATATGCGCTCAGTGGCGAGTGTTGAAACATACATCGCAGCGCATCCTATTCTTGTTCAGCGCCTCTTGAAAAAAATGCGCGTCACCATCCGTACACTTGCGCCTTCGGCGACCGAGGTCATCAGTTACGGCATTCCAACTTTCAAGCTTCACGGTAACCTCATTCACTACGCCGGGTACAAAGGTCATATCGGTCTGTATCCAGGTAGTGCAGCACTCGTAGCCTTCAAAAGTTCGCTCACCAAGTACAAGACAGCTAAGGGGAGTATCCAGTTTCCGCTCGATAAGCCGCTGCCGATTGGCCTTATCAAGCGCATTACTCGTTACTGCATTCGGCAAAACATTGCTAAGCACAAAGCAAAGCAGAAATAAAACAAAAAATCGGACACAAGCGGTCCGATTTTTTATTTGTGTCAATGCTTTCAATAACTGTTAAGTGCCGAATTGTGTCTTCACGTAACTTGGAAGAAATTGGGAACTACCGTATCTATAGTATCAACACCTGTACTATAGCATTTATTCCAACATCTGTCAATGATTTTTGGCTATTATTAGCTAATATTAGCCTTAATACCCTACTTATTGCACGCGCTTTGAAAGCTTGGAAACATCTTCAACAAGGCGCTGTAAGCGCTCACCGATGTCGTCAATCGCCTCCTGCTGGCGCGCATCACGCACCTCTTCCTCCTTTTCATCTATCTGAATTTCATCAACATCCTGCTCGATCGCATCAATATCTTTTTGAATCTCATCAACGTCAACCTCCACCTCACGCAAACTTTCAGTGTTTTGATTCACGGTGATCTGAATAAAGATCGCCAAATAAATCGCTTCCAGTGAAACGGCGGTTGTTAGCACTAAAAGGACGGTATCCCAATCAATCACACCAAGTGCGCCAATGAGAAATGCAATAAAGAAGAAGAACGTATGCGCGATGATCGATCCAACAGAACCGATGGAGCGCGTCAGGCTCTCGATGATTGAAAGTGTCTTACCCATAGGGGGAATAGTCTACATCATTTTTACACATTAAGCAACCCTACCCTTCCCCCTTTCCGCCTTTTTGCCTACACTCAGATTATATTTATCTATGTCTTCTTTTCTTAATGATCACGAGGTGATTGATCGTGTGTACTACGCAAGCTACTCATCCGCACAGGGTGAGGTTTTTATTGCTTCAAGCGATCGAGCGATTGTCTTTCTTGCCTTCCAGATTCCTGATATCGACCATACCCGAGAATTATCTTTATTATTTCCCGAGTCCGCTCTCGTGGCGAGCGAGCACCGCCTTCACCTCGTGGCCTTTGATGCACTGAAGAATAAAGGCGATCAACGCAGCATTCCCCTTTTTACTACCGGTACCGCTTTTCAAAAAAGCGTTTGGTTGGAGCTTCTGCATATTCCGTACGGTGAGCGCAGGACGTATGCGCAAATCGCTCAGAACATTGGCAGGCCGCACGCATACCGCGCAGTTGGTACCGCAGTTGGCGCTAATCGCATTGCCGTTCTTATCCCGTGCCACCGCGTTGTGCCGGCTGATGGATCGATTGGACAGTATCGCTGGGGATCAGCGATTAAGTCTCAGCTTCTTTCAAAGGAAAGTAGCTCCGGTGTGTAATACTCGTTTGGCTATCTTGTTTTTGAACACTATACTATTCGCCGCCTCATAACGAGGCGCATCAATAGATGCTAGTTCAGAGAGGTTCGAGTTGCGTCAGCTGTTGTTCACGCTTCTACTCATCATTCCGACCACCACGCTCGCCCACGGCGGGCCACCCGGTGGTCACAACAACGGTCATGGTCACGGTGGTGGCCATGGCGGTGGTCACAACAACGGTCAGGGCAACGTCGGCTCGGCGGAGATCTTCGCCACCATGCCGGCGGGCTACGAATGGCCCGAAGGCGTGGTCGTCGACTACGACCGCGAGCTCCTGTACGTGACCGGTCCGGCCGCCTCGCCGACCGCCGGCCTACCGGCCTCCTGGGTTCGGGTCTACGATCTCAACGACGGTGACCTCATCGACACGCTCGAGGCCGACGGCGAGAACATCCTGTTCGAGCACGCCTTCAGCGAGTCCGCGCTCGACGCGGATGGCAACCTGTACGTGAACAGCACCCAGCTCGGTGTGGTGAAGTTCTCGATCGTCGACACGTGCTTCGGGCCCACCTGGACCCAGTCGCTGCACACGTCGACGCCCTTCCCGCAGCTCATCGAGGTGCCGCCCATTCCCGGCCTGCCGCCGTCCGTCCCGAACGGGATCGTCGTCGGCCCGGCGGGCGAGCTCTACGTGACGGACAGCATCCAGGGCATCATCTTCATGGTTCCCCCGGGTGGTGGTGAGCCCGTGCCGGTCATCGTGGACCCGCTGCTCGGCTTCTTCGGAGGCGGGCGCCTGGGCATGAACGGCATCAAGCTCGATCCGGAGCGCGAGTACCTTTACTTCGCGTTCACGGGCGGGGTGCCCTTCCCCGGCGCTCCCGGAGCGACCGGCAAGATCTACCGCGTGCCACTGAACGATCTCGGCGAGACCCCGGAGATCGTGTACGAGTACGGCCTGAATGACCTGCCCGATGGGCTGGCGTTCGCGCAGAACGGTGACCTGTACGCGGTGCTCGCGGGCGACAACTCCGTGAGCGTCATCTCGGGCCTCAACGAGTGCGACTTCGACCCCTACGAGATCGATCGCATCACTCAGCCGGAGAACGTCAACGTCTCCTTCGTGCAGCCGTCCACGATCGCGCTTCACCCGGACAAGAAGCGCGCCTACGTGGTGAACCATGCTGTCGATGACGTGCTCGTCGGATCCCCTGTGCCGGACCCGTCGCCGTTCGTCATCTTCGAGATCCGGGTGGACGACCGCGGCGATCCGCTGCCGTAGCCGCACCACATGACGATCACCTCACGTGGTTGTCCGATCTCTCTGACCCCGTCAGCCGCAAGGCAGACGGGGTCTTCTTATTGCTACATTAATCGCATTGTGGCATGGCAAGACTGCGATGATGCGCTTTGTAAACAGGGGCTAGTATTCCAGAAATAGCTTGACTTTTCTGGGTATTTCCGCTATCGTAGCGGGTCTTTTGCGTTAGCGTCGGTGATCGACGTTTGCGCAGATGATGCCCCTGTCGATCATATCGACGCCCCTTCAGGAGAAGTCATGCGCGGATTCCTCGCGGCCCTCGGCGACCAGACGCTCACGATCGTGATGCATGGCACCACCGCCATGTTCCCCCACGGCCAGTCGGTCGAAGACGGGGTGTGGCAGATCCTCGACAACGACGAGTGCGTCGGCACGGTCGAGGTCCAGGGCGGCAAGGCCCAGCTCGCGATCCTCACGAACGAGACCGCCGACGCCACCCTCGACCGCGAGCTGCGGGAGGAGCTCCAGGTCACGCTCGACCCCGAGGCGGTCGAGGACTTCCTCGCAGCCCTCGGCTAGAAGGCCGCGAGCCACAATCGACATCCCGCGCCCGGGGTGTCGATCTTTAGTTTTTATAGGCGTTGAGGTTGACTCTTTTCAGATTTTTGTTTAGTCTGCCTCGTTGAAATACTGCTGTTTTAGGCGAATGGTTCGCTTGATTTAGTAGCTTTCAGCTTCACGTACGAGGTACACCCATGCGCTTTGCGACGTATCGCATCATGAGCAGCAATCGCTCACTCACGGTGGAGATCACCGAGGAAGGGACGGTCATCCTCCCGATCGGCACCAAGCTCGAGGACGGCAACTGGACCGTCCTTCACGGCGAGGATGACCTCGTGATCGGAGCGTTCACCGTGACGAATGGCGTTCCGAACCAGATGGTCGCAGCGCCGCGAGCCATGCGCGTCCACACCTTCAGCGATGATCCGCACGAGGCGTTCACGGCACTCATGGAGTACATCCATCCGCTCCCGCCGAAGAACTGGGTCGATGCTCTGCTCAAGCTCGGCGACAAGCTCTGTCTGACCCCGAGCACGCTGCCCTGCCCGGACTGCGGTCAACAGCACATGCCCCTGACGGACAATGTGCGCGACGTGCTGATCGACAAGGTGCGAGAAGCCCTTGTCATCTGCGATACGGTCGAGAACCTGAAGCAGATCCTGGTCGGTCCGCAAGAATACCTGCCAGTACTCGGGTACGCATCTCGGGAGGAGGTCGCCGATCAGCGCGACAAGCTCCAGAAGTTCATCATCTGGGCGGACACGATGGTTTCCCGCCCCGCAGACAGCCACGCACAGGCCGTTCAGGCCTGATCACCACGATCGACATCCCGCGCCCGGGGTGTCGATCTTCTCTTTAATAGACTATAGTGAGTGCAGTACTCTTTATTTTCGCTATGCAAAAAATATTTCTTGTTTTCATTGGTGTAGTTGCGGTAGTTCTTCTGGGCTTCTTTGCACTCAACGCTTTCATCTACAATGAGAAGCAAGCGGATACCTCTATGATCGCTATTACTGATACCTCGTGGACATGGACTACCACGCTCCTTGCTGCAGAAGGCGCCTTTACACCAAACGAGCCAGAGCGTTTTGTTCTGACCTTTGAAACCGACGGTCGTTTTGGTAGCAGCACTGACTGCAACACGATGGGCGGCAACTACACCATGGATGGCGCATCGCTCAGCTTTGGCGAAATTATTAGCACCAAGATGTACTGCGAAGGCTCACAAGAAGCAACCTACGCCGAGCAACTTGGCAACGTTGTTGCCTACGTCATCTCAGAGGAGGGATCACTCATGCTCACTTTGCAAGATGATCAAGGAACGATGGTGTTTGTACAGGCAGATTAATAATAAAAGCACGGACTTTGGTCTGTGCTTTTTTATTTTTGAAATATCAGCCCACCTTTATTTGCTATGATACCGGCATGATACGCGCCAAGCTTCAAGAACTTCAGCTTGATAAGCATTTACGAGCGCTCTACAAAAAGTACGAGCAGATTTTGATTCCAGGCTTTTTGGTGTTTGGATTTTTGGGAGATATTTTCACCTTTCAAGCGCTGCAGATTGCCACAACGCTCAAGCTACTTTTTGGCTACCTCGTACTAGCGGCAGCGAGCATGGTGTACCTGTACTGGTTTGATGCACACAAGAAAGAGGCGCACCCCGCAATCTTGATCTACCTACGCTTTGCTGCGCCGCTTGCGATTCAGCTGTCGTTTGGAGCCTTGTTGAGTGCGGCGCTTTTGTTTTACTGGTTTAGTGGAGCGTTTGCTGTAAGTTGGCCACTGTTTGCGGTTATTGTGGCGATCATGATTTCATCAGAAGTTTTTCGTCACATCTTTGTTCGACCTACGGTGCAGCTTACGGTCTATAGCTTTGTTTTCTTTTCGTATCTTTCCATCCTCCTTCCGTACGCGCTTAACTCTCTAGCCGGCTGGCTCTTTGCGGTTAGTGGCGTTATCAGCACGCTTGGCACGCTTGCGCTTGCTGCGCTTCTGAGCAGGTTTGTACCGCGTATTCGCCAAGCTCCTGGCCAAATATATGTGGGTGTTGTGGGTGTGTTTTTAGCCATGTCGACCTTTTACTTATTCAACCTCATCCCACCACTACCCCTTACACTTCGCGACATTGGCGTGTATCACAATGTTGAACGAGTTGGTGATTCGTACCAGCTTATTAGTGAGCGTGAGACTTTTATTGAAAAGCTCATTCCAGGGAAAACGCTTACCCTTGATGAGGACGGTGCGATCTATATTTTTAATTCAATCTTTGCACCAGCGAACATTGTCACGACTATTTATCACCGATGGGAGTATAAAAATGAGGATGGGCGCTGGGTTACGAGCGATCGTTTGCAGTTCTTGGTGCGCGGCGGCCGCTCAGATGGTTATCGTGCTTATACTTTTAAATCCGGGTTAACGCCGGGGGCGTGGCGCGTCACGGTTGAGAATGATCGTGGGCAAACACTTGGTAGAATTCACTTCACGTTGGTTACGGCGAAATGAAACAACCAGCGCTTGGCGCTGGTTGTACTTGTGATGCCTCACTTGGCCGTTCCAAGGTAATAGGACGCTCCACCCGCCTCGATGGTCTCGAGGACAACAGTGAGGTCTTCCCGCCGAACGGTCATCTGCAGGGCTGCGTCGCCGATGGCGAGCTCCCCCACTTCCTTGCCTTCCTTTGCGAGATCTAGCGCGAGGCGTCTTGCCTCGTTACGAATCTTTTCGTTCAAAAAGACTGACATGCGAGCCTCTCGATTTGGTGAACCTGGTTCCATAAAATAGCATTATTTAGCTAAAAAGTCAAGCATTTTCAAACTTGTCGTATATCTCATCAAGGAGCGCAAACTCGGCATTTTTTCGGCGCTCCTGCTCCTCTTTTGAGAGCTTTCTGAGGTTCTTTGCTTCGCCAAAGTCAATCACATAGGGCGCTCCTGTTTCTTTATCAATCATGATATTACGAGCGTATAGATCGCCGTGCAGTATCTCCGCCTTCTCATGCAAGTTATCGATGTACTCGTACAGCGCGTCCATAAACGTCTCCCAATCAAAGTTCTCCGGGGCAGGCGCTTTGCCCTCTAAAACATGATTAAGGTTTACCGCGTTCAGCTCTTCTAAAATTAGAGCTGAGCGGCCGTCAGCGTTCTCAATGACAAAGTATCCTAAACACCTCGGCGTGCGTACGCCGGCGTATGGGTGCCGAGCAACGATCTCGGTCATACCCGCCTCGCGAGCCATAATGTTTACCTTTGTATTGCGGCGCTCGGTATCTTTGTGCGGGTGAAAAACTTTTATACAAACATTGTGCTCAGATAATCGATACACGGCCCCAGCGCCGCCTTTATCAATGTAGGCCTCGGGGTCTGCGAGCAATTTCTCAACGGCAGCCACGAGCTCAGTATCCGAACTTGATTCACGAGCTTCAGCGAAGCCGGCTAATAGCTCAACTTGCTCTTCTTTTTGTTCAGCTACGTCTGGCGTCTTTTCAGGAACAAAGCGTCGAGATTCACGCATCATATTTCTTAAGTTTATCTGCCGGCAGCTTTACTTGTTTCAAACTCTGCAACCATAGTACGCAATTACCTTGCTCCATAAAAGGAGCTTGTCCCGGGCTATAAAAAGAAGACCTCCATCCCGGGTGGAATGGAGGCGTGTATCACCGGAAGCGGCGATTGATGTAGTAGGCGTTCGCGTCGAGCGTGGGCGCCATGGTGTAGCCGGTCTCACCCCCGATCCCTTCGGCGAGAGCGGGCCAGACGTGCTGAGCTTCGGCCGGCGCACGGATCCAAATGTTGTGCTTGCGACTGAGCTCCTCGAGGTCACGCACGAACGCTTCTTGCCGACGCAGCCGTGAGTCGCAGCGGACGAGGTTCGGCCATAGTACTTCGATGACGAGCGCGCAGGCTTCGATCGCGTGTTCCTCGACTAAGCGGACCTGCGTCATCTCCTCGAACGTGATCTCGCGCAGGTCGTACGGCTCACGCACGCCAAACGGCCAGCCGATCTCTCGCGCATCACGCAGTGGGCCACGAGCATCCCACAGCGTACCTTCACTATCTCGCACAAGCACGTGCCTCATGTGATGTTCGTGTGTGCGCAGCGCCCACAGCGACCAACCGGTCAGCCGTTGCAACGCTGCCGCGAATTCGTAGCACTGCCCATCGAGGCAACGCCCGATAATCAAGGCGTGTAGCGTTTTCCAGTCGTCACCTTCAAGTACCTGATGAAAGATCATGTTGCCTCCAGTCGAACAGGCAAAGATAACGATGTTTTTGGAGCTTGTCAATGATTGACAGGCTCTTTTTAGCATGCAAAAGTGGGGTCGGAGGCTACATGGATGACGCAGTTGCCCTGAAAAATCTCAACTTCTCTTGGCAGACGCTCCTGGCCAGGTTCGGGATTTACCACCTGCGCCCTCGGCGCTCCGGGGTCATCTATACCCTGTGCATCTTTCATCAAGAGCGAACGCCTTCTCTGGTCCTCTACCCGAACAACCAGACCTACCACTGCTACGGCTGCCAGCGTAGTGGCCATGCGGTGAAGTTTGTTCGTCAGCTTGTGGGGTGTGGGCAAGAGCGAGCCATCACCCTCATCATGCATGCGCACGCTACGTCGAGTAGCGAAGCGCAGCTTGTTCTGCCGGGCATCGACTGATGTCCGGTTTCTTGTTTTAATAGAAATATATGTCTATCGAACTCCATCCTTCCCTCTCTCGTGGTCTAACTGCCGCTGGTTGGCTCGTGAGTCGCCATTCTTTTAGCTTTGCTGATCACTATGATCCTGAGCGCCTGCAATTTGGAGCGCTGCGCGTTTTAAATGACGACCTCATTGCTCCGGAGGCGGGCTTTCCTATGCACCGCCATCAAGACATGGAGATTGTTACCATTCCTCTTACTGGCTCACTGCGCCACAAAGATGATCTTGGTAATACTGCCGTCGTGCAAGCCGGCGAAGTGCAGGCAATGAGTGCAGGCACTGGCGTGCATCACGCGGAATTCAATGCATCAGCCTCCGAGTACTTGAGTCTGCTGCAGATTTGGATTCAAACAGCTACACGTGGTATTCCGGCAAGCTATCGCCAACTGTCATTTGCTCCTGATGTTTTGCAAAATCAACTCACCCTCCTTGCTGGACCGATTGAAAATAAAGTTGAGAACGTTGTTGGTATGCATCAAGATGCCTACATTTCTCGAGGGCAATTTGATCAAGCTGCTACGATCGACTACACACTTCGCAAAACAACGCATGGCGTTTACCTCTTTTGTATTGCAGGTTCAATTACGGTTGAGGGCGTAACCGCCAATAAAGGCGATGCGCTTGCTATCACTGACACACAACTCATTACACTTCTCATTGCGGCCGGAACAGACGTCGTTACTATTGAAGTTCCAATGTCGGCATAATCTTGCTAGTACTGGCGCATTTTTTTGTTTTCGTGCTAGTATTGCGCCCGTCCAGCAGTGGACGCGGCATCATTTCGATGCCTTGGAGTGCATACCTTGTCTACCTTGCAGATCACTTTGTTGGCCCTCATGAACTCCCCCGCCCAGGCGCAGGAGTGCAACGCCGGCTGTGTGCCGGTCGAGGAGCTCGAGCCGGAGTGCATCCCGGAATTGCCGGACAACTGTCCGGTGCAGATCATCCCGACCGACTCGCCGCTGTGCGTGGCGTGGCTGAACGACAACGGCACGTGGCAGAACGACGTCAACGGTTGCTGGCAGGGCGAGCCCTTCACCGGCATCTCCCCCTACAGCGCCACGAACTTCGTGCCGCGGATGGTCGGGGATGGCGGCAACGGTACCGGCGACGCCGGTTGTGCTCTCACCACCGACGGCGAGATCATGTGCTGGGGCGGCGGCGACATCACGGTCGGCACGCCGTCGGGTGAGGAGCCCTACAGCTCGCTCGCCTTCGGCAGCGGCAGCTACGGCACCACGAACGGGATGCCGCGCATGCTCGCGCTGAACGCGTACGGCGAGATCAACGTCTGGGGCAACACGTCCGGTGCGTTCTACTCGAACGTGCCGACGACCTCGGGCTTCACTGATGCCGACTCGGGTTACGCGGTCGGTTGTGCTGTCGGGATCACGAACAGCGGGGTGACCTGCTGGGGTGACGACTACGAGGGGCTCGTGACTCACGCGAGCAAGCCCTCGAGTGGTACGTACACGTACACTGCCGTGGGGCGCTACGTGGCCGGTGCCGTGCAGAGCGACGGCACCCTCGACATGTGGGGCACGACGCGCTCGCCGGGCAGCACCACCTACAACAACGTGGCGACGTTCATCGCCAACCGCCCGTCGGGGACGGACATCGTGAGCTTCGAGGTGAACGAGTCCGGCAATCCCGTCGGCGTGGCGTACCACACCGATGGCACGGCGAGCATCTGGATCCCGAACGCCGTTGGCATTCCGGTGCAGATGACGAACGCCCCGGGCTGGGACTACTACGGCAGCACCTCGCTCAAGCTGTTCAAGCCCCAGGGCCCGAACGGCGAGATCACCTTCCGTGGTCCGCTCGAGATCAGCTCGACCGACAACGGTCCGGACATCTGCGGGGTGATCAACAACCCGCAGGGACTCCACAACGACGCTTCCACCCCGTACTACTACAAGTACGGTGACGCGATCTGCTGGAGCGAGAACGACCACGTCGGCCCGCGGGTCGAAGCGGAGTGCGTTGAGCAGTCCTGGTAGGCTTCGCGCCTACGTTTCACTTCTTACTCATTCGCGTCGACTCAAACGCGGATCAATCCACGTTGCTCAGTGGTATCAACGGTGAGCACTTTATGACAATGCGCTGTGCGCAGCCATTAACCCCTTACCTGGTGTAGGACAACATCAGGAACTAGCCCGGCCGCACGACGCGACCGGGTTTTGCATTTATTTGGCTGATAATTGATAAAAATCTTACAATCATGTACATTCTTGCCGTCCATAACGGACACGCATCATAACGTGATGCGCATTTGAGGAAATTGACTTGCACGATCACAAGCACCTTGTCACCTTCACCATGCTCCTGTGCCTGACGCTCGTCGCGACCGACGCGCGCGGGCAGGAGTGCAACGCCGGCTGCGTGCCGGTCGAGGAGCTCGAGCCGGAATGCATCCCGGATCTGCCGGACGTCTGCCCGCTGCAGATCTTCCCGTCCTCGAGTCACGGGGCGGTCTCGTGGCTGAACGACGATGGCACGTGGAGCTCGAGCGCGAACGGCACCTGGCAGGCCGAGCCCTACTCGGTCGGCTCCCCGTACGCGGCCGGCAACTTCGCCTACCCCATGATCGGCGAGGGGGCGTCGAGCGGCTACTATGAGTGGAGCTGCGCGATCCTCTCCGGTTCCGGGGCTCTCAACTGCTTCGGCTACAGCACGATCATCTCCCATCCGACGGGTGGCGAGCCCTACAGCGCGCTCTCCTCGGGCTCGACCGGACGTTTCGGCGTCCTCGACGAGAACGGGCAGGTGCGGATCTGGGGCAACACGGCCGGCGCGTTCGGCAGTGCGCTCCCCACCACGACCGGCTTCACCGAGCTCGGTGTGGGGCGTGACGTCGGGTGCGCCGTCGGGATCACGAACGGCGGCGTGAGCTGCTGGGGCGATACGGCCCTGTCGACCCACGCCAACAAGCCCTCCACCGGCACGTATACGGCGGTGGAGGTCGGGCGGTACATCGCCGGCGCGGTGCAGGACGACGGCACCCTCGACATGTGGTGCGTCACAACGAGTGCGTGCAGCTCGTTCATCGCGAACGGCCCCGTCCCCGGGCAGCGCGGCATTCCGAGCGACGTCGACATCATCTCCTGGGAGACCACCGAGATCGGTCACATGTTTGGGGCCGCGATGCTCTCGGACGGGTCCGTCTACCTCTGGACGGATGACAACAACACCAGCCCCGACGGCGTGCATCACGCCGTGATGTTCGATGACTACGGCGTGCCGGCCAACCGGTACTACATCCCGCAGGGCCCGAACGGTCCGGTCACCTGGCGCTCGCGGGTCGAGGTCTCGGTGACCGACAGCGGCGGCAGGATGTGCGGGGTCATCGACGACCCCAAGGACGCGGTCGACGGCTCGAGTAGCCTCGTCCCGTACGAGTTCGGCGAGGCCATCTGCTGGGGCGGCTCGAACGCCGGCCAGTGGCCGGCGCGCTACGCCAGCTGCACCCCGCAGTACTGGTAGTTCATCCCTTCACATAGTGAGTGTCATTCGAGCGATTCAACATACGCTCTGCCCTCACTAGCGCTACTAAAGTTCTCCAGGACAAATTACGACAAATATCCTGCTTGAACTTTAGCCACACCCAGACGCATGGCGCGTCTGGGTTTTCATTTTCAACACTTTCCAAAAAGCGAATGCCTCGCTTTTATTAATTACTTAAACAATGTACTGTTTTTCACAGTACTTCTAAATTACATCATTATGCTTCTCGCACTCTTTATTGCACTACTCTTTGCCGGCATTGTCTTTCTTGGCTATGTCGCCACGCTTCCAAATGACTTTCGTTATGAACGATCGATCGTCATAAACGCGTCTGCTGAAAGAATCTTTACGCATATCAATGATTTCAAAGCTTGGAAAGCTTGGTCTCCTTGGGAAAAGATGGATGACTCCATGAAGAAAGAGTATAGCGAGCCATCACACGGCACTGGCGCAACCTATAGCTGGTCTGGTAACGGTAAGGTTGGCGAGGGAAAGATGACGATCACCTCGAGTGATGCGCCAAATGAAATCAAGATCGATCTTCAGTTCATCAAACCATTTGAAGCGATGAATCAAACAACTTTCAGATTCACTCCGGAAGCAGGCGGCACTCGCGTTACCTGGATTATGACTGGCACCAATCCGTTCACCATGAAAATCTTTGCGGTTCTTTTTAGCATGGAGAAGGCTCTTCAGAAAGATTTTGATCGCGGTCTTGCTGCACTCAAAGAAATCGCTGAAAATGCTGGTTAGCCCACATGCTTCACGTTGTTAACAAGCCGATCGGCGCGACGCCGCTTGATATGATCGTTAAGCTTCGGGAAACTGACCCGACGCTTTTTGATGTACCGATGACGTACGCCGGTCGACTTGACCCAATGGCTGAAGGCGTTGTCCTCATTCTTTCCGGCGATGATCGCCACAAGAAAAGTGAGTTTGAAAAATTAACCAAGGTATACCGAGCTACGATCTTATTTGGTTTTACAAGTGATACGCATGATGCGCTTGGCATGCCACAGGCAACCGGCATCACTCCAGTGGTTGAAGAAGTCGCAACTGCGATCCATAACCTTCTTGGCGATCACACGCTTCCCTTTCCAGCATATTCAGCCCGAAAAGTTGGTGGCAAACCGCTGCATCATTACGCAAACACTGGATCGCTCGGCGACGTTACGATCCCGACGACTACTATGAGCGTTGCGCTTATTGAGGATATTCGCTGCGATCAGGTCTCGCCGGCGCACCTTCTTACCGACATCACGCAATGCATCGCTCGCGTTCGTGGCGACTTTCGCCAAGTGGCAATCACGCAGGCGTGGCAAAATCTCCTTAACGCCCCGGAAGCACCTGACGTTTTGACCGCGGAAGTAACGCTGCGCGTTTCGTCCGGAACCTACATTCGCTCACTAGCCAAACTCCTTGGCGAACGGCTCGGATCCGGCGCTCTTCTTTTGCATCTTGTACGCACTCAGGTGGGTGATCATGCACTTGAAAATGCAGAAATGTAAATAAAAGTGTAAAAACTCGACTTTTTACTACGCAAAAACCTTTACAAATGTTTCAAAATTCGCTATGATCGGCGAGATTTTTGCTCACTAACTTCTCCGGCTTATGACCCTCCACTTGCTTACGTGGGGACAGCAGATGTCCTCACACCCGGAAAGCATTGGTTCACTACTTGCGACAGCGTGTGCGTCACTTGGTATCGATTGCGTCTTCTACGATCTTGAAACACAGAACCTTGAAGACCTGCCAAAACTTGGAAGCGACGATCTTTTTTATCGTATTGCTACAGGCAAAAAGGCTAAACTTGCGGAGCAGCTCATGGTTACTCCGGAGTGCACTACTTTTTATCATGATTGGCGCTCAGCCATGGGTGTTATTGGTTGTTCCTATTTTACCCACCAGCACTACAATCTTCCGGCTATCCCAACGGTTCCATTCATTCCAAATACCGATGCCGGTATCGAGCAAGCCGTAAACAGCCTGGGTAACTTCCCTGTTATTGTGAAGGTTCGTGGCGGTTCACATGGCGTTGGCGTTATCCGCGTTGACTCCATGCCAAGCCTGAAGTCACTCCTCGACTTCTTCCGCTCACAGGAAACGGCCATCTTGCTTCGCAAGTATGTTGAACACAAGTACTACGCTCGCGTGGTTGTTGTGGGAGATAAGGTTGCAGCTGGCCACATTGCCTACGCTATGGGCGATGAGTTCCGCACAAACTCTGGAGATGATACCGAGCAGCGCCGTGACGTTTTCACCCCAACGCCAGAAATTGCAGCCATGGCAGTGAAGGCTGTGCAAACACTCGGCATTGAAACAGCTGGCGTAGATCTCTTGTTTGACGTTCATGATCAGCCACACATTGCTGAAGTAAACTTCCCAAACAACTTTGCGATCACGCAACGCGTTACGGAAGTAGACATCGCAAAGGTCATGGTGCAGTACCTGATCGATAAGCGTAGTGTCATGATGCAGTCAGAGAGCTAAAGCACGGCGCAATTGATTCACCACGAGTATATGCTCGTGGTGTTTCTTTTCTGCTATGCTTTTACTATGCAGAATCACAGATCATCTTTTCTGACCGTGCGCACCGTTACGGCATTTTTGTCAGTAATGGGCGTACTTGCGATTGCGGCGTATTTCTTATGGCCGCAACTCGCGATTATTACCGATCCGGCGCAAGCTGAGCAGTTCGTGCGGCGAGCAGGTGCGTGGGGCCCGATCGTCTTTATCGCTATGCAGGTTGCGCAAGTATTCTTTGCGCCCATCCCCGGCCAAGTAACCGGCTTTTTGGGTGGTTATTTATTTGGCACCTGGCTTGGCACGCTTTATGCCATGATCGGTAGCGCTATTGGCTTTACTGCCATCTTTGCACTATCACGCTATTTTGGTCGACCACTTGCCGAACTCATGGTGCCAAAAGACGTCATGAAGCGTTTTGACTACCTGAGTAAAACGCATGGCGTAGCAGCGTTCATGCTTATCTTTCTTCTTCCCGCTTTTCCTGACGATCTTATTTGTTACCTAGCGGGGCTAACGGTAATTCGCTTGCGAACGCTTATTGCCGTTTCTCTTATTGGTAGACTCCCGGGATCGCTCGTGCTTGCGATGCTCGGCGCTGGGGTTGCAGATGCGCAGTACATTCTTGTTGCAATCACCGCCGCTGTGCTTCTTGTACTTTGTATTTTTGCCTACTGGCAGCGCGCATGGCTTGAAGGGGTAGTGAAACGATTTGGCTAGTTTCTTTACTTTTTCGATTTTTTACCCTAGACTTGGGCGTTATGCGTATTGCGATTATCGGCGGAGGCGCGGCTGGGATGATGTGTGCCGCAACGCTTCAGGAGCAACATCCTGCTGCTGATATTTTTTTGATTGAACGAAATAATGGTCTTGGAAAGAAGGTTATCATTTCCGGTGGTGGTCGCTGTAACGTTACAACCGGCATTCACGATGTACGAACGCTCCTCACTAAATATCCACGTGGCAATAAGTTTCTGACGCGGGCCATGTATAACTTTCCACCGGACGCTGTTTATAATTGGTTTGAAGATCATGGCGTGCCGCTGAAGATTCAAGCTGATAACCGCGCCTTCCCCGCCTCTGATGATGGTCACGATATTGTGGCGGTTTTTGAACGCCTCTTTGCGAACAGTAACGTTCGCGTATTTCTTAAGACAACACTGCTTTCCGTTGCAAAGGAGAATAATGAGTTCGTGCTGACCATGAAAGATCAGGTTGAACCGCTTGTTGTTGATCGAATCGTACTCACAACTGGCGGACAAGCGTATCGGCAAACAGGCTCAACCGGAGATGGCTATGCATTTGCTATTGCACTTGGTCACACCATCACCAAACTCGCTCCGAGCTTGAATGCTTTTTTCACGCAAGAGACGTGGCCAACACAGCTGTCAGGATTATCTTTTCCAAATGCGACAATCTCTTCACATGGCGAAAAGAAGCAGCGCTTTACCGGACCGTTTCTCTTTACGCACAAAGGCGTTAGTGGTCCAGCGGTTTTTGCGTTGTCATCGCTTGTAGCTTTTGAAACGTACAATGCTCAGCAGCCACTCCCAATTACGATCGATCTTTTTCCAGAACAATCAATCGATAGCGTTCGCGTAGACTTGGAGCACATCATGGCGTTAAATTCGCAGAAGCAATTTGTAAACACGCTTGGATTCTTTGTGCCACATTCACTCGCGGCGGTTATCGTTTCTGAACTTGCTCTTGATGTTACAAAACGTGTTAATGAAATCAGCAAGAAAGATGTCTTGCGTGTTTGCAATTGGCTCAAAGCAATTCCGCTGCACGTTGTGCAGCGCGGTGCCGGTGATGAGTTTGTAACGGCTGGTGGGGTTCCTCTTTCGGAAATTGATCCAGCAACACTGGAAAGCACTATTTGCCCCGACCTTTATTTTGCCGGAGAGATTATGGATGTTGATGGTTTTACTGGTGGCTTCAATCTGCAGGCCTCCTGGGCGGCTGGTCGGCTGGTGGGAATGAAACTCTGTTAGTATGAAGTTGTTTCACTTCACGGCTTCAATGTGGAAGTATCCTGGTGAAAAAGCCTCTTGGTATTTCGTCAGTCTGCCACGAGAGGTCAGTGATTCGATTGCCACCCTGCCTCGAGCAAAAGGCTGGGGATCTCGTAAGGTGATGGTAAGAGTCGGCGCTCATAGCTGGGAAACCGCCATTTTCCCTGATAAGAGGACTGGTTTTCTTCTGCCGTTGAAAAAGGAAGTGCGTCAGATAATCGGTGCTGAAACCGGAAAAGATATTGATTTTATACTTACCCTCATCAAGCCTTAGGCTTGACTTTTCATAAAATTTGGCTTACTTTAGCGCCGGAGGTTACATGCATCACACACTCTTCGCTGCTCCAATCCTGTGCTCCCTGTACGTCGACCGCAACGACTCCGATAGCGGCTTCACGGCTGAACGCATTCGTGAGCGCATGATCGGCCTCACCGATGCCAAGGTCAGCCTCGTGATCGCAGAGGTGCGCGAAGTGCTGAGCAAGTTCATCGACGCCGGACTTGTTACTGGCGCCGGCCGCAACCCTGACACCAAGTACCGCATCACGACGCTTGGTGTGGTCGAGGCTGAGCGTACGATGAAGGTCATGAACAAGCTCGACTTCGTCCTTAAGGCTCGCGAGACGCGGTAGCGAGCACCACGCACCATGCCGGCACGTCGGCATGGTGCGTCTTTATATCTCAAGCCTCCTGACTTTTCTTTTTTTGATAATTTTAGTACTCTTTTGCCATGAAATCCGCCTACGAAATCATCATCTTCTATAAATACACGCCGATCAAGGATCCGGCTGGTTTTATGATGTGGCTACGAACAACATGCGAAAAGCTGTCGCTCAAAGGCCGCATTCTTCTTGCTCAAGAAGGTATCAACGGTACCGTTGAAGGAGTACCGGAGAATGTTCGTGCTTTTGAAGAACAGATGCACGCGCAGGATGGTTCAACTGGCACCTTTGGTAACTTTTCTGACGTTTGGTTTAAGTCGAGCCCTGGAACTGGCAAAGCGTTTCCTAAATTGAAGATCAAGGTTCGAACTGAGATCGTTGCTACCGGACTTGCTCAAGATCAAGACATTGATCCGAATGAGGTTACCGGTAAACATATTTCCGCTGAAGAGTTGAAGCGCTGGTTTGAAAATGGTGAAGACTTTGAAATCATCGACATGCGCAATGACTACGAATATAACGTTGGTCACTTTGTGGGATCGCGTGAAAGCGGCATGCGCAACTTCCGAGATCTTCCGGAGATTGCTAAGAACTTCACTGAGATCAAAAAGAAAAAGGTGCTTACCGTCTGCACGTATGGCGTTCGCTGCGAGAAGGCTTCGGGCTTTTTGAAACAGCAGGGCTTTGAAGACGTGTACCAACTGCATGGCGGTATCGGCACCTACATGAAGCAGTATCCTGGCCAAGAGTTTCAGGGTTCGCTCTACGTATTTGATGATCGCCTTACCGAGAATTTTACAGATAATTATCCGGTTATTGGCCGCTGCGTCTCATGTAAAAACGGGTCAGAACGCTTTGGCAATTGCGCGATTGACGAGTGTCACCGTCAACTTATTATTTGCGAGGATTGTGCTCAAAAGCCGCAATATTGCTCAGTAAAATGCGAGGAAAGCCAGTCAGCACTTGCATGATTTCTAAAAATCTGCTAACCTTCGCGAAATATCTATGAAGAATTTCTCTCGCGACGATCGTTCAAGTGGTGGCTATAAGAGCCGTGGTGGTTTTGGTGGTAAAAAGTTCGGTGGTGGTGGTAACCGCTTTGGTGGTCATAAGGGTGGTGTTGGTGGTCGTGGAGCTTGGAGCAATGGTAGCGCTGATCGCGATGCCGCTCGTCCAGACCTTCATGATGCTACGTGTGCTGGTTGTGGTAACGCTTGCCGCGTACCGTTCCGTCCTACGCAGGGTCGCCCGGTTTACTGCCGTGATTGTTTCAAGAATGAAGGCGGTGGCGAAGAGCGTTCAAGCTCATTCTCACGCCCTTCGTACGGAGACCGTGAAGAGAAGCAGATGTTCAACACGGAGTGCAGCTCTTGCGGAACACGCTGTGAAGTTCCTTTCCGCCCAATGGGCACTCGCCCAGTTTACTGCAAGCCTTGCTTCACCGGTGGTGAAGGAGCAGGAGCAGGTGCAGGTGAGCGTCAGGAAACACCAAGCTACTCAGCACCTCGTGCTGAACAGGCAACTGGTGGCAACACTAGTGCAGAGCTTGCAGCAATTAATGCTAAGCTCGATACCATTCTTACAACGTTGAACGCAATCATCGCCCAGGCTAACGCCGGCGAGAGCGCTGAATAACTAAAAAACTCCCCCGCTTAGGCGGTGGGAGTTTTTTGTTTCTTCGCGGCACAGGTGGCGCACCGGCATCCGTAAGGCTTAATGAATTCGTCAACGTACTCTTTACCGTAATCGTAGGTTAATTCTTCACCGGCTTTGATTGCCTTCTTTGAGAAGATGAGCACGCGACCTTTCTTGATCTCAATTTCACAATTTGGTCGGCAGGCGTGGTTGATATAACGCGCTAGATTATCCCGCGATGAACCGTCGATCGTTCGATGCTTGCTGAGTTCAAAAAGGTACTTACCGCCAGTTTGCTGAGCCTCGGCATCATTCAACATGCGCCCCCAGTACTCCACCACATACTCGCCTTTTGGAATTGCCTCTAACGCAAAAAGACCCAAGCCTGATAAACCGCGTTTGCGTTTAATTGCGTATTTGCCAATTTTTACGGTAGGTAGCGCTATTTTACTTCCCATACTTTCGAGGCATAAGGTATCATACTTTTATATTCGTATCTTTATTTTATGAGCAAAAAGCTTCTATCTGGTGTAGTAATGATCATGGCCAGCGTGGCACTTCTTGGTGCAGGCTGCTCTGGAACAAGTGATAATGGTGGCATGATGAATGGTGATGATATGAGTGGCCTGCAAATGTCCGCTGATACCGTAGTTACCACGCCTGCCGCAAATGCAACCGTTACCAGTCCGCTACGCATTGAGGGTACAACCACTAATCCTGAGCTAAAAATCTACGCTCGTGTCATTGAGAGCGATGGCAGCTGGAACGTTACTTCGGAAGTAATGCCACAACCTGATGGAACGTACGTATTTAATGCCGTGTACATGTTCTCTCCGACCGGCCCTAGCATTACGCTTGAACTTTATAACACCGATGACTCTGGTCGTGAAATTAACATGACCCAGATTCCACTGACACTTGGCGAATAATCACCCAAAAACCACTCCGCACTTATCACGGGGTGGTTTTTCTTTTTTGTTCACGTTCGGTTATAGTCACCTGTATATGCGTCATCTTCTTTTCTTTGCGCTCTTGATTGCCTTTGTGCCAACTTTGGCTCATGCACAGACGGTTATTGATATTACCTTTCCCGTCGATGGACCAGCAACGTTTATTGATGACTTTACGCAGTCTCGTAGTGGCGGTCGGCAGCATAATGCCATTGACCTCATGGCTGATAAAATGATTCGTGTACTTGCCCCTACGGATGGTCGCATTACGTTTGCGCCAACCACGGAACCAAGCTATGGCTACATGATGACGCTTCGAGGCGATGATGGGTATACGTATAATTTCATCCACCTTAATAACGACACTCCAGGAACTGACGACGGCGATGGCGGCGTACGCTACGCGTATGCAGATGGGGTACGTGACGGTACACGCGTTACACGTGGACAGCATATTGCGTACGTTGGCGATAGCGGCAATGCTGAGAGCATTGGTTCGCATCTGCACTTTGAAATTTATGATGGGGACACCGCTATTAACCCCTACGCTTCACTTATTGCCGCAGAGGGATCTCTTACCTATAACATTGAGCTTGAGCGTTCACGAGCAACATCAATCAATGATGACAAGGATCTTGAAATCGCTGATTATCCAGAATCCTGCACTTCCGATAGCTTAATTCGCACCCCTGACGTATCGACAGTGTATTACTGTGGCTCAGACGGCGGGCGCTATGTCTTTCAAAATGAGAAAACGTTCTTCTCGTGGTATGAGGATTTTGACGATGTTGAAATCATTACCACCGACGAGATGGCAGCGCTTCCGATTAAAGGCGTCGTCACCTACAAACCCGGCTCATACTTACTTAAGATCATGAGTGATCCAAAGATCTACACCGTGGGTAAGAATGGCGCCCTTCACTGGGTACCAAGCTCTGAACTTGCTACCGAACTTTACGGTGAGGACTGGGCAAAGCTCGTGCATGACTTACCTGATGGCTTCTTCCCAAAGTATCGCATCAGTGAAACGGTTGAGCGTGATTAGACAAAACAAACACGAGCCAATGGCTCGTGTTTGTTTTACTTGGTTACGCGTTTTGCTTTCCACTCGCGTGACGCGAGCGTGTATCCCCCACCCGCACCATCAACAAAGTGCATATGACCGCCTTCATCAAGGCGCTGCACGTAACACGTCATAACTGAAGATGGGCAAGCGGCAAGTCCGTATAGTATCTCTTTGTCTACCTCAAGCGTATCCAGCGCCTCACGCAGCTTTCGGCGCTGCTCTGCGGTTCCGGAAATAATGGTGTGCATGGTTCCGCCAACGTGCAACGTATCGGTTGCGAGCATGAGTTGGCGCAGATACTCTGCTGGCTCAAAGCTACCAATACGCAAGCCAAAGCGGAAAATAACCGCATGCATCATAGCGCGTGCTGCTTCATCAAACATACGCAAGGACAAGCGCCGACCGCTCCCGAGTTTTTCACGTCGCGCAATGCCTGGCCAACTTACCGCCGGAGTCATCATCTGTTTTTGCACTGGGTGACGATCGTGATACGAGCCGTAGATATCATCAATAAGATCAATGACCTTGGCATATACCTCGCCCTGTTTTGCAACTTCTGTAGCCTCAAGAATCACACACACCACCTCTTCTCGCGGCTCTTTTGGATCGATTGCATTCCAGCGGCACATCAATCCTTCAAGATCCACCTTTCCCATGGCAGGCATATCGTCACCCTTGTCGCCACGCTCGGCTTTAATGAGCTTATCCGCCATTGGTAGCCCATTACCGAGCGCTACTGCCTGTAAGTATCCAGGCGCTACTGACCACTTTGCCAGTCTTAATTGAACGCCTTGATCATAAATTTTCTGTACCTGCACCGCTCCGACTCTGAGCGGTAAGCCGTAGGTTTTCGCTACGTTCATTCGCAAATCCTTAAGTGCCGCTACCATCTGCTCTACGCACGCTCCTGGCACAATAAATGTTGCACCATCGCCACCATAGAAAAATGGCACATCAATCTTGAGTTGCTTGGCAATATTCAAACATGCGATCACGCAGCTGCCGGCAATTGTACCGATATCTTTTCCCCGGCCAGCCTCCATGGCTTTTGTTGAACCTTGAATGTCGGTGACGATCACCCACCAATCAGCCGGAACATCCTGAAACCAGCTTGGGTTCTTCAAAATCTCTTGCAATGACACATGCCGAGCCTGTAGTTTACTGTAAAATACTTTATCATTCATACGTTCACCGTAGTGTAGCAAAAGACCCAGGCTTGCGCATGGGTCTTTTTTTTCTTACTTCTGCTCACTCAACCACTTGAGCATGGTATCGGCATCACTCACTTCAAATGGATCTTGTTCGTAATCATCGGCAAAGCCTGGCTCGACAAACATCTTTTTGATGGTTCCATCCTCTACAAGCATAGAGTAGCGCCATGATCGCTCACCAAAGCCAAGGTTCTCTTTGCGTACGAGCATGCCCATTTTGCGGGTAAACTCGGCATTACCATCTGGCAACATGTACACATTCTTGAGACCGAGCTTGTCTGCCCACTGCTTCATGACAAAGGCATCATTCACTGACAGACAGATAACCTGATCAACACCATGCTTCTTAAATTCTTCATGCTTGGCATCGTAGCCAGGAGCGTGTGTTGAAGAGCAGGTTGGGGTAAATGCGCCAGGTAGAGAGAAAACTACCACCTTTTTACCTGAGAAGATCTGATCTGTTGACTTATCTTCCCAGCGGAAAGGGTTCTCACCGCCGATCGATTCATCTCGGACACGGGTCTTAAAGACCACGCTTGGAACCTTTTGGTTCACGAGTGGGTGCGACATAGGGTATTTTTGTGGTCGTTTTAAGATAATGGAAGTGACCACGTACCGAGAATATAGGATTCCCTTGATAGGTCAAGCTCCCCGTTCTTGCCCTTGTACAAAAGCTCAAATCATGGTTTACTTCAGCGCAATTTTAACTTTCGCTTATGGATCATGGAGATGTCGTCATTCGCTTTGACAAAGTAACCTTTGGTTACGATGCAGAAAATCTCGTGCTCGACGAGGCTGAATTCTCTGTGCGTGAGAACGCCAAGATCACCGTTATGGGCCAAAATGGCGCTGGAAAGAGCACAATTTTTAAACTTCTTACTGGCGCGCTCCAGCCCGACCGTGGCCAGATTCACCTTAAGCAAGGAGCTAAGGTCGCGATCGCTACTCAGGTCATGCCACGTGAGCGCATGGAACTTACGGTTTCCGAGTTCTTTGCTACAGCGTTTGAGGAAAAGCTCTACGATCTTGATCGCCGGATCACTGAAGTATTGGAGACGGTCAACCTCCAAACCCCGCTTGATAAGAAGATCAAGGATTTCTCCGGCGGACAACAGGCACGACTCTTACTTGCCTACGCTCTTATCCAGGAGCCTGAAATCCTGCTTCTTGATGAGCCAACGAACAATCTTGATACCGATGGCATCGCGCACCTCACCGCGTTTCTCATCATGTATCCAAAGACAGTACTCGTCATCTCGCACGATGCTGATTTCTTAAATACCTTTACTGAAGGCGTTTTGCATCTTGATGTCTATAGCGGCAAGGTTGATCGCTATGAAGGTAACTACTTTGACGTGGTTGAGGAGATCACCGCTCGCTTGGAACGTGATCGCATGAAGAACGCTCGCCTTTTGAAAGAGATCCAGGATCGTAAAGATAAGATTAACTTCTTTGCACAAAAAGGTGGAAAGATGCGTAAGCTTGCCAGCAAGTTGCGTGATCAAGTGAGTGACGCAGAAGAAAACATGGTTGATGTACGCAAGGATGATCGCACCATTCGTGACTTTGAAATTCCAACACAACCATGGTCTGACAACGTCCTGACTATTTCGTCGATCAAGGTGATTAAGAATCATGAGCCGCACCGCGTTGAACGCAAGCTCTATTTGCGTAAAGGCCAGCGCCTCCTTATCTCTGGCCCGAACGGTATTGGCAAGAGTACATTCCTACGCTCTCTTGCTGACGAGTCAGATGAGGGTGCTTCAATCGCGAAAGATGTGAGCGTTGGCTACTATCGCCAGGACTTCTCAGGATTAGATTTTGATCAGACAGCGTACCAGTCGCTTGCTAGCATGATGAAAGTGCCGGATGATCAAACTATTCGTGCCGTTGGTGCTCATTTCCTGCTGACGACTGACGTTATCGGTACCAAGGTCGGCGCGCTCTCTGAAGGTCAAAAAGGACTTCTGTGTTTTGCACGCTTCGTGCTACAAAAGCCAGGCCTCCTTATTCTCGACGAGCCAACCAATCACATCAACTTCCGTCATCTTCCAGTGATTGCTCGCGCGCTCCAGAAATATGAAGGCGCAATGATCATGGTTAGCCACGCTCCAGACTTCGTGAAAGAGATCACCTTTACCCAGGAACTTGATCTTGGCACACTGATCTAAATAAAAAACGCCCGGTTGGGCGTTTTTTATTTACTCTTGTACTGACTCATTGCCGCGCACAACTCGGTGGCCAAACTTTCCGCCTGGACCAGCGTGCTCAAGACCAGCTTCTTGAAGAAGATCAATTGCTCCTTCAAAATCACCGGCCTCACGTAGCTCCTGGGCATCAGCAAGGACATTAAACTGCTCCTGCGTTACCTGATTTAAGAACGGACGATCAGGAGTGAGCTCAAGATACGAGGCGTAATCACGATCATTCAATGCTGTGCGTACCGCCTCCATATCTGCCTTCATATCTTCACGCTCTTCAGCTGTGAGCGCTGCACGACCACGGTGACCGTGGAATGGGCGTGGCAGCTCTAGTCCGGCCTCTTGCATCAGCGCACGGGCCGCTTCATGATCCCCCGCCTCCTTTAAGGCATTGGCCTCAACCATGACAGCAAACTGTTCAGTAGTAATCTCAGCAAGACCGGGACGCTCAGTAGAGATTTCTTGAAAAGCCGCAAAATCATTTGTTTCAATAGCGGCTTTAACAGCCTTGGCATCTTCACGGCGCTCCGTACGAATCTCCTGACGCTCAGCACCAGAAACGTTCATTAGATGGGCCTGAGCATCTTGCGTAACAAGGGCCGTGCCACCAACGGCGGCACCAAGAGCCGGAATAGTTAATGCTAGAGCCTTTGCGCCAAATACAATATTCATAGAAAGTTTTATAAATTACTCATGAAAGGAAGAGGCCTCTTGCCCTTCACAATCAGTAATACGTTTTGGCACTTCCTTTCTTTCACGCACCATCATTGGCTCAATGATTTCACAGGCCTCGAAGGTTTTTTCAACTTCAAGAACATAACCATGGAACAGCACCCGACGCACCTCTTCAAGCTTTGCCAAATCCTGACTACTCAAACGAGCAACAGAAACCGTCCAACGTTCGCCGTTAAACGTTCTAATAATAACCAGTTGGTCTGCCGGCTTTTCAACCACAACACCCGCCAATAAACCGTACTCCTGCGGCATATTTTTAAGCGGCTGTGGCTGGAAACGCTCATAGACAGGACCGGCATATCGCCAACCCGCGTTATCAATCAGGCGACCAACGCCAAAAAGGTAACCCGCAAAGCCAAAGATGATGCTCGCCAACAGGCTAACGATAATAAGCCACGTAAATGAGTATTTGTACCCGTGGCGCGTGTGGCGAATCTGAAACCAACTTAAAACCACCATCACACCAAGTGAAGCGATCCACAAATACGGAATGACAAGCCCTAAGAAACGCGCGGGTGATGGCGTTACTACTGGCTGGAATTCCCAACCAGCGTGAACGAGCATGAAGATAATCATGGTCATGCTTGCGCCACCTAGAAGCAGCGAAGCGGCCCACATGGCCCAGAACCCGATATTCACGAGCGTGAAGTACCACGCCGGAATTGGGGTGATTTTATCGTCCTCGACTTTTTTGAGAATGGTATCAGCGAGGTTTGTCATAGGCCTGGAGTGACTTTATCTTGCAACTGTTTCTTGGCGCGATGTAGGAGTGTGCCGACGGTCTTTACCGGCAGTCTGAGAATGTCCGATATTTCATCGTACGTTCGTTCCTCAAAGTATCTGAGTACAATGACAGCCTGATACTTTTTATCAATCCGAGCGAGCGCTTCCTCTAGATGTTCTTTGAGTATTTCTTGATCCAAGTCTTGACTGACATCGAGCTCGGCGGCCATGGAGTCATATGCTTTCTGCGATTCCTCGCTTCTTTCAACTACTGGGCGCACCTGACGAGCTCGGTGAGCGCTCATGGCGGTATTGTGGGCAATACGATACATCCAGGAAGAGAATTTCAACGATGGGTCAAAACTTCCTAAATAACGATAGGCTTTTAAAAATGAATCCTGCAAAATATCCTCTGCTTCATCATGAAGACCAAGGCGACGAATGTATCGCAAAAGAGGCGCTTCGTAGCGCTGCACGATTTCTCGAAACATGTGCGGGTGCCGCAGGGTTTCTGCAACAAGCTGCGCATCTGTCAGATTCACGGCCATGTACCTTATAGTACGCGCCCTTTCTCAAAATCTTTCAATTCCTATCCCCACATGCCCTATTAAGGCCGGTTCTAGGCCTGTAAACTGCTCACATATGATGCATGGACGAGAATCTGGAGTTGGCGCAGTTTCACCAAGTGAAAAGCCGCGTATCCCAGAACGCAAAGAGGCTAATCGCCATGAGAAAGGCGCTGATTTTGCAGAAGCCGCTGAGGCCCCAGCCACAGAGCAGATCGTATCCCCCGCGGAACTTCGAGCACGACTCCTTGATAAAGCCTTTCTTCAGGCTCTTAGTGCTGAAACCTTGCCTAAAGATTTTACCGCCATTCCAGAGCACTCAATCTTGAGCGAATCTCTCAAGTCGCCCGATAGCATTGATGACAGTGATCCAACAGAAGAGGATTTTGCCTCCTACCGCGGAAATCAGGTCCTGCGTAAATTTGCTCAATCAAAAGTGGGAAAAGTGCTCTTTGGTGCCGCTGGACTTTTTGGCATCGGGCAATCCATCTCGACTGGCAAGGAAGCGATCGAGACATCGTTTGAACGTGGTGAAGCGCGTGAGGCTATTCATGCCGAGATTCTTGATACAACCATTGAACGTGCGGCACGTGATCACGGTCTACGCTTTGAGCATCTTACTGACATGAAGGAAACGATCACCTTTGAAGGAGGTGAAGCGGCGACGCGCGCGGAAATGCTCAGCCTCCTCAATGACACCTGGACAGACCAGCTCCTGAATCCAGATACTTCTGGCCTCACAAAACGTGAAGCTGATTTTAACAAGACTCGTGCCAAGGCGCTTTTTAGCATGATCGAAGCTAATACCGGATCGTACGCCACCGACAGCGGACAAAAGCTTGATGTACGCAAAGTTTTCGATGCGTATGGTGATCAATTGCGCATGCAGCATAACCAAGAGTTTACCGGCATGCTCAGCGCGCTTACCGATTACTCGCCAGCTAATCTGCGTACACATGCGGACGTTATGCGTAATAGCGTTCTTCAGGCACCAGATATTCGCATGGGTATGTATGGCATGTATGAATATGACGCTGATAATTATTCAGCGCATTACGCTGACCATCGCGCCAAAGACAAGCAAGAGCGTTATGATTTTGCGGATGCCTTTTCAATGGAGGTACTGGAAGCGCTCGATGTTGATGCCAACCCTGAACTCCGCCAAGATGCTGCCAATGCCGCCAAGGAAAGCATCCGCGCGATCATTCACCTAGATAATGAGTGGACACAGGTTGGCACATCACTTAGTGGCTGGAATACCCACAACATCATTCGCGATGGCTTCATGCAAGATTCAACAAACTATGACGGTAAGCCTTTGCAAGCCGGCATTGAGCAGTTTCGAGAGGCCGAACAAGATGCTGAACTGGCGCTAAAAAAGCTCGCAGCCCTTGAAAAAAATCCGAACGGCTCGGTGCATAAGATGGTCGACGCCCTTCTGCAAGCACAGGAAGCAAGGGCTGAGAAGGTGTTTAGTGAGGCCAAGGAGCTAGGTCAAGGAGCAGAGGAATTCTTTGCAAACGAGCTTATCCGTTACGAAGATTAATAAAAACGGCCAATACTGGCCGTTTTTTGATTTTCACTCCATCCCCCTTACGACTTGCCAAAAACAAAAAAATCAGCTATCATTCGGTCAATTTTCACCCTATGGAATTTCGAAACATCGCCATCATTGCTCACGTTGACCACGGTAAGACCACACTTGTAGACGCCATGCTTCAGCAGTCTGGCACCTTTTCTGATCGTGACGTTATTGAAAATTGCGTCATGGACAGTAACGAGCTTGAAAAAGAGCGCGGAATTACCATTTACGCAAAGAACACCGCGATCGTCGTTGATGGCGTCAAGATCAACATCGTTGACACCCCAGGTCACGCTGACTTCGGTAGCGAGGTTGAGCGCGTTCTTCGCATGGTGGACTCCGTGCTTTTGCTTGTAGACGCCTACGAGGGCCCAATGCCTCAGACTAAGTTCGTTTTGCGTAAGTCGCTGGCGCTTGGTTTGAAGCCGATTGTTGTTATCAACAAGATCGACAAGCCAACAGCTCGCCCTGACTGGGTTCATAACCAGATTTTTGACTTGTTCGTCGAGCTTGGAGCTACCGATGCTCAGCTTGATTTCCAGCACATTTACACCATCGGTCGCGATGGTATTGCTAAAATGGATCTTAATGATGAGAGCAAGAATTTGCGCCCGTTGTTTGACCTCATCTTGAAGTCTGTTCCTGCAGCAAAGAGCGAAACTGATAAGCCGATGGTCATGCAGGTTGCCAACCTTAAATACGATAACTATGTTGGTCGTATTGCGGTAGGTCGTATCGTTGAGGGAACGATCAAAATGAATTCAACCGTGACGGTTATTAAGCAAGATGGCAATCGTTACACCGGCAAGATCACCAAGCTTTACACCCACCAAGGTTTGACCAAGGTTGAAGTGAATGAAGCAGTTGCTGGTGACATTGTGCAGGTCGCTGGTTTTCCAGAGATTTACGTAGGTGAAACGATTGCTGAAGCCCCAGACGCTGAGGCTCTGCCAACTCTCGCCATTGATGGCCCTACGCTTACCATGAACTTCATGCCTAACTCATCCCCTTTTGCGGGACGTGAAGGCTCACTTGTTACTTCCCGCCAAATTCGTGAGCGCTTGGAGCGCGAGCTTGAAATCAACGTTGGACTACAAGTGGAGTTCCCGCTCAGTGACGGTGAGTTCCGCGTCTCTGGTCGTGGTGAAATGCACTTAGCTATCTTGATTGAGCAGATGCGCCGTGAAGGCTTTGAGCTCCAGGTTTCCCAGCCACAGGTAATCATGAAGACAGAAAACGGCGTCAAGATGGAGCCGATGGAGTCTGTGGTTATCGACGTACCGGATGAATACGCCGGTTCCGTGATTGAAAAGCTCGGCAAGCGCAAGGGTGACATGACCAACATGATGAGCGAAAATGGCTCAACACGTCTGGAATACACCATGCCAACCCGCGGTATCCTGGGCTTCCGCACCGAGTTCATGACGATCACCAAGGGACAAGGAACTTTCTCCCACATCTTCTCTGGTTACGCTCCTCATAAGGGTGAAATCAACCGCCGCACATCTGGTTCAATCATTTCTGGCGAAACTGGTAAGACCACTCCGTACGCACTTGCTATGATCCAGGAGCGCGGTGCTATGTTCGTTGCTCCAGGTACAGAGATTTATGAGGGCATGGTGATCGGTGAAAGCGCCAAGGAAACCATGACCGTGAATGCTATCAAGGAAAAGCAGCTCACTAACATGCGCGCCTCCTCTGCTGACCACATCGTGGTTATTACGCCGGCCATCGACATGAACCTTGAGCGAGCTCTTGAGTACATTGACTCTGACGAGTACGTAGAGGTCACGCCGGAAAACGTTCGCATGCGCAAGAAGTTCCTCACTGAAAACGAACGCAAGCGCTCAGGCCGCTCTAACGCCAGCGACGTTTAAACGACAGATTGCTAAACAAAAAAGCACTGACAATATGTCAGTGCTTTTTTGTTTCCGCACTACTCTTCAATTCCCTGTTCGTAAACCGACGTACAAGTTACATTATTAATTTGCTTCACACCTTGATTATCTGGGGTACTGATCACAATCGCTTCAGAAACACAGCTGTACCAGGCGGTTACTTCTGGAATAGCTGGCTGAACAACGAATGACTCTTGTACGAGACCAGTGCCAAGCACTGATCCTCCTTGCACTGATTCACATTCGATGTGCAGGTTTTCTCGCTCACCGCGCCTAACTGGTGCAAAGAGACTTGAGAAAAAACACTGTGGTGAATCGGCAGAGGTGTCAGCCGTGGTGAAATTGAGAATTTCCCAACCGTCATCTGTGCTCATAGCAACCGCCCAGCTGTCACCTTCGGTTTCTCGACTATTAAATTCGAGACCGGTGCGATCATACAATTGGTAGGTTGTTCCCGAGTACTCGCAGGCGCCTACAAAGGTCTCACCTGGAATTGCGATGTCTGTATGCGTAGCGCCCACGGACGCAAGTAATGATTCTTCATCAATGAGTCCGTAGCTATGCTGACGACGTGAGCATTTGGCATCTTCTTCCGGAGGCAACAGACTGCTTTGTGCCAAGATCACTTCATTAGCAATGGCTCGCTCAGATAGCGTTTTGACCTGCTGTGATAGAACAATCACGTAGATTGATAAGCCGGCAAGAGCAATAACCGGCGGAAGAAGCCAGAGACGTCGCATAGGTTTTTAATAATCGCGAAGCTTTTGAATGATTTCTTTTTGCTGAATCTTCTCAAGCGCCTTAGCCTCAATCTGACGAATACGCTCACGCGTCACATCGAATTCTCGACCAACCTCTTCAAGCGTGTGGCTAACGCCGTCCTCTAAGCCGAAACGCATCTCTAGAATCTTCTGTTCGCGTGGCGTAAGATCTTTCATTGCTTCCAAGACGTAATCACGCAAGAGCTGACGAGCAGCGGCCTTATCTGGCGAGATGTTCTTAACGTCCTCAATGAAGTCTTCAAGCTTTGAATCGTCATCGTCATCACCGACTGAAGTATCAAGTGAAACCGTTTCCTGCGAGATCTTTTGAATGTGCTGTACCTTCTCAAGAGGTAGGTCCATTTCCGCAGCTAACTCTTCTAAAAGCGGTTCGCGGCCAAGGTCTTGAATGAGGCGGCGCTCAACCTGCTTGAAACGGTTAATGGTTTCTACCATGTGCACTGGAATACGAATGGTGCGGGATTGGTCAGCGAGCGCGCGGGTAATCGCTTGGCGAATCCACCAGGTGGCGTACGTTGAGAACTTGAAACCTTTGCGGTACTCAAATTTCTTTACGGCACGGAACAAGCCAACGTTACCCTCCTGAATAAGATCAAGGAGAGACAATTGCTTACCAACGAACTTTTTAGCGATCGAAACAACAAGACGTAAGTTCGCTTCAATCAGGCGGCGATCAGCCTCCTTATCTCCACGCTCTTTACGACGAGCAAGAGCAACCTCTTCTTCAGCATTCAAAAGCGGAATCTTACCAATCTCACGCAAGTACATTTGAATACTATCTTGCGTCAGCTCAAGTGAAACACTGGTGTCAGCCTTTTTATCTACCGTGATACGCAACTTATCGTATACCTCATCACGTGACTTGTTGCCACCGAGGAATCCTTCGCGCATTTCTACGAAGTGCAGACCTTTGCGTTCAATTTTTTCTAAAAGCTCCTCAAGGATATCCAGGTGATCCTCAATGAAGCCAAAGGAAAAGAGAAGTTCGTTCTCGGTAATGAAGCCACGGGTCATGCCGCGCTCAATAATACGATTCAAGACCTCCTCTGTTGGAGCGGCGCTCTTTTTATCTGGCTTGAGCTGCGGGCGCGGTGCGGCGACTACGGCTTTTACGGCCTTCTTAGGAGCAGCAGCGACTTTTTTAGCTACCGGCTTACTCTTTGCTTTGGCAGCAACGGTCTTCTTGGTAGCCTTTACCTCTTTCTTTTCGTTTTTCACGGAACGGGTTGTTTTTTTGGCAGCCATAGTCACGGCGAACATCAAAAGACAGGTCCTTCGATGTCGTCAGGCATTACGTTGCGTACGCTAAGTGCGCAGCAACAAAGAATATTGTGTGAGAAGCTCGGTAAGGCGGTCGGTATCGCCGGATAGTTCGGCTTGCCGAATTGCAGCCTCGAGTTCTTTGCGGTGCTGTTTTCTGAAGACATCAGAAAAGAGCTCGCGGTGCCGATCAACTTCACCTCTGATCTGCTCGGGCGTCAGTCCGGCAAGGATCTCGTCAGTTCTTAGCGCAAGTGAGTCAAGGACGCTCGTAAGCGATCCTTCTCCTTGTGCATCGAGATATGCCCGAAGACGCGAAAATGGGTTTATTTGCGTGTCAGAGGAAGGCGGCAGTTCGGAATGAGTATACAGGACGCGCAGATGGGCGTAAAGCGTTTTCCACGGATCAGTGATTAATTCTTCTTTAACGTCAGCCAAAATATGCGGAATAAGCTCCTCGTAGACGAGCGCGATGCCTAGTAAAAAGGCGGCTGCCTTGCTTTGGGTGTTTTCAACGGGCACTTTCGCTTTGGTTGACTGCAACGCTGGACCCAAAGACTCTTTTGAACGCTTAGCAACCTCGGCTGCGAGCATTTCCCGCAAAATATCCGTATCAACGTGGGTGACATCAGCTAAACGCAACAGGTAGAGGTGACGCTCATCCGGACGGCGCAAACGCGCAACCTCTGGCAAGAGTTCGTCGATCAAATTGGTGCGCTCGTTTACATTCCCTGCTCCACCCGCCTCTTCAAAGCGCCGCAGGGTCTTTTTGAAAAAGTACTCAATAGCCTCCTCGCTGTGCGTGACGATCTGTTGCCAAGCTTCCGGGCTTTTGGTGACAACGTCATCCGGATCTTTGCCAAGGCCTTCCGGAATAGATAAACAACGCACCTCTAAACGTAGAGAATCGTGGGCTGACTGTAATTTGATAGCAAGTTCTAAAACGCGTTTAGCAGCGGCAAAGCCGGCATCGTCATCATCAAGGCAAAATGTGATGCGCTTAGTGTAGCGTGAAAGCAAGCGCAACTGCGCTTCGGTTAACGCGGTGCCAGAGGCGGCGACGACATTTTCAACATTAGCCTTGTGGGATGCGACGACATCTAGGTTGCCTTCAACAATAATCGCCTCACCTGACTTGCGAATGGCGGTCTTTGCTAGATGCAAACCATAGAGTGCTTCACCTTTTTTGAAGATCTCGGTTTCTGGTGAATTGACATATTTGCCACCTGGATCAACACCCACTGGGACAGCGGCCGGAATAATGCGACCAGTGAAAGCGATCACTTTGCCTTGAGCGTCGCAGATCGGAATCATTAAACGATTACGAAAACGATCAACTAGACCGTCACCTGTTTTACGCTTTAAGCACAAACCGCTCTCAAGCATTGCTTGCTCGGTGTATCCTTTTTGCTTGAGTAGGCGCGTTAGGCCATCCCAGGCGTCACTCGCGGCACCGATCTGAAACTTAGCAATGAGCTCGGGACTTAGCTTTCGGGACGCAACGTACTCACGAGCGATTTTGCCTTCACTTGATCGCTCAAGAAGCGCAGCGTAGTACTTAGCAGCAACGTCATGAATCTGCAGCGATGTCTCTCTTTTTGAAGCCTGCTCTTTACTAACCGGGCGATACTCCGGCACTTCAACACCAACTCTTGTACCAAGTAAGCGCAGAGCTTCAGGAAACGTAACGCCTTCCATTTCCATCATGAAGGAGAAGACGTCTCCCCCTTTATCACAACCAAAACAACGCCAGATCTGGCGCTCTCGGCTGACATGAAACGACGGCGTGCGCTCCGCGTGAAATGGGCAGACACCTTTAAAACTCCCGCTGCCGGCGGGCTTCAATGGAACGTAGTCGGCAATCAGGTCAGCGACATCGACCTTGGCCTTAATGAGCTCTTTTACGTCCTGCATGGGGTGAGCTTACAAACCTCTAGCCCCTTCGTCTAGGCACCCCTGGTACAAGTTCCTAAGCCTTAACAGTTGCTCGTTTTTTGGAGACACGGGGTTCTTTCTTTACGCGCTGGTAGCGACCGGTAAGCGAGGCTTCATCAATAATGTGACCGTCCATGGCAGCTTCTAAAATGTGGCGTGGTGCGCCCTCAGCCAACGCAAGCGTGGTATCAAGGGCAAAGACCATGAAGCGATATTCATGCTCTCCGTAACTTGGACACGGACCACCATACCCGACTTCAGAAAAATCAGTCTCCCCCAGTACGGCGCCGCGCGGCACGCTATCCTCCTCAATGATGGAAATTTTTGGATCAAGATTCCACAAGCTCCAGTGCAACCAGTTACCACTTGGTGAAGCTGGGTCATCAACAATGATAACTACGCTCTTTGCACTCGCTGGCGTGCCAGTGATTCGCAATTCTGGATTGACGTCGTCGCCATCACAGGTGAACTGTGGTGGGATCTTCTCTCCATTGCGAAACGCTGGTGAGGTAATGCGCATAGTTTTTTGTGATGACAAGTCTCACTCATCATATGTGCGATGCGCGTACATCACAAGCCTATTCATCAACAGGTACGCTACATGAGTTTCTGCACGCCACTCCAATGTGCAATGTATGCATCAACATCAAACTTACTTGCACACCCATTTGCACTCATGTAACGCACTGTGCCAAAAATTGGTCGCGGAAACCATGCACGATCGTGCACGCCACCAATTGACCACGCAATTCCTACGTACCCGTTTGGATCACGACCATCAAGTTCATACGTATCGTTCAATTTAATTGCGATGCGCATTGCTTCTGCAACTGATGGCGTCCATTCTAAGATCTTCTTTGCCCAGTACATACGCAAGTAACCGTGCATCTTTCCCGACTGCACCATTTGCCGCTGCGCTGCGTTCCACAATGGGTCATGTGTTTGTGATTTCTCAAATTGCATGTACGAGTAGAGACTGTCTCGTTTGTCTTTAGCATGCTGATCAAGTGTTGCTTTGGACCAATTAGGAAATCCTTCCGCGCTATCGTAGTACGGATTGTAAAAACAGAAATTATCAGCGAGCTCGCGGCGCACAATGAGTTCTTCAAGATACGCATCCCTGTCAGCGCGTGGCGCATCAGCCCCACGAACAGCTAACGCTACCGTCAGTGGCGCAATCATGCCGTAGTGCAAGTATGGTGACAGATGGGAGATACCATCTTTGGTTGGATCGTTGCGACGCTCTGCGTAACCTATGAGTCGATGCTTTAAAAAATCCTGTAGAGCCTTATGCGCAGCCTTCTCTCCTGAAATAAATGACACCGGCATCATCTCTTTCAGAGGAGCACGGAGCTTTTTAATCACGGCGTCATGATATGGCGCTCCAGGCGCTGGAAATGGGTGTTTGCGTAACGGAGGGAGTTCGATCAGGTAGTCAGGCAAGAGCTTATGAAGCTTGGGGCGCAGCGTGCGGGCTGCGAATTCCTGCTTAGAAGATGCAGTCCAGACAGGCACGATGTTGTGTGCGTCCACTTCAATAACCGCAACCGGCATCTTTTTTGCAATTGCACTCACCCACTTTTGCGAAATGCGTAGTGGGCACATGTCAGTTATAACAGCGCCGGCGTTATGCTTAGTGAAGAAGGTAATCAGCTCTTCGCTTTCACCGACAATGACGTGCCACGGGATCTCTTTTACTGCGAACGCTTCGTGCAGTTCAGTAAATGATGATGTTTTAAAATCAAATTGCCGAGTACCGCCACCGAGATAATTTGCAACTAGATTGTAAACGACAATGAGAGGCCGCTTGTGTTCAATGGCAATTTCTTGCGCGTACAAAAGCGCTGCGTTCTCTTTGGAGCGCAGTTCACGATTCATCCAGTACACGATTGGGCCGTCACCGATGGCGTGCTTATTTCTGGCCCTGCTGTGCCTTGCGAGCTGCGAGATGTGCATAGATGCGAACAAAACGTTTCCCTTGAACAAAGAAAAAGGCAGCGATCAACAGCAAACCAACAAGCATAGGAACATACAGACCATACGACGCATTTACACCCGTAAAGAATGCGATCGATAAGACTGCACTTGAGGCTGTGCGCCAAGACAGGTGGTGCGCGCTCTTTTTAATCACACTCAGCGCCAAGGCGCTTCCAATAAAGCCACTCAATAGCCAACCAGCGTAGTTCACCCACGGTACACCGTAATATGGCCCCGGTGGTGTAAAGGTCCAAAATGCTTGAGCTACGGCTGCTGGATCAAGGGCTAGATCGATCACCACTAAAAGAAGTGCAGCAAGCAAAGCGCGCACAGCAAGCGGCCAATGGTTAATAGACTTCACAGCGTACAGCGCACCAAGAACAAGTGGCGGCCAAGCGAAAGCTACAGTCCACGGAACGACGCCAAAAAGTTTCTCGCCCATCACCTCACTGTAAGCAAAGGTTCCGTACGGCCAACCGGTAGTAACACCGATGTACTCAATACCTAGCCCAACAAGGGCGAGCATGATAAGCACCGCTCCCCCACGCTTGTCACCGGCGTCTGACACAAAGGCGAAGTATCCAGGTAGCGCTAAGAGAACAACGCTTATGATCGGCAGCCAAGAGAACGCACTTGGAAGCGGCGCCTGCCCTGACATAAAACCTAATAGGCCTAGTACCCCACACCCGACACCCAGCACCCAGAGTTCATTTTTAATAGCCATACGTAAAAGTCTCTGGCATCATAAAGGAAACAAACGCCTTTATATAGTTGCCTGTACACACTATGTATCGAACCTACACGAACTCCATCTTCATTAATCTTCCGCCACAGCAGGTATATGAACTTCTAACTGATCCAACGCATATACGCGGCTGGATGTATACCCTCGTGCACTGGGAATGGGATGGTGACGTTGAGAGCGGCTCAACTTTTCGTTTTAGCGTTGATAATGATCGCTTTCACGGCGGCTCCTCAGCGAAAATCATGAGTACTGGCAAAGTGCTTATCGCCTCACCGGGGATTGAGTTCTCCTATACAGCCGAGAGCGATCATTCGTCCTCGACAAGTCGCTATGTCATGACACGCGAAAGAGATGGCTCACGACTGACGCATGAACTCACCATCACGCCAAAGCACTGGCTTCTGAAAGCCATCATGACGTATCTCAACTTCACCGTTGCTAGTACCCCTCGCATTCTTTTACATAAGCTCAAAGAGTACGCCGAAGCCGATCCTGAGGCTCGTCTTGCTATTGCAAAACGTACTCAAATCTAGTACCCTTGCACGTCGCTCTTTCCAAGGAGACTTTCGTGCCAAAACTCCCCTACCAACCCGGTGACGGCAGCAAGACCGCTGGCGCACTGGTGTTTTTCTTTGGGGCACTTCTCGTGGTCCTGAAGAACTATTACCTCGCCGGCCTTAGCGGCCAGGCGTCAGTGATCGCTGCCTTCGGACTCATCATTGTGAAAACGTGGCTAGGCGTGTACTACACGCGCATCGCTACGTATGCCGTCGACAGGTTCGGTGGTGAACACACGATGCGTCAGGATTTTGTGCGCGGCGTCACGTACGCCGTCGCTCAAACGACGACCTTCACGTCGATCGTCGTTTTCCTGACGCCGGCCGCGAACTTGCCGAAGGCGATCGGGGTCACCTTTCTCACGTCGCTTCTCATGGCGCCGATTGTGAATCGACTCATCCCGATTGTCGCGGACCTGGTGGTTGCGCTGCGAGCGCGTCACCAAACGTAAAACCCGTCACTTGTCGTGCAAACGACGAATCGACGGGTTTTGTTGCGTCCAGGCTAGCCGCGTAAACGTATCCAGAGACGAATAGACACAAGTAGACGCATAGTGATGGATGGCTTGCGAGCTCCATGGAAGACATCGTATTTTTGTGCAACAACGCGATCAAGTTTTGATTCGTATATTGCGGCAATAACACGCGCCGCTCGGGATGATCCCATGGGAAGTAGTGCAAGCGCGCGTTCAGCACCACGATAGATCTGACGGGTTTCAAAAATGTGTTTCTTGAACAGCGCTATGAGTTCCGGTGATACTCGACCGGCAGTTACGTGCTCGTCTTCAACCCCTACTGATCTACACATCTCAACACTCATGGAAACGCGACGATGCTTTACTACGCTCGCTTCAAACCGCACAAGACTCTCGGTGCGATACATGGCACGCGCAACCTCTCCGCAGGCGATTACGCCGCGCTCATCCTCACACTGCACGGCTTTAGCGAACATGCGACCAATCGCTGCCATACCCGCCTCAATCTCATCGATATCAGATTGCGGCACACACAAACCACGATCTAAATCTTTTTCTAAGGCGGTAAAAAAGAGGTCTCCTTCCGCGGCGCTAATTTTATAAACACGGAATACCTCACTTGTGGCACGCAAGACCGAGAACCAAGCCGCTGGAATGCTTATCGGTGGGGCTGAGATAAGAGCCGCGCGCCAGGCATCCTTGAAGATGGCGAGCTTCTGCGCATCGCCCGCATCTTTATGAGACAGGGCGATGTGCACAAAGGCTCGTAGGACTAAAACCGCATCTCTTGCGTCTTTTGGTAGAAATTTAACAGCAAAAAAAGCTCGTTCTTTGGTCTTTTTAACAAGCGCTGCACAGTCCCGCAGGTCATCTTTATGAAAATTGGCTGCTGGCATAACTGGCGAAGGTTAGCACAATACCGCCATTTTTACCAGCTTTTACACTATCTCCCAAGGTTTACGAGGTCTCTTGCGACCGCGAGCTGTTCCGGTGTGCCAACCGGCATCCAAAACGTTGCTCGAACGACGCTCACGAGTTCATTTTTCGCAAGTTCAACAAAAGCGTGCGGCAGGCTGTACTCCATCTGATCACGCACTTGAATCATAGCCGGCGGCACTGAAAAGTAACGTTTATCGACAAGGTAAGCGCCACAATTTTCCAGTGGCGCGTACTGATGCTGCGGCAAACGTGCGAAACCATTTAGAAAACCGTGACGCACGGACAATGGATTAGGCACGGTACCACGGGTGCGCTCTTTCGCAAGAATAGCGAGCGGATATTCTGATAAACGAGCTAGGTCATCTCCGGAGTATAGGTCGTCAGCATTTAAAATAAGTGTCGGGCCGTCGATAACATCCTTCAAAAGCATCATGGCGCCCCCGGTTCCGTTCAATGTTTCTTGCTGATGATAAAAAATCGGTCGACCAGCAAAATGGCCGCCGAGTGCGGTGAGTATCTTCTCGCCCATGTAGCCGACAACGATATGGATCTCGGTGACAGCCCGAGGCAAACTCATGAGTGTGCGGGTAATCAGTGGCGCACCGCCAACGTCCAGAAGCGGCTTTGGTACGTAATCAGTGAGTGGACGAAGGCGTGCACCCTTACCAGCGGCAAGGATGACGGCTTTCATAGCTTTGAAATGTTCAGGATATTTCGTCTTTTTTCATTAGACGCTTTATTCCTACTGTTAAGAGTACCACAAGAATGGTGACAAAAACGGCGTATGTGAATTTCGCGATGATACTTGAGGCGTCTCCTGGGAAAAGAACAGCGATGGAGCTAGCGATGGCATCATTCCACGCTAAACCAGCCACAACTGACAAGGCTGCAATAAAATAGGAAATAGTCGATTCCAGTACGGCACTTTTTAATTTCTTTGCCTCATCTTTGATCGACATAATTACTTACCAAATAGACCACCTAATAAGCCACGCTTTGTCTTAGCAGCCGCTGCTTCCTGTGCCGGCTTTTGCATAAGTTCAATATAGACCGCCCGTGCCCACTTATCAATGCGTTCTAACTCTTTTTCAATAATTGGCCCAGTATACTCGCCATTATGGGCCGAGGCCCCTTCATATGACGCCTGCTTTTGATCAAGGTGCAGATTAAAGGAATAGCCACCAGGCACGAGCTCAACGTACAGGTGATACCGAGGGTAGTAGCCGGCGCCTAAACGTAAAATAAAGCTCTCTTCCCCGGTATTTGGGTCCCGGAAAGCGGCATAACCGGCACGGCGCAAGACCGCGAGCGGCTGAGGAACTTGAGTACTGGTATAGGACCGTTTCATGGGTCTATTCTAGCATAAAACCGGCTAATTAAACGCCTGTTAGCGAACGTATTAGTATTTGTGTTAAAGAGCTGGCTTTGTTAAGTTTATTCAGCAACCTCAAGCCAATGAGGGCATGATGAAGAAGGTCATTTTGACGATTGGCCCACGTGGAGCCGGAAAAAGTACCCTGTGTCAGGAGGTTCTCGCCCGGAGGTCAGATGTGGCACTAATCGAACGTGACGCAATTCTGCGTGAACTGTTTGGCGCCACCATGCTCAGCCCTTATCAGGGCGAACATGCCTATGCCGCTCAGGTGCTCTTCGAGCGTGTAGGGATACTACTACAACGGGAAAATGCGATACTGATTCTAGATATGTGGAACGGGTTCGCGCAGGAACGTGTGATGATTGCTAAACTCTTGCGCGGGCTTGGGGCGGACGAGATTGAGGGTTGGCACTTCGTGACGTCGGAAGACTTAGTTGTGCGACAATTCCTGGCGCGCGAGCAGCCGACGAAACTTAGCCGCCGTGCTGTCGAGGAGGGCTGCCGTCGTGATTACCGACTCTTCCACCGCCAACACGTCGAGCTGTCGCAGGGCTTCGATGCCATCACGGTCATCGATCCCGCGCAGCTCGCGCTCTTTTCCTGGGCTGACATACTCCTGCCGCCCCGCCCCCACAACTAATGTACGCATCTTTCGCTGAATGAAAGACGTGCGGCAGGTTGTGGGGTTTATTATTTCCAAAAAGAAAAAGTCCTCACCAAAGTGAGAACATTTTCTGGCGGAGAGGGAGAGATTCGAACTCTCGGAACCTTTCGATTCACACGCTTTCCAAGCGTGCGCACTAGGCCACTATGCGACCTCTCCAAAGCGACGAAACTATACCTGAATATCTGATTGGGGGCAAGATTGCACTATCCCCGATAACCTGTACCCTGTTTAATATACAATCCCGATTATGGACGCCTGCGTGTTGTGCAATGCCTTAATTAATGAAACGTACCGCGTTGTTTATCAAGACGAGTCGGTTTTTGCGATCATTAATGACAGCCCTGTCAAGAAAGGCCACGTCATGATTCTTCCGGTTCGTCACGTTGAAAATCTTAGCGATCTCAAGCCAATAGAATCTCAGGCCTTTTTATCACTCTCCGACCGTTGCATGCGAGCGGTCGAAAAGCTAACTGGAGAAACCAGTCTAGCTATTGTTAATGGCTGGGGCTTTCGCTCACAGAATCATCTTCATCTGCACGTTGTACCTAGCAAGCATAGCTTACGCAGATTATTCGTAGCAGCTGAAGGCGTTGAACACCGGGTGCCAGCGAGCATAGCTGAGCTAGAAGGCACCGCTTCTGAACTCACAAAGTCACTAATGGATAGCACCTAAAATTATAATCACCACCGCTAGTATGCAGACCCTCATTAAAACGTATCGATTCTTCATCCTGGCGCTCGTGCTTCTTGCACTTACGCAAAGCTTCTTGAACCTTCTTGTTCCAAGCTTTATCTCACGAGCAATCACCTCCTATACCACCGGCACCTACGATAGCCTGAACGTTATTTGGCAGTTCGGCCTACTCGCTGCCCTTATTTTAATCTGTGGCGCGTTACTTGTTTTTGTTCAGACGCGTGTTAGCGAACGCGTTGCTCGGGATTTGCGTGATCAACTCGCTACGAGCATTTCTGAACAGAATTTTCTGTTCGTGCAAAACAAAACGCCTTCCGTACTTCTAACTAACTTCACTTCTGACATTGATGCAACCAAGCAATTTGTTTCGCAAGCAATTCCGACGCTTTTTTCTTCGGTGTTTATCATCATTGGTGCAGCGGCATTTCTTCTCTCTATTCACTTGCGACTTGGCGCTGCGGTTGTTGCTATTGTGCCGCTGATTGCGATTGCGATCTTTACTTTGTTTTCTAGCATTCGTCCCTTGTTTTTAAAGAGTCAGCAGGTTATTGATCGCCTCAATACGGTTATTAACGAAAGCATTCTTGGATCAGCGCTTATTCGCGTTCTAAATGCACAAGCACTTGAGTACGAGCGTTTTGTAAAGGCAAATAGCGATGCGCGTGATACCGGCATGCAGATCCTCAAAACCTTTGCTGCCCTTATTCCGATCATTACCCTCATTGCTAATAGCGCCATGATTATCATGGTGCTTCTTGGCGGTCACTACATTATTGATGGCAATTTGAGCGTTGGTGAGTTTGCTGCCTTCATGAACTACCTCACCATTCTTATCTTTCCGTTGTTCATGCTTGGCTTCATGGGTACCATGATGGGTCGGGCGGCGGCATCATATGGACGCGTAGCGGAAGTGTTAACCGCCTCTGTGAAAGAGGTTGGTAGTATTACGCCTGCAACCTTCCTTGGTCGAGTTGCCGTGAGTGGTGTTCAACTTCAGTACGAAACCACGAGTGTTTTGCGTGATGCTACGTTTACGATTGAACCAAAAACCAAGACAGCGATCATTGGACCAACGGCTGCCGGCAAAACACAGCTTCTCTACTTACTTGCCGGACTTACCGCGCCAACCGCCGGAACTATCACGTATGACGACGTGCCGGTTCATGAATACAATCAGGCCGCACTTCGCAAAGAGCTCGGCATTGTTTTTCAAGATAGTGCACTCTTCAACATGACCATTCTTGAGAACATTCGCTTTGGCCGTGAAGTGAGCGATGCTGATGTTGCGCTTGCGATTGATACTGCAGAACTGCGTGACTTCATCACTTCCCTTCCTGACGGCTTGCAAACGATCGTATCTGAACGCGGTACAAGCCTCTCGGGCGGACAAAAGCAGCGCGTCATGCTAGCGCGTGCGCTAGCGCAGCATCCAAAGATTCTCTACCTGGATGACTTCACAGCACGTGTTGATATCCGTACTGAACAGAAAATTCTAGAGAATCTCAATCGCAACTACCCAGATCTCACACTTGTCTCGGTAACGCAAAAAGTGGCAACCGCTGAGGCGTATGACAATGTCATCCTCCTTATGGAGGGTGAGATCCTGGCCACCGGCACGCATACTTCCCTTCTCAAACAATCACCTGAGTACGCCCAAATCGTTGAGTCACAACGCAGTACCAATACCTATGAACTATCAGCTGAATAAGCCACCAGGCAAAACTAAGCTCCGCTTCTTCTGGCAGTTCCTTCGCCATGAAAAGCTTCCGATGACGGTAGCGGTTATTGCTATCTTACTTAGCTCACTGTTTCAGCTTCTGGCTCCAACGCTGATTGGTCGTGCTCTTGATGACTACATCTTAGTAAATGATGAAGCCGGACTCCTGTTTGTAGCATTGCAACTTGGTGCTCTTTTTATCGGTACGTTTATTGCCATGTACGTACAAACAACTGCCATGGGCGGCGTTGGTCAGCGCTTGATCTTCAATCTGCGTAACACCATCTTCACTAAGATTTCTGCCATGCCGATGGCCTTCTTCAATCAGAATAAGGCTGGAGATCTTATTTCTCGTATTAACAATGACACCGAAAAGTTGAACAACTTTTTTTCACAGGCGATCATGCAGTTTGTTGGCAATGCCTTCATGATTATCGGCTCTGGTATTGCACTCTTACTTACCGATCTACGCCTTGGTGCAGCAAGTCTTGCGCCAGCGCTCGTGCTTTTGGTGATTGCTAAAATTACCGCCTCCTATATTAAGCGCAAGAACGCCGCGAGCCTACAAACAACCGGTCAGTTTAGTGCTGCGGTTCAGGAAAATATCGAAAACTTTAAAGTCATGGTGGTTTTTAATCGCCAAGACTACTTCCGCACCCGCCTAAGTGAATCTAATGCCGCAAATTACGTAGCATCCCAGCAAACAGAGCTCGCAAATCACGCCTTGAACCCACTGTATACCTTCATGAGTCAGGTAGCTCAGGTTATTGCAATCACCTACGGCATCACGCTTATCGCCAGTGGATCAATCACTCTTGGTGTTCTTGTGAGTTTTTTGACGTACATCATGCGCTTCTATGATCCACTACGTCAGGTGGCCATGTTCTGGGGATCACTGCAGGGAGCGCTCTCGGCTGGTGATCGTATTGAGCACCTTTTGAGTCTCACTTCAGACATGCAGACCATTCCTGATACAGCTCCAGTAAACAACAACAAGCTTCTCACCTTTAGCGACGTGCAGTTTGCCTATCCTGACGGCAAGACGGTTTTGCAAAATATTAATCTGCAGCTTGAGGCTGGGAAAACGTACGCACTTGTTGGTCCAACGGGTGGCGGCAAAACAACGACAGCGTCACTTATGGCGCGTTTGTATGATCCTACTTCTGGAACCGTGCGGCTCCACGGCAAAGACTTGCGTTCATATACCGATGTAGAGCGAGCAATGAGGATCGGCTTTATCTTGCAGGATCCGTTTCTTCTCGCCGGAACCGTACGTGACAATATCTTGTACGGCAATGATCGCTACAGCTCGCTAACCGATGATCAGTTAACTGAGCTTCTCACCGACCTCGGCCTCACTGACTTACTTGAACGCTTTGAGCAAGGACTCCTGACCACGATCGGCACAACCGGTGGCACGCTCAGCGCTGGCCAAAAGCAGATTGTAGCTTTCATGCGAGCAATTCTACGTAGCCCAGAACTTCTTATCCTTGATGAAGCGACGGCTAATATTGATACGGTTACTGAGCAGCTTCTTGAGAAGGCTTTAACGGCGCTACCAGCATCGACTACGCGCGTGATTATTGCCCACCGCTTGAACACCATTGAGAGCGCTGACGAAATCTTCTTCGTTAATAGTGGGGCGATTACACCAGCGGGCTCACTTACTGAGGCTATGGACATGCTGCTTCACAAACAACGCCAGAGTTAAATAAAAACGACCTCGTTCTCGGATATACCGACGAACGAGGTCTTCGTTTACTCCAGGAGCTCGAGGACGCGGGCACGAACGATGACGCCCTTTCCTTGAAACCCCCAGGTGTGAGGAATGTGGCGGATCTTGGGGTGATCGCGCCATGCTTCCCAAGTCCGACCTTCGATCTTGGCTGCGATGGAGCGATCGTGCTCCATGCGGTGTTCGTTGCCCGCCGTGCGCGACCAGACGAAGTCTGCAGAAGGCGCCGGCGATTCCACGTAGAGCACTTCGTCGTAGCCATTCAGGAACATCGCGCGATCCGTGATGCCGACCGTGCGCATGAACTCCTCACGGCTGTTCATGTAGGCCTCCCCGTCGAGGAGACCGCGGTCGCACACGACGAGCGGAATGCCTTCACGTGTCGCGTAGCTCATGGCGTGATACTCGAGGTCCATGATGGTCGTGAAGATCTTGCGCTGAAAGGCAACAAGATCATCCGGGTGCGGTGACTCGCCAGGCGGCGGGAAGCCGGTAGCGAGCAGCAGCGTTGCTGCCTCCTGGACGCACACAATACGTCCCTCGAACTCCTCCTTGAGGCTACGAATGATGGTTGACTTTCCACCCCCCGGTCCACCGGTGATGAGCAGCTTCTTTGGCATGTACTCCCCCTAGGCCTTGGCATGCTAGCTCGTCCACTTAAGAACGGCAAGATCCCTATAGAATCCGCCTTTTTATACAGACTTCTTGGTACCTCTTGCAAGGGAGCACTCTTTTCATCCTGCGCTTCTCTTGCTAGAGTCCGCTTGCGTCCCTTCTTCTTGGAGGCCTCATGGATATTGCGATCGAGATCATCTGCGAACACGCCGATGGTCAGAGCTTCATGATGGTGGCGATCGTAAACCGCTGTCGCTACCTCCTGCGCACCACGACCGCGGGCGTACCTGACTACATCAGCCAGTTCCGTGGCACGGTGCAGATTCGTCACAGTACGGCGAGCATGCGCAAGCTGGTAGTCAGCGCTCCGGAACTTGGTCAGCACACGCCGGAACTTGATCCGGTGTGCGCAGCCGTGCTGGCACGCGGCTATCCGCTTACGTGCCTGCGCTTCTATGTGCGCCGACTCCTGCCGAATGCGGACTTCATCCGCGGGGTACTGCCGGCCCACAGTGTGGATGATTCGATCGCCTCGCAGATCGCAACGGCGAAGAAGCGTGGACGATTCGATCGCCCCGAACGCATCACGAAGATCATCACACCGACTCGCACGGACTCTCATGATCCGCCGAGCTGGCTGATCAGCCACCAGTCGCTCGTGCATGACCCGATCGCAATCGAGATCGCGATGCCGGATGCCTACGAGCGGCCTGACGATCTCTTGGAACTCCTGCAGCGCATTAGCGAACTGCCGACGCGCTGACCCGAACGACGCACACCTGCGAACCGTTCGGGTCTTTTTTTACTTCATTGTGGTAGCAATCGTATGTGACAAACGGCGGTACGAAGCCGAAAAGCGTGCAGCGAGAGTTACGGTGAGTCCAAGAATGCCGGCAACGGTGAACACGAGCGCAATACCACGAGCATCCCCCACTCCAAACCAACCACCAATGAGGGTAACGCCAGCACCGGTTGTCATGAATGGGATGAAGAACCACTGCGTTAGCGGCCCGATGAACAAGGTTGTTACCGGTGATGCGGTTGATTCAACGCTTTGCGCAAAACCAATCACGCGTCCTAGGCGTTCTTGTGGCACAACGCCTTGCAGAATTGTTTGCTCAGAAGCCTCAATAAACGGCACGCAGATCATCCAGGTAAAAAGACCGATCGCTGTAAGCACGATCGACTCTTGAATGGTGAAGAAGATACAAACACTCCAGGTGATCATGTTAATCATGATCATGGTTCGTAGTGGATTTTTGCCAAGTCCAAATTTAGCAATCAGTAAGCCACCTGCAATAAACGCCGTGCTTAACACGCCCCACATAAGACCCCAAGCCTGCACGGACACGAGAGACAACCCGTAAGCATCCATGAGCGCCATGAATACTCCCCCAAGAAAGTTGTTAAACGTGGTGAAGAAAATAAGTGCTAGCAATCCCGGTATGGCACGAACAACTTTGAACGTTCCCCACAGATCAACGCGGCGAGGCTTAGCATGATCGACAACGATTTCTGGCTCTGGGATTTTGATAAACGATAGGTGCACGATAGCAAGCGCCATACACAGCACCGCCACCATGAGCGCGATATCCATACCAAAGAAACCAATCACAATACCGCTAGCAACTGACGTGATAGCAAAGGCAATGCCGTTTGTTGTGCCAATGAGACCGTTGGCCTGACCCCGATCCTTCTCTTCAAAAAGCACTGGCACCGTTGTTGATAAGGCGATGGTGCGAATATTACCGATGATCGAACCAAAAAGGAGGAGCCCGACCCAGACCCACAAAACTGGCGAGGTGATGTCTGTAAAACGATCAGAGCCGGCGGCGAGCAAAATAATGAGCCCGGCGGCATAAGCGATAAACGAGATGACGGTCGAGAAGACCATGGCCGTCTTCTTTTTATTATGATCCACGAGCGCGCCAAAAAAAAGTGCTGACACCGCATTAGCTACGGTATACATGCCGGCGATAAGTGACGTAGCGATAACTGATCGCGTCTCCAAATACACCCAGAAAGTCACCGCAAACCAGACGAACGAGTTTGTGACAACAACAACAAGGGCATTGGTGAGCAGGGCGTAAAATATGCTGCGGTGCTTGGCGATGGTCATAGAGAGGGCACAAGTATACCTATATTTTGCTAATGAGCAATGTTTCCATCATACCGCACGCAAGTGGACATCGGGCGCTTTTTGTGGCATTATTCGAGTCATTATGATCGACTCCATCAAGCAATACATTCGTCAAAATCTTCCGCTTTTCGGCACAATTGGTGGTATTGGCGGCTTTGTGAACGATGTCCTCTCTCCGCTTGCGAATTTGTCACTTTACCTTCTTATCGCCTCGCTCGTTGGCGTTGGTATCACCTCGATTTTTTATCTCTACTTCAGACGCGATAACGTCGTTACCAAGCAAGAGGCCGCAAAAACTCGCGTAGTGTTCTTTGGGGTGTTTGCCATCATTTGGGCGATCTTTGCCCTGGTGCATGTTGCCGGTCCGAAGAATGGTGTTTTAGCGGCTACCGTTCCAGGCGTTGAGGACTTGCAGCGATCGATCGGCATTTTGCAGGAGGATGTTAACGAGATTAAGCGCACGACCGCTGACATTAAGGGCGACACCGCTCAGATTCTCTTGCAGCTTGGTGAACTCAAAGCCGATCTTCAGGCCGCCGAGCAAGGGTCGATCACCACTCGCCCTGATACTGCAGAGGAGTGGTACGGCAACGCCGTTCTTTATGCGTCACAAGGTAAGAATGATGAAGCAGTTGCTGCGTACCGAGAGTTCTTTGCGTACGGTTATCCGTATATTGATGCCTACCAAAATTTTAATCTGATCGCTAAGTACGAAATGAGCAAGAATGAGCTTGCTACACTCTATCGAGAGCTTGCGGATGATCAGCCGGCAAATGTTGTGGCGGCACTTATGGAAGGCGCGCTCATGAAAGACACCGCGCAGCGCCGCGCGCATTACGACACTGTTCGCACGCTTTACGGCGACTCATCTGTTCTTTTGTACTGGCTCATGAATGAGTATAGCGTCGTTGGTACGTATGTTTACGCTAACGAGCTCTCTGCAAGCGAACAGCAAAAGTGGACTACTTCAGATCAAGCAAAACTGAAGGAGGTCGTTACCGCTCTTACTTCCCTGCCACCAACTGATAACCTCGAGGTGTATTTCATTAATACCTTCATGTATGACGGGGTTCGTACGCTTATCAATACATACAAGAATCAGTTTGCAGATTCTACGGTCAGCGCCATGCTTGATAATCCGATCGTGCTTGTTGTTAACCCCGCCGGACCAGAGAATGAATCAATGCTTACGTTTGTTATCTACGATAGCTATACCGATATTCGCTATCGTGTCTTAGGAGTTGTTGACGAGTTCACATCAACCATTCCTGACACGGCAACACGCAATTCACCTTGGGGTAGCGCGCAAGCATCGCCGGAAACAAGCGTGACCATCCCAATGAATCCTGGAACGTATACCGTTGAAGTCTCATGGCTCAACATGAATGGTGACCCAAGTCCGGTGTATGTTTTTGAGAACACGCAGTTCACCGACTTTGCTACCTGGTCAGCTGGTGATACAAGTCCTGTCTGGCTTTACCCGACATCTACCCGATAAATTAAAAACCTGCCGATATGGCAGGTTTTTTGTTAGAAATGCATGAATGCTTGAAAGGCGAGAATTGCTCCGTAGCAAGCGATGAGCGCCATGGCCTCATAGAGCGAAATACGCTTTTTGGTGTAGGCGGCTACCAGGAAGATGAGAAGGCTTAACAGGAAGATGTAAAGCACTGTTTGATATTTTGTGATCCCTAAACTGTATGGACCGTTCATGAGGGAAAATCCTCCGAGGATCAGAGCATTCAATGAAGCGGAACCAACGTAATCCCCGAGGGCTACATCGGCTTTCTTTTTTACAATGGAGGCAATTGCTAGTGACAACTCTGGGATGTTTGTACCAAGAGCCAGAAGAATGATACTGACCACGAAGGCTGGAAAACCGAGGATCGCTGCCAATTCTTCTGTTCCAAGCACGAGGTAGTGACAACTCGCAAAGATAGCAACACTGGCCAAACAGATTTTGATAAAACTGATGCCGACTTTTTTAGTGAAAACGACACTGATATTAAATGACGCCCCTGATTTCATGAGCGTAGCAAAAACGAATGCTGCATACGCCAAAATCAGCGCGATACTATCGGCAACGCCAATCATGCCATCAAGCGCAACAAGTACTGGCAAACCCATCAATCCACAAAATAGAAAAAGCGTGGAGGGCGGAAGGTGCTTTTGCAGTGGTAGGCCGCGTTTTAAAATTGCTAAAAACGGAATAATGAGGAGCAGGATAACAAACGCTCCGCCAATTAAGTTTCCAGCGTAAATCTCTGGATGACCATCTGCCTGTGCATTAATAGCAACAGCAATCTCCGTGAGTGATGTTAAAAAACCTAGTAGTAAAAAAGAGAGGCCGAATCGAGACGAGTGGAGCGCACGAGAGAGAACGTCAACCTCGGCAATAACAAAGCGCGCGGCGAGTACGAGCAGTATCAGACTCGCAATACTTGCAAACAGGAGAAACATATAAACAAGTATAGCAAGTGCTCATTGTCTGGTCGGGCTAGTGGGGATCGAACCCACGACCTCTTGCACCCCATGCAAGCGCGCTACCGCTGCGCTATAGCCCGATACGGTGAATATCTTAGCGGCTTTTTCCCTTTTCTGCTATCCTTTATGCGCCTCTTTGGAGGTGTCCCGTGCCCATCAGTCCTGTTCGGCCAGAGAAACCCACCGCAGAGGAGGTGATGACCTACCAGATCGCCTTGCGCCACAACGCGCTCGAGAGCCTCTACAACACGTATCGTCTCTGCGTAGAAGGCAAACGCCTTCCGGCAGACTACAACACTACGCTCGACACTCTGCGTTCACGTGCTCGCGAGTACCGCTTGCACAAGGCACGTAGCCACCTCGAGCACATCGAGAACTTCCAGAGCGGCCGTACTACCCACGAACTGCTCGACGACATCGAGCGGTACATGCGCGAGTTCAGCCTCAGCTTCGAGGAGGTCGACATCACCGAAGCCGCCTTCAAGGCCCTGCGCGAGCGCTGCAAGCCGCGCATTCATCCGATTGTTGCCCTGTACGCCCGTGCAGCCGACAACCAACCGAGCTACAGGCACCCGCGCCCGCGGTAGCCAACGCTCCCCCGCCCGAGTATCCACGCCTGGATGCTCGGTCTTCTTTTAAAATTGCAAAACAGAAAACCGACCCACGTGGGGGTCGGTTGCGGCGCCTTGCAGGAAGCTCGTGATGAGCTTGCCTGTCAGGGATAGACGATGTCGACCTTGTCGCGGTCATCACTCAGGCGCATGTAGCCATACCAGTAGCGGTAGGCGGGCGCGCACAAGTGCATGAGTGCGACGTAGGCCCCGAATCCGATGAGGACCGCGAGGTGATCGACGAAGAGCTGAGCTTCTCCCGAGTGCCAGGCGGCGGCTCCAGCGAGACCCAAGGAGAGCGTGACGCCCGACAGGTAGTCGAGCGGGAACAGTCCGAAGATCCAGGGGCTTCCGGAGTGCCACCACACGTTGTTGCGCGTGAATCGACCAGCGTAGGCGGGGTTCAACACGAACCAGATGTAGTCCCACAGCGTGCACCAGGCGAAGTACATCGCGCAGGCGAGAAGCTCGCCCTCGGCCGACCACACCACGCCCGAGAAGAACGGAACGTGGAAGATCATGAAGGTGAAGAGGAACATGAACAGGTGGTAGCCGGTGAGCGGCTTGCCGCCCATGATCATGCCGTACAGCTTCCCGAAGAACCCGGTGGTGCGGTACCAGGTCGGCGCCTTGTGCGCCCACCCGTACTTCCCTTCGCTCTCGATCTCCAGGCAGGCCAGGATGGTGGCGAAGACTGACCAGAATAGCACCTTGACGATCAGCGCGATCATGGCGCCTCTCCTTCTGTGTTTCTCAGTCGGCTGATGGCGCCGAAAGGTCAATAAAGACACAATATATTAGCATAAAATTGGCATTTTGTCAATAATTTTCTACTAATTGCTGATATTTTTAAACAGAAAACCGACCCGCGTAGGGGTCGGTTGCGGTGCCTGCTACAGGAAGCTCGTGATGAGTTCGTGCAGGCGCAGGGCTTCCAGGCGGGCAGCGTTCGCGAAGTCATTGCCCGAGGAAGCGTAGATGATGCCACGTGAGGAGTTCACGAGCATGCCACGGCCGCGCGAGCACTTGCCGGCCTTGACGGTCGCTTCCACGTCCCCGCCCTGAGCCCCGATGCCAGGGATGAGGATCGGCAGATCGTTGACCTGGAAGCGAACGGTAGCGAGTTCACTCGGGCGCGTTGCGCCAGCGACCACGCCGCAGTTGCCGTTCTCGTTCCAGGTCGTGGCGACCTTGCGAGCCACGTGCACGTAGAGCGGCAGGCCGCCGCACTCGAGATCCTGGAACTCGCCGGCGCCGTCGTTGGACGTACGGCACAGCACGAAGATTCCCTTGTTCTTGCACTCGAGGAATGGCTTGAGCGCCTTGCGGCCGAGGTACGGACTCACCGTGATGGCGTCTGCCTGCATGATGTCGAAGGCGAAGCGCACGTAGCCGCTGTTCGTATTGTCGATGTCGGCGCGCTTGGCGTCGAGGATCACCGGTACGCCGGGCGCGATGCGGTGAGCCGTCCTGATGCTGTCACGCAGCCCCATGAGGCCAGCGACGCCGTGCGCTTCGTAGAAGGCACTGTTGAACTTGAAGGCGCCAGCGATGTCACCAGTTGCCTCGATGATGGCCTTGTTGAAGGCTAGGAAGGCGTGCGGGTCATCCGGCTCTCGGACGACGACCTCAGGAACCTTGTCGGGATCCGTATCGAGCCCAATGCAGACGAACTTGCCGGCCGACCAGCGCTCCTCGAGGAGCTGTCGGAAGTGTCGGTCTTGTGGCGTCATTGCAACCTCACGGTCGGGTGTTTGTCAGTAGCCGGCGGTACAGTACCCGAAGTACGCGAAAAACAAAATAACCCCACGAGGGGTTATTTTGCTAGTGACTATTCTACTGATTGAGTTCAAAGGAGCTGAAGAACTGTTCACGGCCTTCTGCGGAAGCGGCCTCATCTTCATACGCTACCATGAGCTGGTAGAGCACTTGGCCCTGCACGATCGACTTACCCTCAAGGTAAATGCCGTCGCTTGTAGAGGCTAGGTAATAAAGCGCCGTGTTTCCCTCCACGCTTTCAAACCCAGAGGTAACGAGACTTGCACCGGTTGAAGCCAACAAGCCATCAAGAGCATTGTTCAAGTTTGCTTCTGGCTCACCAAGATCGATCTCTACTGGATACTCAGAGACCGTGATGCTGTAGTAGCCATCAAGATCTTCACTGGAGTACATGTCGTACCATACTAAAACGTCAGAGCCAGTGATTGGCGTGCTATCCGTTTCATATGTTGGGTAGGCTGGGAAGCTACCGCTGAAACGACCGAAGGTGTCCGTGTACGGGGTCCAGGATGTAGAGGCGTCATCATAGGATGTGTACTCCCAATCTGAGTACGTGTAGCTGTCCATGTTGGCTTCCTTGATATTCTTAGCCACGACCATTATCACAATAGCGCCGCCAATAATGGCGAGCATGCCGAAAAGTACCATGGCAACCAAGACACCAATGATTACTTTGGTTGAGGTGGAAAGGCCTTTCTTCTGTCCCTGTGGTGCTGGTTGTGTTGTTTGATCCATAGGATAGCTAATTGTTTGCCTGTATAGAAACACAAACCCCGCGCTGCATCAACCCATTCCAGGGAAAACGGCGCGGGGTATTGGTTTCTGCCTTATTATTCTGCGGTTGCGAGCGCGGCATCGATCACCTGCTTCAAGGAAGCGTATGGGACCGCGCCAGAGATAAGCGTGCCGTTCACAAACGTTGCTGGGGTGCCACTTACACCAGCAGCGCGACCGGAGTTCATATCGTCCGTTACGCGCTGAGCTACCTCAGCGTCCTCTAAACAGTTGTTAAAGGTGTTTACATTGAGACCAAGTTCACCTGCTAGATCTGAGTAGTATGCTGGACCAAGACTAGCCTGGTTTTCAATAAGAGCGTCGGCGTAGGCCCAGAACTCTCCCTGATCTGCAGCACACTCACTAGCGATAGCAGCTGGCTGCGCCTGTGGGTGGAATGACAGTGGGAAGTGACGATATACCCAGGCGACGTCATCACCGTACTCCGCTACTGCTTGCTGCATGCTTGGGTGGTGGTTGGCACAGAAAGGACACTCGAAGTCTGAGTACTCAACGAGGACAACCTTAGCCTTACTCAAATCGCCAAGAATGTGTTCGTCATCTGTTACTGCAGCTAGTTCACCTGCTGGCTGACCCGTTGCGGTGTTTACAACCTGTTGGGTTGGCACAACAACCTTTCCGGTGTTGTTCTTATTATTACCGCCGGCAGCGTTTACATTGAAGCCGCCAAGAAGTGAGTTCAGGATGAGCACGACGGCGACGCCGGATACAAAGCCGAACAGGAACATGGTTTTTGGATTTCCATCAAAAAATCCTCCACCTTTTGTTTCTTCAGACATACGAAAATATTAGGAAACTTTTGAGGTAGACTCCGGTAATTCCGGGGCTACCGACGCCTCCGAGTTTACCGATACGGGCTTTTTCTGTCTTTTTGTTATCCACACAAGAACCGCTATACCAAATATAGTCATGACAATGCAGAGGTATTGCGCTGGAGTTAAACCAAGATACCGAGCATCGGCAACCCGATAAAAGTCGAGAAAGAAACGTACGACGCCGTACCAAGCGCAAAAAAGACCGATGTAAAAACCGTCAGCGCGCGGCTTGCGTGCCATCACCATAAAGACGATCGCCATGAGCGCGCCGTTGATCGCTAAATAGAGGCCGTGGTCGTGACGCACTTCCCCATCAGGATATTTCACGCCAATTATGAAGTCGGTGGCTGTTCCGGGGTGATCATGGATAAAGAAGCAACCGAGGCGACCGATCGCTTTACCAAATGGCAAGCCGAATACGAGCACATCTGCGTACTTCCAAACATCAACCTGTTTTTTTCGCATGTACCACAAAGCAGCTACGAGTGCACCGAGAAAACCACCAAAAATAGATGCTCCCCCTTTCCAGATCATCGGAATTTCTAAAGGGTTTGCGAAGTAGTAACTTGGGTCGTAGATAAAGACGTGAAAGAGACGACCACCGATCATGGCGGCCAATAACAGAAGCGGCGCAATATCAAGCACAATCCCTGGCTTCAACCCTCGTTTACGCGCCTCATGAGCAGCCACAAGCGTGCCGAGCGCAAAACCTGCAGCAACAAAAAGCCCCCACACCTGCACGGTGAGAGGGCCGATTGCTATCGTGTGCCACGATATGTACGGGATCATACTTCTGCAGCGGTTTTCAAGTGCCAATCAGTTACTTTTTGATATGCAGTAGCGGCACGCAGCAAATGCACATCATGCATGAATGGTGCCTGCAACTGGAGACCTACCGGTAGGCCGTGTGCAAATCCACATGGAATTGAGATACCTGGGATACCAGCAATGTTAGCGGCAGTAGTAAAAATATCTGCTAGGTACATGGCGATCGGATCATTGAAACGCTCTCCAAGCTTCCAGGCAACTGCCGGTGAAGTTGGACCAAGGATGAGATCGACATCTTTAAAGGCGGCATCAAACTCCATACGAAGCGCCTGACGAACAGCTAACGCTTTCTTATAGTACGCATCGTAGTAACCCGCGGACAAGATGTACGTACCAAGCATGATACGGCGCTTGACCTCAGGGCCAAAGCCTTCACCGCGCGCTGCAAGATACGATTCATCAAGCGTGCCGGGCGCGCGCGTGCCGTAACGCATACCATCATAACGCCCCATGTTGCTACTGACTTCTGCTGGCTGCAAAATGTAGTACGCCGGAAGCGCGGCATCAGTGAGTGGGAGCGAAATCTCTTTTACGATAGCGCCATGATCTTTGAAAACTGTGATCGCCTCTTCAACAGCCTTGCGAACCTCTTCATCCATCCCGTCAATAAAATACTGTGACGGAACACCGATGCGGAGTCCTTCGAAACTTGGTGATAGCACCTCTGGAGCAGCTGACTCTGCTACCTCAAGCGAGGTGGCATCTTTTTCATCCCTACCCTCCATGACACTCAAAATGAGTGCAGCATCTTCAACGGTGCGAGCAAATGGACCAATCTGATCTAAGCTCGAAGACATGGCGATCAAACCGTAGCGCGAAACGCGACCGTAGGTTGGCTTCAAGCCAACGATGCCACAAAGCGCTGCTGGCTGACGGATAGAACCACCCGTATCAGAACCAAGCGATACCGGCACAAAGCCAGCAGCAACAGCCGCCGCTGAACCACCCGACGAACCACCAGGAACACGAGTAAGATCCCATGGGTTATGCGTAATGCGGTAGGCAGACGTTTCGGTAGAGGAACCCATCGCAAATTCATCCATGTTTGTGCGACCGATGATGATTGCTCCAGCGGCTTCCAAACGAGCAACAGCTGTTCCGGTGTAGGTTGCCTTATAGTCTTTCAACATCTTGGAGCCGGCACTAGCTGTTTCGTGCGCCAAGAGCATGTTGTCCTTGATAGCAACAGGGACACCGGCAAGACGAGGTAGCTCTTTGCCTTCTTTCTTAAGAGCGTCGATCGCGCGCGCTTGCTTGAGCGCACGGTCGGTAAATACCTGCAGGAAGGCGCCGATGTCACCATCGCGGGCCGCAATATCATCAAGCGTTTTTTGAACGATTGATTCGGCAGTGAATAGCCCACTCTCAATACCAGCGCGAATCTCAGTCGCGGATAGCCAGTTACTCATACGTTTAGGAGAAAATTCCAGGAACTTCCAAAGCGTCACCAGCCTTCTTTGGGAAGGAATCAATCACAGCATTGCGCTCATCAACCTGAGCGGCTGGAGCATCTTCACGCCAAACGTTTACGGCATCAGTGAGATAAGCACGGGCATCAATGTGCGCCGTATCAACCGTACGCAGGCGATCAACGTACTCTAAGATTGCAGGAAATTGGCGAGCAAAGAGCTCTTTTTCCTCTGATGTTAGCTGTAATTTTGCTAACTTTGCTACGTGGTCTAGTGAGAAATCCATACTGGGGTAAAGAGTAGCGGAAAGTTAAGGAAAGTGAAAGGTTGGAGGTGAGAGGTAGCCGCAGAAGCCCTTCCCGAACGTAAGTGAGGGATCTAGCTTTCGCGTCAGGCCAAAGTGCAGGACCAAGACCCCTCACTTACGTTCGGGGAAGACTCTTGATCAAGGTCAGCTATTCTAATAACTTTAAAAATTCACTCTCTGACAAGACACGAACACCAAGCTCCTGGGCTTTTTGCGCTTTTGATCCTGGTGCCTCACCAACAACGACGTACGACGTTTTCTTGCTTACGGAATCCGATACATTGCCACCAAGCAAACGAATCTTCTCTTTGGCGTCTTCGCGACCAATAGCCGCGAGCGTTCCTGTAATCACAAACGTTGAGCCAGCGAGCTTTTGCTGCACCTTCTGCGCCTTGCGAATCACTACCCCGACTTCACCAAAATCAACAATCATCTTCTTGCCGTTTTCACTGGTAAAGAAATCATGCAACGACTGCGCAACAACCGCGCCAACGTCTGGAGAATTTTGCAGCTCCTCGAGTGAAGCCGCTGCAAGCGCTTCGATCGTTCCAAATGTTGAAGCGAGCGTGAAGGCTGTTTGCGCACCCACGTGACGAATTCCCAGCGCAACAATGAAGTCATCGAGGTTGATCTCCTTACGACGTGCAATCTCTTCAACGAGCTTCGCGGCCGAAAGATCAGCAAAGCCTTCAACGGTGAGGAGATCATCTTTAGTGAGTCTAAAAATATCTGGGGCGGTCTTAACAAGCCCTGATTCGAGCAATTTCTCTACGATCTTGTCGCCGAGGCCGTCGATTGCAAAGGCGCGAGCAGCGTAGAGCACGCGTTCGCGTTCCTTGGCGTAACAATCGCGGTTTGTACACACAAGCGCTACCTCGCCTTCACGGCGCTCAACCGGGGAGCCACACACCGGACAAACTTTCGGCAGCGCGATTGCTTGTTCTTTGCCAGTACGCAATTTAGTTACGACCGACATGATCTTAGGAATGATGTCGCCGGCTTTGGTGAGCACGACTGTATCGCCGACCTTGAGCCCGAGGCGCTCGATCTCGTCAGCGTTGTGTAATGTAGCGTGCGTGACCGTGGTGCCAGCGACGAAGACCGCTGTAACGTTTGCGACCGGCGTGAGTGCACCCGTACGACCAACGAACCAATCAACCGATTCAACACGCGTTGTTACCTCTTCTGGTGGGAACTTATACGCAACAAGGCCGCGTGGTGTTTTTCCGACAACACCAAAGTCTTCAAAGGCTCGGTTATCGTCAACGCGAACCACAATGCCATCAATCCAAAAATCTAACTTGTCGCGCTTTTTCTGGGTGGCATCAAAAAACTCTTGCACTTCTTGTAGCGATGAACAGTGTTGACCCGGGCTTAGTTTAAAGCCCCAGGCTTTCAGGATTTGGGTGCCGGCGGTTTGCGTTTTCTGGTCAAGATCAGACTCTAAACGCCAACCAAAGAATGCGAGTGGGCGGCTAGCGGCAATCGCTGGATCAAGCTGACGAATACTGCCGGCCGAAACATTACGTGGATTAGCAAACTCTTCTTCACCGCGCTTTCGACGCTCAGCATTCATCTTGGTGAAGGCTTTCTTTGGCATATAGACCTCGCCTCGAATCTCAAGGCGTCCTTTACGATCAGTGGCGGCCTTCAGCGCCTCTGGCGATAGGCCGAAGTCCTCTGCGATCTTTTTCAAATCATCAGCGGATGGTGTACGCAATGATAGCGGCACCGATTCGATCGTTTTGACGTTCAAGGTGACATCCTCCCCCACTTGCCCGTCGCCACGGGTAGCAGCGCTTTGCAAAACGCCATCAACGTACACGAGCGAGACCGCCAAGCCATCGATCTTGTACATGGCGTAATACTTCGGAGCACGGTCGTCATTAAGTTTACGAAGGCGCGTTTCCCAGGCCTCAATTTCCGCCGGACTGAAAACGTCCTCCATGGAGAGCATGGGGCGTTCGTGGGTGATTTTGGCAAACTTCTCTAGCGGCTTACCGCCAACACGCTGGGTTGGCGAATCCGGGGTAATGAGATCAGGAAACTGCTGCTCGAGCGTGTAGAGCTCGTGCTTAAGGGAATCACTCACGTCATCTGACACCTCCAGCGTATCGTTGACGTGATATTGATAGCGATAGTGATCGATCAGCTCCCGTAATTTCGCAATGCGTTCCTTAGCCTCGGCGCGGGTCATATGGGGCGATTGTAGCAAAGGGAGTAGCGAGTAGGAAGTAGGCATCGCCCGTGGCCTGACTAAGGCCGAGGGGAATATTAAAAAGCAAAAGAGCGCTCCATCTCACCCGAAGGCGAAACGAAGCGCTCACGTAGTCACTCGCCCACCGCATGGCAGACGAGATTCTCGTCCACCTTCCCACAGACAAACGGCCCCTGGGCGCTGGCGTTGATCTGGTAGACCTGGCCATCGAGCTCGATCAGCTCGATCGCTGGAGCGTAGATCTGTCCATCGCGCTCGCTCAGCGCGATCTCCGGAGTGACGAAGGTCTTGGCATAAACCCACGTCTGCCAGTCTTCATCGTTGCACAACGAGTCGGCCACAACGATGACGGCGTCCTCGGACTTGTCCTCGTTCATCTTCACGAAGAAGACGGCGGCGGACGCGACCAGGGCGAGGGCGACGAGGGCGGAGATGAACTTCTTCACAAGTGCCTCCAGGCGGTAAAAGGAACGACTTATACCTACATCCTAACTTTAGATAATATTACAAAAATAGCCTTTTGTCAACGCAAAAGGCTATTTTATTGGCTAATATTAGCTACTATTCTTCCCTCAATTTTTGACGCAATTCCTCAATCTTTTTCTGATCACGACTTTTGGCGACTTCTGATTTGAGGCGGGCGGCGAAACGCCTGCGTTCTGCCTCTTCGGCCGTTAAGAAACCGGCAAATTCTTCACGCATCTTTTTTGGTAAGAGCGGCACAAGTTCGGCCCAATACTCTTTTTCAGCAGTTGCCATTTTACTGTGCGCCAAAAGGTGCGCTAATTCTTTAGGAGTTGTCATATTAAGCAAAGGCGCGAAGTAACGACTGCACCGTTGGCTGCATCGCGACTTTCAAACCTATATCATTAGCTGCTTCATGCATGCGCTCATCTAAACCACGTTTTACCGCCTGTTGATAGGCACGCTCCAGAACAAATCCTGTTCCTGGCACAGGCATCAGGTCAGACACCATTGCCACCATACGCTCACCTGGCTTCATTGGCTCAAGACGTACGCCACCATCAACCTTAATGCGACGCCCAGCTACGCCTTGTAAGAAATTGAGCATCGGCACAAGGCCAAGGGCTGCCTCAACGGCTTTTTCCCGGGAATCAAGATCCAGGGTTGCTAAGACTCTTTGCGATGACTCAGCGGCTCGTTCTGCTAACGACAATCGTCGCATGAGCTGCTCTTTGGTCATGCGCTCACCCTCAGCCCAGAAACGCTCAGCGACTTCGCTGTCTATCTCTTCAAGCTCCCCTTCGTACTCCTCAATCCCGTCATCCCCCATCTGTAGCTCTTCGGCGAATGCTTCGTGAAAGTCATTAGCTTCAGCTTCATTCATGACATCAACGCGAGCAACCATTTCCTCAGGCGCCTCTGGCATTTCTAAAAGCACCTCTTGATCTTCAACAAGAGGTGCTCCTCGCTCATTATCAAGCGATCGTTCCATACTACGTTAAGGCTTTGATGTAGAGGTCGACAATTGGCGCGCCGGCAAGCATACAGATGAGTATAGCAACCGCCATAAACGTGCCAAATGGCACATGACTTGAAAGCTGACGCCGACCAGTGGCGATCAGGAAGATACCGACCAATGCTCCAAAAATGTAGGACAAGAGTAACGCAGCAATACCGACCCACGGACCAAGTAAGAAGCCCATGAGTAATCCCATGCGAATATCTCCACCACCAACCCACTGACCACGTGTGAGGAAAAACTGCATTGCAAAGAAAGAACCGATAAGTAAGCCGCCAAGTAGAACATCGGTGGCTGGCATGCCAAGCAAGATGTTAGCAAGTAATGCTATAAACATGGCGGGAATGCTGAGGCGATCAGGAATCACGCTCGCACGCCAATCAAACATGAAAATGAGCACGAGGAAGAAACTTACTCCAGCGTCACGAGCGAACAGTAGAATTGCCTCTGAAGCCTCAACTTCAATTGGAGCGCCGAACAGTGTAAAAGCCCGCCAGGCAAAAAGCGCAAAGAGACCCGCCATGGCCACTTCAGTCATGAGGTACTGCCATGGAATAACGGCCTTACACTTCCGGCAACGACCACGTAACCCAAGATAGCCTACGATTGGTAGCGTGTCGTGACCGTGCATTGGGTGTGCACACATTGAGCACTTACGGTTGGCAGTAAAGGACAAGGTCTCCTTGGTGCGCATGATGCCGGCGTTCGCAAAGCCGCCAGCAAAAAGACCGAGAACCGCTGCTAGTGGGATAGCGATGATTGGCAACATACTACTGCGCAAAAGCCTGACAAACGCCAGGGGTTATGCCATTTTCCGTAGCACAGTTGGCACCCTTTGGCAGACCAAGCTGACGGTTGGCTTTTTCAAGTTCAAAAGTGATGCGGAATGACTCCCCATCTGAGGCGTAACAATAGCCATTGCGCACGCCGTCACATGCAGCCTTGCCAGACAAGCCCGCGCTTGGTGGCGCTGGCACGAACTCAATGTATGGTACCTCGTTCTCTCCGCATGGCGGGTTAAACCCGTTTGCACTTAAACAAATAGTGCGCGCCTCACCAAGCGCAATTGGTGTAGTAACAACTGGATAGGTACCGCGGTTAGCAAACGAAAACTCTAGACCCATCTGTAATTCACGCACATGCGCCAGGCGCGTGACGTCTCGCAAGCGAGCACGAGCTCCCATGACTGAAAGCCCAGAGACAAGCCCGATGGCACCAATGAGTAACCCGACGATCAATACTTCCATCCTTTGCATATGCGGCTATTATACCCGACCCGGCTTTAACAGGTCTTTGGCAGCGTTAATTACATCCTTGGCGGTGATATGCGTAGCAAGCAGCACACTTTGTGCTCCCGCGGTCAGCACGGCATCGATCTGTTCGCGCTCCATATGAGGAGCGTAAATCAGGATGTGGGTTTTTAAAAGCGTTGGAAGTGAACGAGCGCGTTTAATGGTATCGGTAATACTGGAAACGCATTGCGAATCGATCACGATCACTGTTGGGCGAAAGCGGGCTGCTTTGCGCTCGATATCAAGAAAGCTATCCCCCGCCTGACTACGCCAACCTTCAAGCGAAAACCGTTCCGCGAGAATGTCGCGCAACCGGCGGTCACACATCGCTAAAAAGATTCCCGGTTTTCCCGGAGGCATAGTTACGTTTTGTCGGTATCAAAGGCTCTCAAGGCTAAGCCAGCCGCCACTGCCATACGCGTTCCTACCTCTTCAAGTACACCACGCGCCTCCATTGGTGACGCGATACGTGCCCAGGGGTCACCGATGTACACGTTCAATCCGAGTTCACGTACAAAGTGATCAACTAGTCCCGGGAGAAGCGCCGAACCACCGGTGAGAATAACCTTTTCTACTGATTTGTTCTCATGGAATTCCTGATCAGCATAGAGCTGAATAGCGTACTTCATCTCATGAACGATCGGTTTCAAGGCCTCTTCAAGCGGCTTCGGTAAGCCGGCATCTTGGCGGAAGCCTAGATCACGCTTCATGCTTTCAGCTTCATCAAAGGCGGTATTCATGCCGCTTGCCAGCGCCTGAGTAATAGCCGCGCCGCCGGAGCGGATACCGCGTGACAAGTAAGGAACCCCTTGGTCAACGATAGTGATATTTGTACGATGCGCGCCAATATCAACAATCATGATGCGCGACTTATCTTTACCAACAAGCGAACGAGTGACCGCAAAAACTTCAGTCTCTAACGAGGTGAGTTCAAGCTTGGCTGCCTTAAAAGCTGCAACATACTTAGTGACGAGGGTTTTTGGGGCGCCAGTCACAAGAACACGAATAAACTTGCGATTACCGGAAGCCATTTCAAGATCAGCCTGAGCAGCAACGGACTTTTCATCTTTTGGCAATAGATTCTTATCTAGAATCTGAGAATCTAAGATCATCTCCTCCAGTGGAAGTGGCAAGAATTTACGAGCCTGCGCCTCAATGAGCGGCTTCAGATCTTCCTTAGCGGAGCGAGGGACTGGGAGCGTAATAATGGCGTGTGATACCTCAGAGCCCGGCAAGGCTGCAACGGCTTTAGTAGCACGAAAACGTCCCTCTTTGTAAACAGAGCGAAGAACCTCGGCAGCAGCTTCCGGATTATCAATATACTGCGGCGCAACCGGCGACGGAGTCTTTTCATCCGAATAGCCGTAGGTTGAGAGCTTTGGTCGACCCTTTTCCGGGGTTAATTCGACCATTTTGATACCGGAGGTACCAATATCAACGCCAACCACGCCAACAAACTGCTCCTCTGCGTTTTTGTTACCACCAAAGAGACCCATAGATGGCTTAATTATAGCACGTGCGCATCAATTACTCTGTTTACGAGTGCGTCAGCGGCAGCATTCTCGGCTCGGCGAATGTGCGTAAAGGAAACAGAGCGAAAATGCGTTTTAAGATTATGGATTTTGAGGAAGAGTTTCGCGAGTTCTGGGTTTTTAACTCGGTATTCCCCATTTAATTGCTTTACCGCGAGTTCCGAATCCATCTTAGCGACCACGTCTGTATACCCAAGCTCGTGCGCTTTTTCTAAACCGACGACAATGCCAGTATATTCGGCAACGTTATTGGTGGCGTGATCAAAATACTGCGACGCCTCCCCCACAAGAGTTAGCGCACCCTTAGCATCTTTCTCATATAAAACAGCGGCGCCGGCGGCCTTGCCTGGATTACCGCGCGCTCCCCCATCTGAAAACATGAAGACCTCTTTTTTCATAGATTAACCAGTTGTTCCAAAGCCTCCCCGATTAGATCCGTCCCAGTCTTGTGGCTCCACAAATGTAGCACGAGCAATTGGAACGATGAGCCCTTGCGCGATACGATCGTATTTCTCGATCGTATATGGTTCGCTGCCGAAGTTATGCACGGCAATACGCAATTCATCTTCTGGTCCTGAATAGTCTTGATCGATAACGCCAACGCTATTTGCTAACCGAATGCCTTTCTTGGCATTACTTGAGCGAGACGCCAGGATAAGAGCATGACCTTCTGGAACACGAACGACAAGCCCTGTTGGTAAGAGCATGCGCTCGCCGGAAGCGAGAGTTGCGCCTTCGATAACGGCGAGATCAAAGGCAACCGCGCCGGCGGTCTTATACTCAGGCACTGGAACATCCTCTCGTAAACGTCGAAATTCTATCTGCATATGATTTTACTTTTCGCCACGGCGAACATCAACAAGACGTAATTGTACTTCAGTGCGACCGTTCCAGATGTTTTCGCCAAGTTCATACGCCACATCAAGCTCTTCGCCGATCTTGAGCGAGGAACCAAGATCGCCAAAACCAAAACCGATAAGTTTAGCTTGCGAGCCGGATTTATCGCGCACCTGTAAACGTAGATGCGAACCGCTCGCTCCCATTGGCACAGCATCGATCACTTTAGCGCTGAGGGTAGCAAAGACCGGTTGACGATTACCTTCACCAAACGGCGCGCACGCTTGTACTTCTTTAGCAAGTCCGAGAGTAGCCTCGGCAAGTGCAAGTTCGCCATCAATATTGAGCTTATCTACTACACCCGCTGCCCCAAAGAAATGGGCAGCGTACGCATTTATTTCATGACGAAACTTCCCTACTTCTTCCTCACCCTTCAGGGTTAAGCCGCAGGCCTGGGGGTGACCACCGCGCTTCACGTACAAATTATGATCACAGGCATCCATGGCTTGCACTAAATGCAAACCACCAACACTGCGACCAGAACCGACCACATGATCGCCAACGCTTGTAAAAGCAAAGGCCGGCAAGCTGAAATCATTTACCAGGCGACCAGCAATGAGGCCGACGATACCCGGAAGCCAATCTTTATCGTAGACCACGAGTACTTGCGACGTTTTGGCGAGTTCAGCGGCTTGGATTTTTGCGAGCGCATAGGACGTCTGAAAGACAGCCTGACGTTCACGATTAAGCTTCTCGAGTTTGAGCGCAGCAAGGCGAGCCGACGTGTCGTCTGTGGCGGCAAGGACGTTAAAGGCGAGCGTTGCTGAGGCTAAACGACCCGCCGCATTTAAACGCGGACCAATGCGAAAGCCGATACCTTGCGTATCAACCGTGGCAGGATCGGTGCCAGAGATATCCATGATCGCCCGCAAGCCTGGACGGCGAGTTTTAGCAAGCACTTTTAAACCGAAATATTCGAGTGCGCGATTCTCACCAAGTAGCGGCATGACGTCCGTCACGGTTGCGACCGCAACAAGATCAAGTGACCACTTTTCAACGCCCTCAGGAAAGTTGGCGCCAAGCGTGCGAGCCTTCATAAATAAAGCGCTGGCAAACTTGAAAGCGACACCAGTGCCGCACAGCACCTTGTTTGGATACGACTCACCGGGAGCTAAGGGGTGCAGCACGATTGCATCGCTTGGATAATGTTCGCCCATCTGGTGATGGTCACAAACAACAGTATCCATGCCAAGCTCCTTAGCACGAGCCAGCTCAAGGCCGTTTGCAATGCCACAATCAACCGTGATGAGTACTTTCACGCCCTCGGCACCTAAACGATCGACCGTATGTATAGCTACGCCGTAACCATCCTGCTCACGGTCTGGCAAAAAGACGTTAACAGCAAATGGGTATTTTAGGCGCTCAGCGATATCACGAAGCGCGGTATATAGAAGCGTTGAACCAGAAACGCCGTCAGCGTCATAGTCACCGTGAATGACGATTGCCTCACCGTTTTTTAACGCAAAAAGCACACGCTCAACGGCCTGTTCCATGGCGGTAAAAACCGCTGGAGCATGCGTATCGCGCTCCCAGTCAGGATGCAGGAACACCTCCGTTTCTTGTACTCCCCGACTTTGCAAAAGATGCGCCACGATGTCTTGTGAGACTCGGGGCGCGATTGACCAGACTTTAGACACAGAAATCGCCTTAGTATTTAACGTATTCCTACGATTATCTTAGAAATACGCTATGCACCAAGTCGCCTTGCCCCACCACAAGAAGCATACAAAAGTGAGTGGTATTTTGTTAGGAGCTGCTGGGGATGATTTTTATCGTAGAAAAAACACTCAGGGCCATTTTTTGGCGCCTGAGTGTTTTCAACATAATGTATTTGCCCCTCACTTCTTAGAACGATGAATACGCAAACATGGAGATGATCATGGAGGTCAAGATGAGGCTGGCGAGAATTGCCATGAGTCGCTTCCGACGCTTTTCGTGCACGTTCATACTATCTCTTCAATACTTTTAAGTAGGCTTCACCTGGAATATCCACCTTACCAACACCCATGCTCATCATCTTCTTCTTTCCTTTCTTCTGCTTTTCAAGAAGCTTGAGCTTACGCGTAGCATCACCACCGTACAGGCCAGCAGTTACATCTTTGCGTAACGCACTAATACGCTCACCTGCTACTACTTTACCACCAACTGACGCCTGGAGTTTAATAACGAATTGCGTACGCGGAATGCTCTCTTGCAAAATCTCGAGTACACGTCGGCCGATGCGCTCGGCATCTTCTCGGTAGACCAAACTTGCAAAGGCATCTACTCGATCGTCAGCAACAGCGATATCAAGCTTTACGATATCAGCTTCACGATACGTAAATACATCGTATGTCAGCGAGGCATAACCAGCTGTTGCGCCCTTAAGGCGATCATTGAAGTCAACGATGATGGCTGAGAGTGGAATCTCGTAGTGGAGCATGGCGCGACCCTCTGAGAGATACTCAGTATTTAAGTACACACCGCGGCGCTCCTGACATAGTGACATGACGTTACCAATGTAATCAGCTGGCGTAATAATATCCACCTTTGCCCAAGGCTCTTCAACGTGCTCAGTAAGGCCAGGATCTGGCAAATCAAGCGCGCCCTTAATCACGTGATGCTCTCCTGGCTTGTTATTCATGAATACGCGGTAGGCAACCGATGGTAGTGTTACCACAAGATCAAGATTGTATTCACGGTTCAAGCGCTCCTTGAGAATTTCAAGGTGCAGCATGCCCAAGAATCCACAGCGGAAACCATAGCCAAGCGCTGGCGAATGCTCTGGCTCATAGACAAGCGCAGCATCATTCAACTTCAAACGATCCATCGCTTCACGAAGTTCTGGGTATTCATCACCAGACGCCGGGAAGACGCCAGCAAAGACCATCGGGCGAACTTCACGGTAGCCCTCAAGCGGCTGCACAACGTTGCCGTCCACCGTAATGGTGTCACCCACGCGACAGGCGCGAATGTCTTTCAAGCCAGTAACAATGTAACCGATCTGACCGGTTTCTAAATATTCAAGCGGAGAAAACTTTGGCTTCAAAGCGCCGAGCTCTAAGATTTCGCCCTCAGCATCTGTTGCGACCATGCGAATCTTGTCACGCTTGTTGAACTTGCCGTCAATCACGCGCACGTAGGCCACAACGCCCTTGTAATCATCGTAGGCGGAATCAAAAATAACAGCGCGCGGAGCGCCGGTTGATTCACCAACTGGTGGCGGCACACGCTCAATAACGCGATCAAGAAGCGCCGGCACGCCCTCACCGGTTTTTCCTGAGACCGCCAAGATGTCTTCCTCCTTGCAACCAATGAGCTTCATGAGCTCGGCCTTGCGGCGTGGCACATCAGCAGCGGGAAGATCGATTTTGTTTAAGACCGGGATGATCTCCAAATTCTCCTCCATTGCTAAATAGAGGTTAGCGACGGTTTGCGCCTGCACGCCTTGGGTTGAGTCGACAAGTAAAACAGCGCCATCAACAGCGGCGAGGGAACGCGATACTTCGTAGTTGAAGTCAATGTGCCCTGGAGTGTCGATTAAGTTCAGGGTGTACTCCGTGCCATCTTTGGTCCATTTCATGCGCGCCGGGGCGAGCTTGATAGTAATACCGCGCTCACGCTCAATGTCCATGGAATCAAGGAGCTGATCCTTCATTTGGCGGCTTTCCACGGTTTTTGTTAACTCCAAAAGACGATCGGAAAGCGTGGATTTTCCGTGATCGATGTGGGCAATAATGCAGAAGTTACGAATGCGCTCTTGGGGGACCATAAATCGCACCTACTTTAACGAAAAAACTTCGCCTCGTCTATATTACCCAATTACCCCTGAACCGATCAGCTCGTCACCGACGTAAAAGGCAATGAATTGACCAGGAGCAACGGCACGCTGGGGGGTGGTGAAGGTGACGTGGAGGGAGTAGGAAGTAGGGCCCACTTCGTCCTGACGGACTTCGTTGGGGCTGAAAAGTAGAATGTAAGAACAGACGGCGAGGGGTTGGCGGTAACGAACACGGGCCGTGATTTTTTGATCGGCGTACTTGGTAAAATTGCCTGGGATGGTTTCTGTGAGGTTAGTAGCGGTGAGTTCTGACTTGTAGAGAGCTGGATCTTCATCGCCAAGCGCCACTACCACCTCGTTTGTCTCTGGCTTGCGATCAACAACATAAAGCGGTGTTCCGCCACCAATGCCTAAACCTTCACGCTGGCCGATCGTGTAAAACTCAAAACCGCGGTGCTGACCGAGCACTTTGCCATCCGTCGTTATGATATTGCCATCATGCGGCGCAATGCGTGCCTCAAGAAAATCTTGCATCTCAACTTTGCCAACGAAACAAATACCCTGACTATCCTTCTTATCCGCTACGACAAGATTTGCCTCGCGCGCGATTTCGCGCACTTTTGCTTTTTCTAAGTCACCAATCGGAAACAGCGAACGACGAATCTGCTCTTGATTTAACTGACACAAAAAGTAGGTTTGATCTTTATTTTGATCGACGCCAGCTAAAAGATGCGCAACCCCTTGCTCATCCACGAGCTTACGAGCGTAATGACCGGTTGCTACAAAATCACAACCAAGGTTCTGCGCCTCATTCATGAAGAGATCAAACTTCATGTACTTATTACACAGTACATCAGGGTTTGGCGTACGACCGGCTTTGTATTCAGCGATCATGTACTCGTAGACGCGCTTGCGGTACTCAGCCTCAAAGTCAAAGGTGTGAAATGGGATACCGAGCTGATCAGCAACGCGCATGGCGTCACGGCGCTCAGTGCGCCAAGAACACTCCGGGCCATCGCTGCCGTCGCTCCAATTCTTCATGAAGCCACCGATTACTTCATACCCCGCCTGCAACAACAAAACCGCCGACACACTACTGTCGACGCCGCCGCTCATGCCAAGTAAAACGCGGGGTTTGTTCATAACCGCGTATTGTAGGTGTTTATCATTAAAAAATCAACCCTTTACCTCAGAAAATATTGGTAGCGAAGGCTCGGCGACCACGGTCTGCCGAGTTTTTGTTATGGGGTGCTCAAAACCGAATGAACGCGCAAAAAGAGCGATCGCTGGGCCGCCGTCATCGGCAAGGAGCTTGAGTGATGCGCCGTATTTAGCATCTCCCGCAATCGGCGTACCGAGTGACTTCATGGCCACCCTGATCTGATGCGGTCGGCCAGTTTTTGGATACACTTCAACAAGTGATAGTTGATCTTTTGTTTGCAAAACCGTGTAGGTCAACTCTGCCTTGAGCGACCCTGGTACCTCATTGTCAAAAGCGGTAACGATATTCTTTGCCTCATCTTTCACAAGCCACTGCACCACACTTCCCTTTGGCTGCTTTGGCTCACCCTCAACCACCGCCCAATACACCTTCTCAACAGTGTGGCGACGAATTTGATCGGATAGCCGGCTAGCGGCCTTACTGGTTTTTGCAAAGAGCACTACACCTCCAACCGGACGATCCAAACGATGAAGAAGACCGACGAAAACATTGCCTGGTTTATTGTGACGCACCTTGATGTCATCCTTTATCCAATTCAAAAGATCGCGATCTTGCGATGAGTCGCCTTGGGTTGGCATGCCGTACGGTTTATTTACGGCAATCAGATGATTGTCTTCAAAAAGAATGCGCATGCTTACCAAGTAGCGCGCACTACAACACCCGTAGGGAGCAGGAATTTACGCTTTGTTTGTTCCTCAAGCGTGAGCTCGGCGCTCTCAATGGTAGCTTGCGGCACGGTTGTTTTCACAATGTTCTCAACTGCGAGCGCTGGAAAACCGAGTGAGTAGGCGTTCACGAGGAGTATTCCTGACTCTTCCTTCAAAAGCTGACGACAGCCGGCAAGGAGCGCAGCAAGATGATCCTCAAATTGCCACACCTCACCCTCTGGCCCACGACCAAAAGCTGGCGGATCCATCAAAATAACATCGTACTTACTTTCACGACGGATTTCACGGGCCACAAACTTCTGCGCATCATCAACGATCCAGCGCACTTTCTTCTCTTGTAGACTTGAGGCTTCTAAATTCTCACGACCCCAAGTAACTACCGGCTTACTCGCATCAACGTGCGTGACATCGCAGTCAACGCTAGCTGCCGCTACCGAGGCGCCGCCGGTGTATCCAAACAGGTTTAAAACGCGCATACCTGGCTTCAGGTGCTTGCGTAGCCACTGCCAGTTACTTGCTTGCTCAGGAAATAGACCAGTGTGCTTAAAGGACGTTGGGCGAATGCGGAACACTAAATCCTCCCAACCGATCGTCCACATAGCCGGGACCTCGTGCTTAATCACCCACTCACCTTCTCGACCTTGGCGCTTGTATGTTAAATGGGCGCTCTCCCATTCTTTCCGCCCTTCACGTGGCCACATAGCCTGTGGATCGGGGCGAATCATAATGACATCACCAAAACGCTCGAGCTTCTCGCCGTTACCAGAATCAAGCAAAGCGTAATCTACCCAGGGAGCTATTTCGCGAGTCAACATACAAATTACATGAACCACCAAAGGATAAGAATTCCAACAAGTACACGGTATACAGCAAAACTCATGAGCGAGGCGTGCTTTGCGACATACAGAAACAGACGAATCGCGAGGAGTCCCGAGAACATGGAGCTAAAGAAACCCACGATCAAAGGTAGTATTTCAACATCGAGTCCGTTTTGTATGGAGTCGATCGTGGTCAGCAGACCAGCGCCAGCAATTGCCGGAATGGCAAGTAGGAATGAAAAACGCGCGGCAGTCTCTCTTGAAAGTCCAAGCGCCAAACCGGTTGTGACCGTAACGCCTGAGCGCGAAGTTCCCGGAATCAGTGCAAGCGCCTGCGCGGCTCCGAGTAGTAACGCATCACGCCACGACGTAGCGGCGATGAGTGTTGGCTTGCGGCCTTTGGCAAAATAATCCATAACGCCAAGAAGTACGCCCCAGAAGATCAAGGCTCCACCAACAACAAGCGGCGTACGAGCAAGATCGAGCCAATCGCCGAAGGCAAAGGCAACGAGAGCCGCCGGAATGGTAGCGATGATTATTTTAACCACTAAACTCCGCTCTGGTCCCGAGCTCTTCACTGCTTGCGAACCTACTTGCCAAATCTCTTCTCGTAGCGCTACTACAACAGCAACGAGTGTGGCGACATGTACCGCCACATCAAAGGCGATAGCTTGCTCTGGCCAGCCTAAAAGCGCCGGCACAATCAGCAAGTGCCCCGAGCTTGAGACAGGGAGAAACTCAGTAACCCCCTGCACTACCCCAAGAATCACCGCCTGCAGGATAGTCATACCTAGAACGTGATGCGCTCGTTTGGTAAGACGGCAACCTTAGCACTTGAAGTAAGCGCTGGAGACTGAGCAACGTCAGCCTTTAACTCTTCCTTCTTTGGCTGTACCGATGGCGTTTCTTTTGGCGCCCTTTGTTCCTGTGCTTGGGGTGCTCTCTCATCTTTTGGCGGTTGTGGCTTTGGCGCTTCCTTTACTGGCATCTTACCGCCGCCAAGATCCGCAAGTGATGCACTCTTTTCAACCGCAGGCTTTGTAATAATCTCCCCATCACGCACCGAAGGCGGGCGTGCGACAACTGGCTGTGATTGACGATCTCGTGCACGATCACCGCCGCCACCTTGCCTTGAGCCACCACTAGAGGATGGGCCCTTAGCTCCACCGCTTGGCTTTCCGCCACGCTTCTGCCGCTCAGAGTCAATGATCGGCTTACAGGCTTCACAGTAGATTGGGCGAGAGCGATCAAGTTCGATTGGCAACTTAAAGACCGTACCGCAACGTGAGCACGTATACTCGTGCATGTAACGCTCTTTCTTGGCATCTTTTTTAGCTTTTGATACTTCGGCCATCTTTTCATCAACGTCTGTATCTGGTCCGAAACCGCTCCAAACGGCCACTTTATCCTGAATCTGCTGACGGTTGCCGCCGTAACGCTCACGCGACTGCTGAACAACCTTCTCCATGGAACCAGTGCGCTGAGCAATCGGTGGCAACGTGGCGGCCGAAAATGGCTGACTTGCTACGCCATCGATCATCAACTTGAGGTAGATGGCGTATTTTGGCAGGTTAAGAATGTCGTTTGCGGTAAAGCGTGGAGCAAATTCCGTTTCAAGGAATTCGGCATCCATACTGCCAACACGGAACGAAATAATCGTACCAACGTTACCGAAAACTGCATCACGTACCGGCTCAGAGAGCTGCGTAATGTACTGGTGCGCCATGATTAAACTCAAACGATACTTACGCGCCTCGGAAAGAATGCTCGCAAAGGAATCAACGGCGAAGTTCTGAAACTCGTCCACGTAGAGGTAAAAATCGCGACGCTCTTTTTCTGGCATGTTCACGCGCTCCATGGCCGCAACCTGCATTTTAGTGATGAGCATGCCGCCCAAAAGACGCATGGCATCTTCACCAACACGACCTTTTGAAAGGTTGATGATGAAAATCTTGCCTTTATCCATGATCTCCCGAAGATTGATGGAAGAGTTTGCCTGCGCAACAATGTTACGAATCACCTCGGACGAAATAAACTGACCAATCTTGTTTTGAATCGGCGCTACTGCTTCAGTGGCGAACTTTGCATCATAAGCCGCAAACTCTTGGACCCAGAACTGCTTCACGATTGGATCTTTGATGTTTTTAACGATCTCTAAACGATAATCCTTATCTGACAACATGCGGTTTACACCAAGCATGGTGGTTCCCGGAGTATCCAAAAGCGCCAAGATGGTGTTGTTCAAGATGTACTCCATGCGTGCACTCCACACGTTCTCCCAGATCTTTTTAAAAACCGACATGAGGGCGCTCGCCACCAGGTTCTTCATGGTCGGATCGATCGCCTCTAAAATATTGAAACCGATCGGGTGTTCCGCGTCTGATGGATTGAAGTACACGACGTCATTAATACGCCATGCCGGAATGTAGTCTAAAAGCTTCTCAGCGGTATCGCCGTGCGGGTCTACGTAGCAGCAACCATGCCCAGCGTAAATATCCGCTAAGATCATGTTTTCAAGGAGCGTGGTTTTACCCATACCCGTCTTACCGATCACATAGACGTGCCGACGACGATCATCGGTCTTAATACCAAATTTCCGCATTTCATTGCGGAAATTTGTTTGGCCGAAGTAGACGATCATGTTTTCGTGGTCGAGACGGGGACGCTGTTCACTCATACGATACGTTTAGACTGGCAGATTCGGAGGCGTATCAGCGCTGTCCGCAGTTGGGACTGGAGCCGCACCGGGACGAGTTGGAGCGTGAGGGCGAGGCAATTCTGGAGCTGGTAGCTCTTCTTGTGGCTCACCTGCGGCTTCTTCATCGTCTGGAAGTACATTAGCAGAGAATAGCTCTGACCAGCCAGGGGTACTTGGAGCAGCAGGACCTGCAAATGACAATTCCTCTGGAGCCTCAGCACGACGTGCGCCAACGCCATACAGTGACGGCGTACGAGCATCAAACGCTGGGAAGTGGAAAAGGGTTGCCAACTCTTCAGAGTTCATGATGCTTGGCGTTGCGCCAGCATCAAAAATGCGATTCCTAAAGCGCGATACCAATCTCTTCTGACGTCCCGGCATCTGCCACGCTAACCAGATGTAGTCATCGTTTGGCACCGAAGGGCCATGCATGCCTAACTGATTTAATAACTGACTAGAAAATGGCTGCAGGATACCCTTCATTCCGGAAGCAAAGTGACCCTTACGGAAAGATCCCATTTTTCCAGCGGCCACATAACGGATCTTTACCTCCCAGGCAACCTTGGCAATCTTCTCAGCAACCGAATCAAGAATAATCTTATCGGCTGGGGTGAGCTTAAACACTCGGAAGTCATCCTTCTTGTCCATCGGAGCCGCAGCGCCGCCGCCAAAATCCATACCGATCGTTTGGGTAACCAGTTCCTTTGGCAGACCAGCAAGCGCGTCACCTAATTCAGCCAGAGTGCCCTTTGGCGCCTTCTTCTCTTCCTTACCCATGATCTTTGCGAGGAAACTTAAGCCAGCTTTTACGTGATCGCTATTCTCTGGCGGACGAATCATGATCTGAATCCATAGTCGCTCATCTGGACGCAATTTTCCAAAAAACTCTAAAAGCGGCAAGATCGGATCTTTGAAACGATTGTCCTTCTCACCTTGATGCTCAAAATCATCATAGGTGCGAATAGGAAGATAATTTGGCTTTGAAAGCAAAATCTCAGCGCCGAAAACATCCCATTCTTCATCTGGATAATCAACAGGGAGTTCATCCGCGTAATCCGGCACCTCGCTAATCTGAGCTTCTGGATACTGAGCGTACAGATCAGCCTCGATAATATCTCGGTACTTTTCTTGGGTGCGAATCAGGTAAGAAATCTTGCCGCCCTGACTAATGAGTTCAAAAGAAAACCAAGCCTGCTTTTTTCCTATTAACCAGCGCTCACGCCAGGTGAGTCCGCTTTTCACACCAGCCAGGTTAGAGAAAAAGTTCTCCATACCCTTTGGAGTCTGCACGGTGTCTCTTGGCACTTTTACATCAAGCGTTATCCACTTGAGTGACGCGGTCCACTTATCTTGCTTAAAGTCTTGCCAGAGTTGAACCATGCCCCAGATAAGAATTCCGAGGATAGGAAATGGTGCGGCAATTAGAAAACCGTACGCAGCAAGATCCTCAACGGGTGTTACGTTAAGGAAATCTTGGACTGCCGGTGGAAGGTTGAGGATAATGGCGAACATAGCTGGTGTAAGTATAGCAGGGAGTAGGAAGTAAGCAGTAGGAAGTGGGGGTGAAACCCCGGGATGTCCATCTGAGATTAAAGTTAAAAGACGGAAGTAGCACAGGCGCACGAACAAAAGAGCACGGACACTAGTGTCGCGTGCTCTTTACTCCTACCGTCTCCTTTCTACTTCTTATTTCGAATCCTTTACCTGTGCTCCTCCCCACTTCTCCCACAATACAAGCAGCGGGCTAGCTACGAAGATTGATGAGTAAGCACCTGCCACGATACCGATAATGAGAGCTAAGATAAATGGACGCGTAGTATCGCCGCCAAAGAAGAGAATAGCTAAGAGCGGCAAAAGCGTTGTTACCGTGGTGTTCACTGAACGACCCATCGTTTCCCAAAGACTCTGGTTTACAATCTCAGCAAACGTTTTACCTGAATGCCGATGACGGAAAAGGTTCTCGCGCGTGCGATCCATGACCACGATAGTGTCATTGATAGAGTAGCCAAGAATGGTAAGGAGTGCTGCCACAAACGCAGTATCTACCTGATAGCCAGCGACCTTACCTAGAATTGCAAATACACCAAGTGGCACGAGTACGTCATGCAGCGCCGCGATTGCCGTAACCGTCGCATACTTCCACGAAGCAACAGGTACAGACACCTGACGGAATGCGAAGGCGATATAGACCGCAATGAGTACCAAGAGGAGAATAACAGCCACTATAGATGATCGTCGTAATTCCTCCCCTACTGATGGCCCAACAGCATCAAAACGCTGCTCTGTTAGGTCCGGTGCTTTGGCGCGCAAAGTATCAAGAACCGCCTGGTGCTGCTCTTCCGTGAGCGTTGCTGAACGAAGAATAAAACCGTTCTCTCCGCTTCGTTGCACTGTAGCTTCAACACCAGCCTCCTGAGCCAAAGCGCGAACCTCGTCAGTTGTTATGTTTGTCGCCGTTACCTCTATAACACTACCGCCAGTAAAATCGATACCAAAGTTGAGACCAAAGATGGCTACGGAGGCGATGGAAGCAATGACTAGACCGGCGAAGATCGAGAGCCAAACACGCGAATAAGCTGTGATGTTCAACATATACGTAGGATTAGCGCTTTTCGCGTGGGTAGCCCAAGAAAAATACTGGGGAGCGCAGGAATTTTACCCGCACTACCAACTCCAACAAAATACGTGTCACGATCATGGCGCTAAACATCGAGGCAAGAACACCGATAGTTAGCGTGAGTGCAAAGCCACGAATGAAGCCGGTGCTCATCAGATACAGCACGGAAGTTGCGATCAGTGTCGTGATGTTTCCGTCACGAATACTTGGCCAAGCACGACGGAAAGCTTCAGAGACTGCCGTTGGCACATCGCGACCAAGACGCAGCTCCTCTTTCAAACGCTCAAAGATGAGGACGTTGGCATCAACTGCGATACCAAAGGAGAATACAAGACCTGCAATACCCGAAAGCGTCATTGTTACGCCAAAGAGCTTGTATAGGGCCAAGTTAAGTACAGCGTAGAACACCAACGCTAAGGCCGCGAACAAACCTGGCAAGCGGTAGTACAACACCATGAACAGCACCACGAGGAAGAAGCCGATGATAGCTGCCGTCACGCTCAATTCGAGTGAAGCGGCGCCAAGCGACGGCCCGATCGTTTGCTGCTCAATGACTGAAATTGGCACAGGAAGAGCACCAGCATTCAAGCGCTGAGCTAAAAGTTTTGCCTCTTCAGTTGTGAAGTCGCCGGAAATCGTGGCCTGACCTCCGTAAATTGCCTGCTGAACAACCGGGGTGGTGATCGCTTCGCCATCAAGGAAGATACCGATCACGTTACCGGTATTAGCTGCGGTCAGGTCACCAAAGAGCTGCGCGCCCTCTGGATTGAAATCAAGAAGCACATATGGAACTCCCGTATTTGGGTCAAACGAAACGCTGGCGCGACGAATGTGCTTTCCGGAGAGCGTGGTGTTTTCCCACGGATCGATCACGAAAACATCTGAGAGCGTCGTCCATGGCATCTCAATATGCGCCAACTCGTACGAGCGAATGTTCTGTGATTCTGATCGGTAGAGAATGTGGTAACCAAAATCTGTTTCAACAACTTCAGAGATTCGACCCGTGCGAAGCGCATACGCCGCTTCCTCAAATGGAGCAACCATGACGCCACGCGGCACAAAACCGAGGTCTCCCCCGCTTTCAACACTTCCTACGTCAGAAGAATGCTCCTTAGCAAGATCAGCAAAGTTGCGAGTGGTTGCTTCTGACTGCACCTCTTGCGCTAAAGCTAGCGCCTCTTCTTTTGTTCGTTCCGAGGTACAGCTTGGTGCACCGGCGTAACAGATCAAGATGTGCGAGACACGTGGCTGCTGCTCATCCTTGCGAGAAATGTAGCGCATGATGTGCATGCGAGACGTTCCTTCATAGAGGCCATCAATAACACCAGTACGCAAGCCATCTTCACGAATACTTGTAACGAGTCCGCCGTATTCTGGGTCCTCTTCTGTAACAAATCCAAGGTAACCTGCATTTGCACGCGTTGTTTCATCGATAGATACCTCGGACGCAAGCGTGGCAAAATCTTCTCCGCTTAATGCACGATCAAGCACAGTGAGCGCCTCAGCGCGCTCAACCTCTTGAGCTGCAGCAATTTGAGCCTCCTGCTCTGGCGAAGCGGAGAAATCAATATTTTCATTTGGCAACTTGAATTCAAGCACTGGCGTTTCACCAATTTCACGCACAGCAGCTGAAACGTCCTGCATACCAGGAAGATCAACCAGTACACGATAGCTGTCATCGCGCATGACGGTTTGTACAACAGGCTCGCCAACGCCAAAGGCGTTTACACGACGCTCGATAACATCTCGCACGCCAGAAAGCGCTTCCCCGCGCTCGCCAACGGCAATAGCGCTCATATCAGCCTCATACACCAAGTGCGCTCCACCTTGCAGGTCAAGACCGAGCGTAAATGGAATTTCAGCCACAAAAGGAAGTCGGAAACCAACGGTATCCTGCATTTTCTGCATGGCCGCATTCCATGGTGTTGGATAGGCGATTGTTGCTAGTACAAGCAGCAGTGCCCCGATCCCAACAGCGCCCCAGCGAGCACTCACCCCAGCTAAACGCTCTTTTGTGCCGTATTTTTGCATAGTCCAGGGCATTCTAGCTGATGAATATCGGGAAAACAAGGCTGCTTGGGGTTGAAAAGAAAAAAACGAGATTACTCTCGCTTTTTCCTTTCTTGTCACCGTATGTGATTAACTCTTTTTGAAGCTTACTTTGAATTGCGGAACGAGCTTTACATTAAAGTCATCAACCACCTCTACCACCTCCCCTGCTAGGAATTTTGTGAGCACAAGGTCTGTGAGCAGTTCATTATCTGTTTTGATATCTACTGCTAACTCTTCATGACGCGCCTTGTCTAAGGCTTCACTCAAGAGTTCGTTTTGCAGAGCCTTTTTCTTAGCCTTGAGATTCTCCATCTCTTCCAGAATCTCTTGATATTGCTGACTATTTTTTAGCGCATCTTGATACGATCGCTTGATGTCACGTAACTCTTTTTTCTTAGCCACTAACCGTGAGAAGACTTCTTCGAGGGACAGCATAGTGGGCAGATAGTATCACACTACCCTCCTTTTACTCTATAACCTTTTCCGCAAAACGCGCGTACAGAAGTGGCACAATGCCGAGCGTTAAAACAGTTGAGAATGTAAGGCCGAAGATGATCGTGAAGCCTAGTGGGCCCCAGGTTGGATCAGAGATCGTTAGCGGGAAGATACCCACAACTGTAGTGATTGTAGTGAGGAAGATCGGGCGCAGGCGCGTATCACAAGCCTCAATGATCGCCTCGGTCATTTCAACGCCCTGGCGACGACTTTCATTGATACGATCGATCAGAATGATGCCGTTGTTCACAACGATACCGGCAAGCGCCACAACACCGATAAGTCCAGGGAAGCTCAGGGTTTGACCTGTAAGCGTTAGACCGAAGAACACGCCGATGAGTCCAAGTGGAATTGAAGAGAGCACAATAAACGGCTGACGGTATGACTTGAATTGCCACACTAAGAGCCCCGCAATCAAGAAGATTGCAAAGAACATGGCGCGGAACATGTCTGAGAAAGATTCAGCAATATCCTCATTCTCTCCGCCTACCTTCGCTGTATAACCCGCTGGTAGCTCAAGCGCATCAAGTACACCTTGTACCTGTGTGAAGATTTCTGTGGTGCTCACTCCTGTGTCTACGTTACTTGTCACCTTCACAATCCGATCACCATCAACGTGCTCAATGGTAGCGCGACTATTGGTAAGCGAAGTCTCAACAAGCTGACCAAGAGGCACGGTGCCGGTTGCTGTTTGTACATTTAATGATTCAAGTGCGGCAAGATCAATAACGTTTGGACTACCGACGACGCTTTCATCGCCGAAGGCATACTTTACCGACACATCAACGTCTTCACCGAGCAAACGAATGCTCGTTGCGTTTGTGCCGAATACAGCGCTACGCAAAAGCATCGCAACACGTGCCGGCGAAACGCCATAACGTTGCACCGCATCGCGATCAACGGTAAGTACGAATTCGCCATTCGTTTCTTTAACGGATGATGAAACGTCACGCGTGCCTTCAATGGTATTAACAGTTCGCTCAACATCAAGAGCCAAGCGTTCAAGTTCGTTCAAGTCATCTCCAGTAATAGAAATAACAACTGGAGCCGCACTTGGTGGACCGCTTGAAGCTTGATAGAACGAAACATCGGCATCTGCGTATTCAGGATAGGCGGCATTAAGCGCCTCAACTATTTTTACACTTGATACTTTACGATCCTCACTTAATTGAACGGTGAATTGCGCAACGTGACCGTTTTGCGCGCCTCCCCCGCTAATACTACCCGCGCTTGTTTGTGCGCCAACTGTAACAAGATAAGAATGCACATCAGCCTGGCTAGCAATAACAGCCTCAAAGGCGTTTACTACTTCATCTGTTGCTGCAAGCGGTGTTCCGACCGGCATAGTGAGATCAACGTACATGACATCTTCATCTGAGGCCGGGAACATGTTCACGCTCAAGAGTCCGGTGATTGGCAGCGCGAAGGCTAAAGCGAATGCACCTAACGCTACAGCAAAGAAGCGGCGACGAGCCTTTGCATCCTCAAGGAAGAAGCGCAACAGCGTGCGATAACGGCTGCGAATCTTCTCAAATCCTTGATCGACCTTTACATGAAATTTGCTCTGCTTCTCTTGTTTACGCAGGAAGCGCATGCCAAAGGTCGGCACAATACCAAGCGCTACGAAAATAGATGAACACAGAACTACCGTGATCGTGATCGGAATACTCTTAATGAATTCACCGATGATTCCTGAGGTTAGGAGCATCGGAATGAAAGCAAAGATCGTAGTGAGCGTTCCGGAGATCAGTGGCAATTTGAATTCTTCAACCGTGGCCTTAGCGGCATCAACCGGTAACAAGCCTTTCGCAAGATTGCCGTGCAAACCTTCGGTGACAACGATTGCCGCATCAACAAGGATGCCGAGCGCCAAGATGAGCGAGAAGAGCGTGAGGAAGTTGATTGTGAGGCCTAGGTTCAGAAGACCAAAGAAAGTCATCAAGAACGTCAGCGGAATGGATAAACCTGCAAGAATTGCTTCACGCCAACCGAGGAAGACAAATAGCAAAACCATAACGAGCGCCGACGTCTGCAAACCATTTGCAATCAGGTTGGCAAGATCGGTGCGAATCATTTCGGCGGTATCCTCAACAACGTAGCGCGACACCGTTTCTGGAATCACGCGGCCATCAAGTGACGCGAGCTCCGCTACAACGGCGTCACGCGTGCGCACAATGTCACCACCGGCGACTTTGTATAAGGCGATCGAAACGGATGTTTCGGAAGCTTCGCCGTTTTGTGACAAGCGCGAAATAGACGATGCCTGGGCAAAGCCATCAACTACCGTCGCGACGTCACGTAGGTAGATCACCGCACCTTCGCGATCGCTTACTGGCAAAAGTGACAGTTCTTCTACCGAATCAACTGATCCAGAGAAGTTCACGTTATAGATCGCACCACCAGACTCAACGGAGCCAACAGGAATGTTGGCATCGGCGGCGCCAATTGCCGCCGTAACAGCATCAAGCGAGAGTCCAAACTGTGTTAAGCGCGCATCATCCACAAGTACATGGATCTGGCGCTCTTGGCCACCGATGACGTTCACGGTTGCGACACTTTGTACGCCACGCAACTCTTCTGCAACGTCATTTGCGATCTCGGTCAATTCAGCAAGTGGAAGATCGCCGGAAAGTGCAAAAGTATAAAAAGGAACATCATTGAAACTCACACGCTGCACCGCTGGATCAGTAGCATCATCTGGCAATTCCGGCTTAGCGCGATCGACTCGCTCCTTAACATCGTTCATGAGGTCATCGATATCCGCACCAACCACAAACTGTACGGTGATCAGTGAAACACCGTCGCTTGAAGTAGAGTCCATGGCGTCAATGTCTGAAAGTCCACCAAGCTGATCTTCAATTGGCTTTGTTACCAATTCCTCAACCTCTACAGCGCTTGCGCCTGGTAGAACCGTTGAAATAACGGCAATCGGCACGTTTACCTCAGGACTCGATTCCTTCGGCATGGCGTTAGCGGAAATAAGACCGATAAGCGCCAAGGCAATTGCTAAAACGTAGGTAACGCGACGGTGTTCAATAAAGAATTGCCACATAGGATTACTCGCTTACTACAACACTATCGCCGGCACGCACGCCGCGAGCATTTTCAACAATCTCACCTTCTGTTGGCAGTCCCTCAACTGAAACCGATGAACCGATCACTTCGCCTACGGTTACCGGAACCTCAACAAGGATGCCATCTTGTACCTGGAGTACAACCGAACGATCTGGATACAACTTTACGGCCGAGAGCGGCAAGAAGCGCAATGATTCAGCTACAGCCTCGCGATTAATCTCAATGATAACGTTAGCGCTATCACCGATTGTTAAATCTCGGTCATCGGTAACACCAATGACAACCTCAATTTTTCCGGTCATCGGGTCCACGCTTGGTGCAACCGCAATTACCGTTCCTTCACCACGCTCACTAATGGCAACGGTAGCTCCGATCGTGATATACGGTCGCTCGCGTTCACTTACGTAAGCCTGCACCTGAAGAGCATCGTCATTTACGATCGATACAACGGACATGCCGCTTGAAACAAGCTCACCCTTTTTCACACGTACCGCAGATACGGTACCGCTAAACGGCGCACGTAAAATAAGCTTCTCGCGCTGTGCGGAAAGAATAGCAATTGAAGCACGAGCTTCACGCACACCTGCCTCTAAGCCCGCGATATCAACTGAACGAGGATCAGCCACGGTGGCGTTATAGCCAGCCTGCGCTGACGCCACTGAACTCTCAGCAAGGGCAATGTTTGCAACGCGCTGCTCTTCCGAAGCGATGCGTGCCGCTACTGCTCGATCATAAGCGCTCTTTGCAGCATCAACTGATGTCTTTGCAGTTACAGGAAGCGCAACGACGCTCTGCGCCGTTCCTGATACCGTAGCAATCAAGGCATCGATCCCGGACTGCTCAATTTCAACTGAAGCCTTCTCGGCAGACGTTGCGTTAGCCGCAAGCGCGGTCTCAAGACCGGTGCGAACGCTAGAAAGAGCAACCTGCAAATCTCGCAAGGCATCCGTTTCTTTCTGTAGCACCGCGACAAGATCGTCTGAGTAGGTTGCGCTATTTGGGGAAAGATTCTCAAGATCGGCAAAGATACCACCTTGCTGCTGGCTGATTGACGTCATGGTCCACTGACCAGCATCTGATGCGCCTACAAGTGTGCGCACCGCATCTTCCTTGGCGTTCTCAATATCACGACAGATCTGGTCGCTTGTGCAATAGAAATAGCGATACTGATAATCAGTAATTACAGCCAGAGTATTCATAGCTGAGGCAAAGCTCGAGCGCGCGGTGTTTTCTGCACCGGTTAGCGCAGAGTCGTCGCCAAGACCGATTCCAGCCTGGGCGTTTTGCAATGCCAAGAGCGCTGACTCTTCAGCGATCTTTGCCTGCTCAACCGCTGCATCCATGGAGGAAACCGTGAGTGCGAATTGAGCATTTGCAGCATCGAGCCCTGCTTGTGACTGGGCGATCTGCTCATCGGTCGCGCCAGCTAGGCGAGCATTCAACGATGCTTGAGCTCGAGAAAGACCCGCGGAAGCCTGTGAAAGCTGGGCATCGATTGATTTAGTATCGAGCTGAACCAAGATAGCTCCAGAGCGCACTGTTTGACCAACCTTGGCGTTTACTCGGGTGACCGTGCCAAAAGATTCACTCTTCATCTCTACTTGATCGAGCGACTCAATGATACCGCTCGTTGTTACTTCGGTCTGTGCTTCATCAAGACCAGCGAGCGCAATTGTTTGCACTGCAATTGGCGCACGTACAACCTCAACAACAGGAGCTGGGCTTCCCTTTGCTACATACACAATGCCAAGTACAAGAATAATCGCCGTGCCGGCGGTTAACCATGGACGCGCCTTCATTGCACTTACCACACGTACCTTTGCAGACTGCATTTTTTCAAGAGTTGTCATAGAAATATTTATTTTGTTTTGCAAGCATCAGTGAATTCATCTTTCAAACCGGCAGTGAATTTATGAAGCAGTAGTCCGAGTGACTTACGATCTTCTTCAGATAGCGATCGACATTTTTCATCTAGCACTTGTGAGATATGTTCAAGCGATTGCCGGACCACGCCGATACCGGCATCAGTGAGCTCAATGGGAACCGATCGGCCAGGCGTACTTGTATCAAAGCGGATAAATTCTCGAGTATGGAGGAGATCGATCTGCCGCTTAGCAGATGACTCTGCAATATCCCACATCTTTGCTAGTTGGCTTTGCGGGGTCTTGCCGTGAAAGTAGAGACCTGCGAGCATGCGAAACTGTGCAGCTGATAGGTCTACCTCCGTCTTTAGTACACGATTGAGCATTTTATCTAGAAAAAATGCACTTATCATGACCTGGCGCGCAATGCCGGTAAGGCTATGATCTTGGTGGAACATAAGGAGGGATCTTAGCATGCTAAGGTACAAAATGTCAAGTAAACGCTGGGGTTTTAATAAAAAACAGGCCATGAGGCCTGTTTTTTCCTTACTTCTTCTCATTTTGATCTTTCTGCATCTGCGTCACGGTCTTAGCGGCGGACACAGCGGTTCGCATAAGTACCGTAGCTGTTGCGGCCTGATCAAGGATCTTGAACACGTTATAAACCACTTCGCGAGCAACATCTTCACGTAGCGCGGTATACAGGCGGAATGATTCACGCTTGTACTCCACAAGTGGATCGCGCTGCGCGTACCCTTGCAAACCGATCGTGCGGCGCAAGTAGGTCATGTCATCAAGGTGACGCATCCAAGCGCCATCCATGGCACGCAACAAGAGCGTGCGTTCGATGCGGCGAATACTTGCCTCATCCTCAACCTTCTCAATAGCGGTTGCGTAAGCACGCTTTGCCGCATCAACAACCGTTGTTATGACATTTGAACGCTGCTGTGCCAACTTTTCTTTATCAAGTGAGAGCTCTTTCAATTCCGCAGTGATCGCCACTTTCTCGTCTGCAGCAAGTGGCACCATGGTATTGAATGTTTCAACGATTTCATTCGGATTCCAATCGCCTTTCTTTTCAGCAGCAAATTCCGTTGGCACATCTGATGGCGTGGTGTGGAAGAACACGACACGCTCGGCTTCTCGCTCAACGTAACCCATGATTTCTTCATGTGCATCAGCTCGCTCGCCGGTCATCAAGCCACGGCGCTCTGAGTAAATCGCTAAACGATGCTTGTTTAAAACGTCATCGTACTCAAGAACATGCTTACGGGTATCGAAGTTATGACCCTCAACACGTTGCTGTGCTTTCTCAAGCGAGCGCGTCACCATACCGCTCTCGATTGGAGTTTCATCATCAAGACCAAGGGAGGTCATCATGCCCTTCACTCGTGCACCACCGAAGATACGCATCAAATCGTCATCAAGGGACACGAAGAACTGCGTGCTGCCAGGATCTCCCTGACGACCAGCGCGACCACGTAGCTGGTTATCAATACGACGACTCTCATGGCGCTCGGTACCTATCACATGCAAGCCACCAAGCGTGCGCACTGCTTCCGCCTCTTCCTTATCTGGCGGGTTACCACCAAGCAAAATATCAACACCGCGACCAGCCATGTTCGTTGCCAACGTTACTGCGCCACGACGACCGGCTTGCGCTACAATTTCAGCTTCTTTCTCATGGTTCTTGGCGTTGAGCATCTTGTGAGGCACACCGGCCGCGCGGAGCAATTCAGACAAGAGTTCATTTTTATCGATCGATACCGTACCGATTAGTACCGGCTGACCTTTTTCATGACGTGCCTTCACCTCTTTTACAACCGCCATCCACTTCCCTTTTTCTGACTTATAAATAAGGTCGGGAAGATCGGTACGCTTATTTTCGCGGTGAGTTGGAATCTGGGTAACTTCAAGTTTGTAGATCTTGGAAAACTCTTCAGCCTCAGTGGCAGCGGTACCTGTCATACCTGAAAGCTTGTCGTACAAACGGAAGTAATTCTGGAACGTAATTGTTGCCAGCGTGCGGCTCTCGCGTTGGATTTTTACACCTTCCTTAGCCTCAATCGCCTGGTGCAAACCCTCTGAGTAGCGACGGCCCTCCATCAAGCGACCAGTGAACTCATCAACGATCATCACCTCTCCCTCACGCACCACGTATTCACGATCTTTCTTAAACATGGCGTGCGCGCGCAAGGCCTGCTCAGCATGATGCACCATCTGCAAACCAGCCTCATACAGGTTATTGATGCCGAGCGCTTTTTCAATCTTCTGCAAACCAGCCTCAGTGTAGGTTGAGGTTCGCATCTTCTCATCAACGTTGTAATCGTCACCGACCACTAAGTTTTTAGCGATCTCGGCAAATTTATAGTACAGGTCAGCGGATTCTTCAGCAGGAGCACTAATGATCAGCGGCGTACGAGCTTCGTCGATCAAAATCGAGTCGACTTCGTCAACAATCGCGTAGTGTAAACCACGCTGCGCGAGCTGCTCCGGATTCTGCACCATGTTGTCGCGTAGGTAATCGAAACCGAACTCGTTATTGGTGCCGTACGTAATATCAGCAGCGTAAGCCTCCTTACGCGAACATGGGCGCAAGTAATCAGTCTGCACGCGATATGAAGCCGTAGTATCACGCTTCTTTTCTACGTCCTCAGCTGCTACTTCTGGAATTTCCGCCTTAAACGTTTCATCGTACCTGTAGCCACTTTCGTGCTGGATAACGCCCACACTCAAACCAAGGAAATGAAACACCTGGCCCATCCAGACCGCATCACGCTTAGCCAAGTAGTCGTTTACAGTAATGACATGCACGCCTTTTCCCGTAAGGGCGTTCAAGTAGACTGGCGCCGTTCCCGTCAGGGTCTTGCCTTCACCGGTACGCATTTCGGCAATGCCACCGCGGTGCAGCACAAGTCCACCCATCAACTGCACATCATAGTGGCGCTGATTAAGCGTGCGCTTGGCGGCTTCACGAATAACCGCAAAAGCCTCAACCATGAGGTCGTCAGTGGTCGCACCGCTTGTGAGTCGCTCTTGAAACTCTTTTGTCTTGGCGCGCAGAGCGTCGTCAGAAAGTACGCTTATTTCAGCTTCTTTTTCGCTAACACGAGCGATATCTGCTTGTAATCCTTTGATAACCTTAGCATTCGGATCACCGAGCAGTTTTTTCCAAAAAGACATAACAAAACGGGAGGATTTGGGGAATGACGCAGCCAGTGTGCCGGATTATGGGGCTTGGCGCAATGGCTCTTGATGCCTTATCCACCCTATGCGCCCTGCGGACAAAATCTTTTGTTACACTGCACTGGGCACTAGGAGGAACACATGCGCAGCGCGCTTCTCGCCTGGCAGCAGGCGATCGCGGCCATTCGAGATCCATTTCACTGTGAGATTGAGGTGATCCAGGCTGGACAACCGCAGCAGTTCGGCCACATGCATCAGATCGGCTTCCGGGATGCTCGCAACAACCTGTGCAGCGATGCAACCGGCAACGTCGATCGCATCGTAGCTACCTACGGCACGATGAGCATCAGCGAAGTCGCGATCAGACTCGACGATACGCGCCTTCCGCGCGTCGAGGGTGACCGCATCACGTACGAGGACGAGCACTTCACCTTCGTTCTTCGCCCCGAGGCTCGGCAGCATCAACCTGCCGCCTAAGCTTCACTCGCGTCCCGACCACGCTCGGGGCGCATGTCTTTTTAGCAAACAAAATGAACCGCCTTCATGGCGGGTTTTTTATTCTCGGCCACGAATCTTAGCAAGCTGCAGAATATTTAACTCACGCTTCCAGATTTTAGTTTTTGTTCCCGCAAGAATCGTGGCACGCTTTGAAATAAGTTCTTGCATCTCTTTCCAGTCTTTACGAACCTGATGCGCGGCTTGATCAATAGCGTATTCCTGATCGCGCGCTTTATCTTCGAGTCCGATATTTTCGTACGACATCTGAAGCTTCTGTAAATCTTCAACGCGCTTACGACCATCGGTCTGCTGTTTTTCGAGCGCTCGAATCTTTTCTTGAATTCCAAAGGCCTCGTGCATATCTTCTGACGATACTTTGAGGTGATCAAGAACACGCTCTGACTCCGCTGATAACTCTCCTGACGCCACCTCTTGCTTCAGCTTAGCCATCTGCTCATGATCGGATTCGATAAATTGCACTACCTGCATCACTCCTTCATTGATTGCACTTTCAAAGTTGAGGTTCTTTTCATATTGGCCATGAAGAGCCTCTAGGTCGAGCGCTTTCAAACCGCGCCGGTCAATTGTTCGACCCTGTGCTAATTCCTTTGGCACGATAAAGGTCTTGTAAAAAAATTCAAAATCATACTCAACCTCATGCTTTTCTTCATTACGCTCAAGTTCGAGAACTATTTTCCCAGCTAACTTTCGCGCCTCTTCGCCGACCATGGAAATATAACGTCCATTATTATCAAACTCGACGTTTGGCATGTTGCTCAACCGTTCACGAATCTGATTAAGCGCGTCCTCCGTAAACACTGCCGCATCAAAATCTCCCGGTGGCGCCATGAGCTCTTTTCCACCATCTTCACCGCGATCAACTAAGCGCTCGCCGTTTAAGTACATAGCAGTACTTGCGAACACCGCATAATCTCTTACTGGACCGATTGCTTGCCGCATCTGTTCAAGTGCAACGCCAAGCAGTTTCTCCTGTTCATCCTTTGGTAATTTTTCAAAACGCAAACGCTCAGGCAGTGATTCTTTTTCCTCATGCTGCTCAATAACACTCTCCTGTACTTCCTCGACAGCTCCTTGCTCATGCCCGTCGTGTTCGCGCTCCATACGGCATTACGCTACAAGGTTGCGAGCCACAACATCAACATCGCCCGCACCCATAACAATGACGACATCGTTAGGGCGAATAAGTGCACGCAGTATGCGCTCAGCTTCGGTGAGATCAGCGGCATAGTGCTGCTTACCAACCGCCTCATGACCCGCCGGTAAACGACGATCGATTGCCTCTAAAATATCGCGGCTTGAAACCTTTCCCGCATCATCCTTGCGACCAGCGACGCCGTAGATTTCAGAAAGGATAAGAACATCAGCATCATCAAAAGATTCAACAAAGTCATCAAATAGTTCATGCGTACGACTATGTTGGTGCGGCTCAAAAAGAAGCACTACACGGCGGCCTGGGAAAAACTCTTTAGCAGCCGCGAGTGTGCCACGAATGGCTGTTGGATGATGTCCGTAATCTGAAATAATATCAGCGCCGTCATGCTCGCCGACACGTTCAAAGCGGCGCCAAATTCCGGAGAATGATCCCAGGGTCTTACTTGCTTGTGCAAACGCAATATCATACTGCGACGCGACGCATAGCGCAGCAACAGCATTCATCATATTAAACTCCCCCGGCACCTTGAGTGATACGCGGCCAAGATTTTTTGCGCTTCGTTCGATGGTGAAACTTTGCTCACCAGCGGCAACGATTCTGTCTTTTGCCGCAATGTCTGCAAGCTGACTGTGCCCGTACGTTGCGTCTTTCACAGGGCTCACCTCAAGACGCATGCTGTTTGGATCGTCACTGTTTCTGAAAACGTGCTTAGCAGTTTTATTCACGCACTCTTGAAAGGTAGCAATGATATGGTCAAGGTCTCGATAAACATCCAGATGATCCTCCTCAATATTGGTGATGACCGTGGTTTTCGGGAATAGCTTCACCATCTTTTGTTTGTACTCGTCGCCCTCCACGATCAAATACTTCCCTTTTCCGTGACGATAGTTGCCATCTTTCCAACCAGGCACGAGCGAACCTACGAAAACCACCGGATCAAGACCGGCATCCTCAAAGATACGAGCGACCATGGCGGTCGTTGTTGATTTGCCATTTGTTCCCGTAACACAAATCGTTTCAAAATCCTGAGAGAGGTCGCCAAGAAAATCAAAATGACCAAGCTGCCGAATGCTACGGCGCGCTGCCTCTAGTCGTTCCGGCGCGTCCGCAGGCACCGCCTCTGAATAGATAAGAAGATCGCAATCATCTGCGATCCATGCGCTTTGCGATGGGCCGATATGCACCCTCACGCCACGCGCCTCTAACTCTTTCGTGATTGCTGACGCTTTAAGATCCGAGCCGGTGACCGCCACGCCATGCGCTAAAAAGAACTTAGCGACAGCGGAAATACCGATGCCACCAATACCAACGCAGTGCACGTGTTTTGCGCTCGGAATATGCATACAACCACTATTGTAACCTGTTGAAACCCTAGGAGCGATCTTTTCGCTCAGCAAGTTGTAGTTTCATGGCATCTTTAGCCGCATCAATAGAGGCGTACAAATCCTCGGTGGTACGCTCAATACGAATACCGCCCCCTGGTAGTAAAAGGTGGAATTCAGCGCGCCAGATCTCTCCCTTTTGGTGATGATTAGAGGTTTTGCCAACCTCAATCGACATATCACACGGCGAATAGTGCGCAGTCATCTTTTCAAGCGCCTCAAGCTTCTTTTCAATATACTCACGAATTGCTGGGGTGAGTTCCATGTTCGTTGCCTTGATTTCAGTGATGCGCATAGGAGCGTAGAGATAAAAGATTACAAAATCTAAATACCAACAAACCTCACCTCTTCTTCAAGATTGATGTCGTATTCATCACGGACGCGGGTTTTGATACGGCTAATGAGCATTGCGATATCTTCCGCGGTTGCATGACCGACGTTCATGAGAAAATTGCCGTGTTCATCCGACACCTGAGCATCACCAACACGCAACCCTTTCAAGCCGAGTTGATCAATGATCCAACCGGCCGCAATGCGCTTATTTTTTAGCATCGCTTCTGGGATATCGGCGTCTTTGGCGATCTTGGCGATCATCTCTTCTGAACTAAACTCAAAATTTTTGAACATGCAGCCCGCTGAAGCTGAGCCCATTGGCTGCGTAGCTTTGCGAGACTGAAGATTCTTTTCAAGAAGCGCCGTGGCTTCTTCTTTTGTTCCCTGGACAAGCGCGAAAGTAGCCGCAAGGACTACATCGGTATTACCCAGCTCTTTAAAGATGCTGTGGCGATAACCGAAATGCAAGTCCTTTGCCAACACCTCGCTTACTGAACCGTTAGCATGCAAAACCGTTGCGCTCACAATGTTGTCTTTAGTCTCACCACCAAAGCAACCGGCATTGCCACGCACAGCGCCACCGATTGTTCCCGGAAGTGAGATGGCCCACTCAAAACCACGCAGACCAAGCTCTGCGGATTTACGAGCTGCAAGAGCAGATATGACACCGGCTTCAGCGTAAAGCGTCGTGCCATCAATTTTGATACCACGGTTTGCGGCCTTGATTACGAAACCTTCAAACCCCTGATCACTTACAAGCGTATTTGAGCCGCCACCTAGAATAAAAAACTCTATCTGGTGCTCACGGGCGATTGCGACGGCATCAATAACATCTTGCGAGCTCTTTGCTTCAACGAAATATTTAGCAGGGCCGCCGATACGAAAATTAAGGTGACGCGCTAAGAGCTCACCTTCTTTATATTGGGCACCGAATCTTGTTTTCAGAGCTTCAGCAAAAACCTCAGACGTCATAATGCAAGTTCAATCATTCTTTAAATATATGATGCCAGATTTTCAGGCTTTTCGCTATCACTTTGTTTTCCCTGCTCCCCACTCCCTACTTCCTACGCCCTCTGCTACACTCCCACCATATGTCATTCAACGATCTCCAAACGACCGACCCCGCTATTGCCGAAGCTCTTATTAAGGAAGAGGGGCGGCAAAAAGAAGGGCTTGAAATGATTCCTTCAGAAAACTTCGTCTCCCCAGCTGTTTTAGCGGCGCTTGGATCGGTTGCAACAAATAAGTATGCCGAGGGCTACCCTGGACGTCGCTACTATGGTGGCTGTCAGTTTGTGGATGAAATGGAGCAGTTAGCCATTGATCGATTGAAGCAACTTTTTGGAGCAGAACATGCAAACGTACAGCCGCACTCGGGCGCTCCGGCTAACATTGCGGTTTATGCCGCGCTTCTTCAGCCGGGAGACACCGTACTTGGTATGGATCTCTCACACGGCGGCCACCTTACCCACGGTCATCCGGTAACAGATAGCGCGCAGCGTTACAACTTTGTGCGCTACAAGACTACCGCGAGCGGCACCCTTGATTATGATCACCTGCGCCAGATGGCGATTGATCACAAACCAAAGCTCATTCTTGTAGGCTATTCGGCCTACTCACGTGAAATTGATTACGCCAAGGTGAAGGAGATCGCTACCGAAGTTGGCGCACTCACCATGGCGGATATTGCCCACATTGCGGGGCTCATTGCTGGCGGTACCATGAATAATCCCGTGCCACTTTTTGATGTCGTCACAAGCACCACACACAAAACACTTCGTGGACCACGAGGCGGTATCATCATGTGCAAAACCGAACTCGCTAAGTCGATCAACAAAACCATCTTCCCAGGACTGCAGGGCGGCCCACACATGAACACCATCGCTGCTAAAGCAGTGGCTTTTGGCGAGGCGCTTCAACCAAGCTTTGCAACGTATGCACAGACTATCAAGGCTAACGCCAAAGCTCTTGAAGCGGAGTTTTTAAAACGCGACTATAAGCTCATGTTTGGCGGCACCGACAACCACTTGATGCTCATTGATGTCACGAGTAAGGGCTTGGCCGGCAAAGAGGCTCAAGAGGCTCTTGATCTGGCTGGCATTACCGTTAACAAGAACATGATCCCGGATGACGCTCGTCCGCCGCTTGATCCATCTGGCATTCGCCTTGGTACGCCGGCCATCACAACGCGTGGCCTGCAACCGACTGATATGACTCGGGTCGCGAACTGGATCGATAGCGCAATCACTAATCACACCAATCAAACGAAACTTGCTAACATTAAAAAAGAGGTCGCGCAGTTCATGCATGACTTCCCGCTCTTCAAGAGCTAATCTTTCTGCCACTCTCTTTTCGCATCACAATCCCGTTGCTTTTTATCCCTGGATGCCCTATCATCGGCGATAATTATGACCGAAATTCTTAATGGCCGCGTACTTGCGCGCACCATTCGCCAGAAGGCCGCCGATCGTATTAGTCACCTTTCTCAACCACCGGGCTTGGCGGTTATTCTTGTTGGTGACAACTCCGCATCGTCACTTTATGTGAAACTGAAGGAAGAGGCAGCGCGTGAAGTTGGAATTTATGTTGAGCGCATAAATCTACCGGGTGATATCGCAACTGAGGATTTGATCGACAAGATTAAGACCCTTAACTTGCGCCAAGACATTCACGGCATCCTTGTTCAGCTTCCACTTACTACGCAAGATACGGACGCCGTTATTAACGCCATTCACCCAACCAAAGACGTTGACGGCTTTCATAAAGAGAATCGTCGCGCGCTTCTTGATAACTCTCCGGTTCTCGTGCCGCCGGTTGCGCTCTCTATCATGCGACTTATTCAAGCAACGCGCCGACCTATTCGAGGCGCACATGCGGTGATTGTTGGTAATAGCGAAATCTTTGCCGAACCTCTTATTGAACTTTTGCGTGAAGCTGAGGTTGAAGGGTCATTCGTGCAGAAAAATGCTCCAAACATCAATGCCCTCACCCGTGAGGCCGATATCGTTATTATCGCCGCTGGTACTCCAGGCATTGTTACTAAGGATGCTATTCAAGAAGGAGCGATTGTTATTGATGTTGGCACCAACAAAGCTGCCAACGGTAAGGTAGTCGGTGATGCGCATCCTAATATTGATGGTTGGGCGGGCTTTGTAAGCCCTGTTCCTGGTGGCGTTGGTCCACTTACGGTTGCTTACCTCCTCATGAACGTAATCAAGGCGCAAGAAGTACAGGCACGACACCTTGAGGCGTAAGAAAATAAAAACACCCGCTGGCGAATGAACACCGGCGGGTGTTTTTCGTTCAGCGGGGCGAGAGCGCGTCCGGCGGCCGGGTGGCCTGCGAGGCGGAGGTGGAGTGAAAGTTGGCGTCGAGGATGGCGCCGTGGATGATCGAAGTGACTTCGAATTCGAACTGCGGCTCAGCCGTACCGGATCCGCGTGGCGGCAGTACCCAGATGGTGTGCATCCCCATGGCGAGGCTGCCAACGTAGGGCGTCGTGCCCATGCGGCGGCCATCGATGATGAGCGGGGCCTCGATCGACTTGCCGTCGAGGTGCGCATGGATGCGGGTAGTGCCCATGATCACCAGGTACTGCATCAGTCCAATCACGCAGGCAACGACCGCGAAGATCTGACCGATGAGATATCCAAATTCTCGAACTGACAACTGACGAGCTGACAGACTCACAGATCCTCCTATGGAATGAACCGCCACCCAGGATACGCCTCACATAAGTTCTGTCAATAAAAGAAAAGTCGCTGAGAAGCTTCTCAGCGACGCGATCTAGATCCGGAGCTTCCTGCGCAGTTCACCCCATGAGCCCGTTGCGGGGATCACGTATCGCTTGCGCATTGAGATCCAATCATCAGAGAGCGGCAGTCCGCGGTTGGCGAAGTGCTCTACAAAGATGATCGTTCCGATATCAGCCGCCTCGAGAACCCGCAATCCTTCGAGGCTATCCTCAAGGCCCAGGCATAGATCGGTAGCGGTATCAAGACCAAGGTCACGCACGATCTGGCGTATGCCGTGCGCGGTCTTGCGGCCTTCCGGAACTCGAGGGTCGTCAGAGCCGCACAGGATCACTCGGCCCTTCGGCGACACATCGGCGTCATACAGCAGATCAGCAATGAGGGTCTTGAGCTCAATCGTGGTGTAGCCGGAGCTTACAAACGCGATCGGAAGCGCAGTGTACTCGGCGAACCCGCGGAGCAGATTAGGCACCCAGGGGTGTATTAGCGGCTTACCGCTCATAGCCCGCTTCACTTGCAGGTACTCTTCCCGATACTCGGTCGGCAAGCAATCCAGCTGTGCCGCTCGCACGATCCCGGCACTTACCTCCAGGCCTGACTGGCCAAGAAACTGCAGGTACAGACGATCATGCCAGACACCGCCGAAGTGCTCGACCGTGAGCCGATGCGCGTGCATCTTGCCACGCTCTGAATCAATGAGCGTGCCGTCGACATCCGTGATAACTCCCCGAAAGCGCATGAGTAACGTGGTCATAATTCCTCCCCCGATCTTGTAGCGGCCAAAACGTATCATGCACACCAAGAGAGGGCAAGCGCCTCTGCCTTGACTTTTTGGCTATTATTTGCTGAAATTGTTCCGATTCGGAGGGATCAACACAGAGGTGCACATGGGATTTCGCAAGATAAGTGACGAGCTCGCCTTCGACCGCCACCGGCGCATCATCGCGCGCACGTTCGACACGCCAAGCGACAAGCGGCTGACGTTCATGATCAACGATGGGAAGAGTGGCGCGAACGTCTTCGCAGTCACGGAGGCCGGACAGGTCATCGTGACGCAGCAGTTCCGGATCGGTCCGTGGCGTGCGCTCTGGGGACTGCCGGGGGGATTCGTGGAGCCGAACGAAGATCCAACTGCAGCCGCAGAGCGTGAGCTCTTCGAGGAGACTGGCTATGCTGCAACTGGCGGCCTCTTCTCGATCGGTAGCGCGTTTGACGACGCGTATGCTACCGGGCGCAAGTACTTCTTCTACGCACCGCGCTGCGTCCGCGTGGGTCAGCCGAAGCTCGACGAGGGCGAAGAAGGCATGTCGATCAGCTTCGTCGAACCCCATCAGCTGATCGAGCTTGCCGAGAACAGCTCCATGACTCAGAGTGACGCCTTGTGCGCCATGCTTGGCCTCATGCACATGAGCCGCAAGTGAACGCACCCATACCGACCAACCGCTCTGCGGGAGGTCGGTTTTCTTATCCAACTACCGTCATCACCATAACTGCAACGTACATGAAAAATGCGGTAGCGATCAGTACCTGCGGAAGTCGCAACGCATGCTTTGCTAACTCACCTGAAAAACGCGCACGCTCATAGGAGAGCAAAATTAGAATCGCGTAGAGCGATGTAAGGATGCCGCCAGTAAAACTGAGAATATTTATAAAATCGCGGGCACCAATGAGGAAAATGAGAAAAGGGGTTAGCGCCGCTACAGTCCAAGCGATCAAAATTGGTCGTTTAAAATCAAAGATGAGCGTATTCATAACCGCGGTTCCAACAGAAAGAAAGGCCGTGAAAGCCGTGAAGGCTCCGATAGCAAAACCTACAACCACAATCGCTCCCCCATCTATACCGCGCAAGCCCTCAATAGCTTCTGTGGTCGTTCCCTTCCCCGTGACGCCAATGATAGCTGCGGAAAAAATGAGATACACCGCTGCAATAAGCGCCGTGCCAAGCATGATCGATTTTGGCAGCTTTCTCTTTTCTCGATCCAGCACGTCTCGCATTTCCGGCACAGCAGCAAGACCGCTAAAAGCAAAGAGAGCGACGCTTGGAATGAGCCAAGGATTGTTCATCGACGTAAAGGTGATGTTGGCGACATCAAGGTGTGGCGCGGCAAAGCCAACAAGTAGCGCCAGTAGCAATGCAAAAACGGGAATGAGAATTGATTGCAGACGAGTAACTAGTGATAGCCCACCGATCAAAAGCGTGGCAGCCACCATGAAAAATAAAGACTGCCAAACAACAATCCCAACTGGAATAACATTATGCAGAGCATCGAAAATAAACGTTCCGCCAAGAACGATATACGCAACCATCGCTCCCCAAAGTGAACCAAAGAAAGCGATCGTGGCGAGCACTTTTCCCGGGAGGCCTAGCTCATGTTCCACGACGGAAATAAAGCGCCCATGACCGCTACGTGCTAAAAGCAAATCTCCGTAGGCTAAAAGGGTCACCATATTTAAGCCACCGATTGCAAGGAGCACTAAAAATCCTAAGGCACTTCCCGCCTGATTAATCGCAAAAGGCAAGCCAAAAATACCTACCCCCACCACGGATCCAATGAGCGGCTTAGCGCCCTCAAAGATCGGAAATCGCCCAAAAGCCATATGGCAGTAGTATAGCAGCGATTCGTCCCCACCTTATGCACTCTTTAGGCACAAAATCGCCCTTCCACGAACGCTTACGACTAGAGTACGATGCCGTCATCTATGGCCGAAGGTGGACGTATCCCCCCGCACAGTCTTGAAGCTGAGCAATCGCTTATTGGCGCTCTTTTACTTGATAAAGAAGCGATCGTTAAGGTTGGTGACGCCGTGCGACCGGAGGATTTTTACAAAGATTCGCATCGTTTGATTTTTGAAACCATGATCGAGCTTTTCAGTCGGCATGACCCGATTGACATGCTCACGCTTGGTAACCGTTTAGAAGAGAAAAATGTTCTCAAGCAGATCGGTGGTCGCACCGCACTTGTTGAGCTCACAAACGTGGTAACCACGAGCGCTCACGTTTCAAACTACGCAGAGATTGTCAGCAAGAAAGCAGCACTACGACGTCTTTTGAAGGCGGCGAGCAAGATCACTGAACTTGGCTACAACGAAGAGGAAGACGTTGATACGGTTCTTGATACTGCTGAACAGACACTCTTCAATGTTAGTGGAAACTTTATTAAACAGAGCTTCGTGCCACTGTCTTCGGTTCTTGAGGATGCTTTTGATCGTATTGATGAGCTGCACCGTGATAAGGGTAAGATGCGCGGCTTACCAAGTGGCTTTACCGGACTTGATAATCTCCTTGCCGGACTCCAGCGTTCTGACCTTATTATTATTGCAGCGCGTCCTTCGGTTGGTAAAACATCTTTTGCGCTCGATATCATGCGTCACGTGGCACTGAAGACAAAGCAACCAGTCGGCTTCTTTAGTCTCGAAATGGCTAAGGAACAACTTGTTGACCGCATGATCTGTGCGGAGGCTGGTGTTGATTTGTGGAAGCTTCGCACCGGACGCTTGAGTGAGTACGATGACGATTTTCCAAAAATCGGTGACGCTCTTGGCAGGCTCTCTGAGGTACCGATTTTCATTGACGACTCCCCGGCGGCCTCTGTTATGACCATTCGTACCAAGGCTCGCCGCCTGCAAAGCGAGCATGGTCTTGGCATGATTGTGGTCGACTACTTGCAGCTCATGGAGAGCCGCGTGAAGACGGATAACCGTGTTCAGGAGGTTGCTGAAATCTCGCGTGGCTTAAAGCAGATTGCGCGTGAGCTCAACATTCCTGTAATCGCACTCGCTCAGCTGTCACGTGCTGTTGAATCTACTAAGCCGGCTATTCCCCGCCTGTCACACCTTCGTGACTCGGGATCCATTGAGCAGGACGCCGACGTTGTTATGTTCTTGTACCGTAAGAGTCGTGACAGTAACTATCAACCAGAAGAACTTACGCCAGAAGAGAAAAACCTGGCCGAAGTCGTCATTGCTAAGCACCGTAACGGGCCAACGGGTAACGTAAAGTTGTACTGGGATGAAAAGTACGCCTCATTCAGAAATCTCGAAGGTCGGTTTACGCAACAAACCGCCTCTGGCATTACGCCAACGAGCATCCCTTCCCAAACTCCACAGGGACTACCGCCAAAAGGAGCGCCAGGCGAGAATACGCATCTGCCTCCTGGAGTACCACCTAAGGGATTTGCGAAGCATTAATCTTTCTACTACACTTTTCTCACTCTATGTTTCAAAAACTCAAACAACTCAAAGACATGCGTGACCAGGGCAAGCAGATGAAAGCGATGCTTGATAACGTTATCGTTGTCGGTAGCGGCCTTTCGGGCAAAGTCATGATCACCGTTAACGGCTCGCACGAAACTCTTGGCGTGCAGGTTGAAGAAGGCCTTTCTAAGGCTGATGTTGAAAAGGGTGTGAAGGATGCTCTGACCGACGTTAATAGCAAGCTCCAGAAAGAGCTCATGTCTAAACTCCAGGAAATGGGTGGCGGACTTGATGCGCTCAAAAATCTTGGCCTTGGTGGATAATCATGCGCAAGTTTCCCGCGCCTATTCACAATGCGGTTGCGGCGCTTGGGAAATTGCCCGGCGTTGGGCCTAAGACAGCACTGCGCTACGCATTTGCTCTCTTACGCTTACCTAAGCATGAACTTGATACAGTAGCGCGTGCGCTTGGTGGGCTGGCTCACGTTACCGTGTGCACTACCTGTTTTACCTATGCGGAAGCGACGCGTTGCGATATCTGTGCAAGCAGTGATCGCGACTCGTCGCTTTTGTGCGTTGTAGGTGAAGCACGTGATATTGCTACGATTGAAGCCACGAGCATGTACAAAGGGCGATATTTTGTCCTTGGCGGCGTCCTTAATCCAATCGACGGCATGACGCCTGATAAATTGCGAGTACATCAATTAAAGGAGCGTCTTGCGAAAGATCCGGCCATCGATGAACTTATCCTCGCTTTCTCACCAGACGTTCATGGCGAAACAACTATTCTTTACCTGAGTCGCTTAGTGAAGGGTTTAGGTAAAAAGACAACACGTTTAGCGCGTGGACTCCCCATGGGTGCTGACATTGAGTACGCAGATGAAGTGACGCTCGCAAGTGCCCTTGCTGGAAGATCTGAGACATAAGAAACGACCCCGGACGCGTGCGCGCGTGCGGGGTCGTGTGTTGTTGTACTCAGATCACCGGCTGGCCGGTGATCTCGGCGATGCGCTTGAAGAAGTGCTCGCGGTACTCGGGCGTGTGGACGCCGTGAATGAACACCGGGTAGGAGATGCGCGAAGTCCGCGCAGCTTCTCCCTCGGGGTTCATCACGCGGTGCGTGGTCGGCGTGAGGCCTTCAAAGCCCTTGAAGATGCGAATCATCTCCCCCGTGTCCGCGATCAGGCGGTTCCTGGGCGCGACCGGCTCCACCCACTCGCCACGGAGCTTGAGGTGCAGGCCCGAAGCGTTCGAGGCCGGCATGACCGTGATGAGGTTGATGTCCTCGTGCGGGGCCGAGCGCCAGCTCTCTTCCCCCACCCCGATGAAGTCATCGAGCGGCGGGTAGTAGATGGTGCGCTGCATGGTTTCTGCGCCTTTGGTCTGACTCACGAGCGTTCCCTTTGGAACATCGTGCCCGATCTCGAGGGCCGAGAGCAGGATGCGCCCCACCCGCAGGCTCTCCGCGAGCAGGAAGAGGGCGACCCCCTTGAACTCCGGCACCTCCTCGGGCCAGATGTTGCCTCCGAAGGGGTTGTGCGCCGGGTCATCAGGCTCTTCCGGGTCGCGCGTCATCCAGAAGTACTTGAGGTCTCCCGTCGGGTTGTCCTTGGCGTGTTCGGCCCCGAAGGGGGCGTACCCGCGCTGGAAGCTGATCTCCGGGTGCGCGTAGCGCGTGAGCTGATCCTTCGGGAGCGCGAAGAGGCGCTCCACGACGCGGTCGGCGCGGCGCATGTACTCTTCGGTGATCCGGTGGCCAGTGATGGCCAAGAATCCCGTGGTCGTGAAGGCTTCGTTGATCTGATGGACGACCTTTGGCCAGTTTTCGACCATGTTCTGTTGCGAGACGTCGATCTCGGGGAGATCGACCTTGGGAATGTTCGACATGACTGCCTCCTTGGTGACGGCGAGGATGGTAGCATGGGGAGATTAAAGAGAAAAGATAAAAGTGTTAAAGATGAGGAAATAAAAATCCGACGATTGCTCGTCGGATTTTTACTAACCGGTGATTTTTGCAATTTCGAGAACCGTGAACGGCTGGCGGTGACCAACGTTACGGCGGTAACGAACCTTTGGCTTGAACTTGATAACGGAGATCTTGTCGCCGCGACCGTGCTCGAGCACCTTAGCTGATACTTTCGCACCAGCAACGGTTGGGGTACCTACCTTTACGGAAGCACCGGACTCATCAGCGATCAACATGGCATCAAAATCCATATTTGCGCCAACTTCAGCTTCAAGAAGCTCAACCTGGATCTTTTCTCCTTCCTTTACGAAATACTGCTTTCCACCAGTGGTGATAACTGCGTACATACAGACAAGCGCTGTTCAGGCGGCCGAAATGGCTCTTTTTTGGCCCTACACAAGCGAAAAAGTGATTTATAAGACTGTGGAAGGGTATCAGGAACCCTGACTGGCGTCAATGGGGAGAGTGTATGGGCTTAACCTTGGTCACTTCCCAAAAAGCCCTATTCTATGCTAATCTTAGTCGTCCAGGTCAGGAGGTGATCTTGGCAAATAGGCACAGGGCAACGATCGGAAACATCATTAGGGAGGTCAGTCGGTCGCCGGGACGCAAGTTTCGGCTCTACATGTACATGCTCGTCATGAGCGCGATCCTCACGCTCGCCATCCTCAAACTGCGTACCGACGTAGTGACGGAAGGCGATGAACAGCTCGCGCTCGCGGAGCGGATCGACCGTCAATTGCTCGTCAACGAGCTGCCAATCAGCAAGGAGTACGTGGAGGTCGCCACCGGTGACACAGGGTCGTTCACCATCGTGTACGAACTCGAAGGCATCGAGAACATCGAGACCTTCGAATGGCCGATGGAAGACTACGGCGTGGAAGTCCCGATGGACTGCCACATTCCGCCAGACTTCACTCAACCAGAACTGCAGGAAGCCTGCGTTCACTGGGATGTTCCCAAGAGTGAGTGTGATCAGTTCCTCAAGTTCGCATGGGAGACGAGCGCCGACTTCGTCCATCCGGCTCTCGGCCTTCGGCCCGGATGCCTCGACTAGCTCACTCCTTCCCCGTTGCCCCCGCACAGCGCGCCCGCGCCCCTCTCGTGACGCTCAACTCATGCGTCACGCAAGCCCGACCCCTCTTATGGTGTCGTGGCTTTTCGTTTACGGGCAGGAATGCCGCTCAAGCGACCACGAACGATACGATGGTAGGCGCCAGCAAAACGATGCGCTTCATCCCGAGCTTTCTGAAAGGTCTCTTTGAACGTTTCCGCGATACGACGCACCTCTTCATCGCCAGCATCATAAACAAGCCTGTCCTGCTTACGATCAAAACCTTTTGCGATACCAATTACTGGAACTTTGATTTTCTTTTCTTGCATCACTTCTTTCACCCTATTTACCTGACCTTCGCCGCCGTCGATAATAAAAACATCAGGAAGCGGCCAGGCGTTTGGCGTAAGCTCAAAGCGACGCAGGCGACGACGCATAACCTCTTCCATAGCGGCAAAGTCATCAGCGCCGGAGAAGGTTTTTATTTTGAATTTACGATATTGATCCTTGGCGGGCTTGCCGCCTTCAAAAACAACCATAGCGGCAACGTTCGCAGTGCCTGAAATATTTGCGATGTCATATGCCTCAATACGACCAAGGGCATTAATCTTGCCTTCTGGTACCGCTGATACATGGAGCGGATCGTCATCTCGCATGATAAGGGCGACGTCCTTAATGTGCTCAAGTGAAAATATCTTGTCACGCGCCTTTGCAGCGAGCTCAAAGTCTTGTGCCTGCGAGGCGGCCTTCATGTCTTTGGCAAGTTCTTTGATGATCTCATCCTTATGGCCATCAAAGAACGCCATCAAGCGACGAATGTGCAGTCGATATTCTTTCGACGTGATAGCACCCATGCAGACGCCCGGGCATTTTCCGATCTGCGCATCAAAGCACGGCTTGCCGTCTCCCCTACCCGCCCTAAAACCAAAACCTTTCTGCGCACGAGTGAACGCCAAGAGCGCGTTATTCGATTTTTCTCCCGGTGGCGTACACACGCTCCATGGCATTGCACGGCGCAAAAGATCGAGTGCTGTTTTCAAAGCACGACCGCTCACATATGGGCCGTAAACAGCGATGAAGTAACGCTTTGCGACCGGAGAAAGAGTTTTTGAGAACGGCTGAACACCAATACGTTCAAGATCTAGGCCACGCAACAGCATTGGGCGTGGATACTCTTCATTTGATAAGCACAGGTACAAGAAGCTCTTATCATCCTTGAGTAAGACGTTGTACTGCGGCTTGTTTTTGCGAATTTCATTTGCTTCAAGAACAAGCGCTTCAATGACCGTTGGCGTTTGGATGTAATCGATCTGGCGAATCTTTGAAACAAGCTCTGCAATGCGGGCGTTGTGTGCCTTAAGAAAGTACGAGCTAACGCGCTTCTTCAGGCTCGTAGCCTTACCGACATAGAGCAACTTCCCCTCCGCATCACGATGAAAATAGACTCCGGGAGCATCTGGAAGTTCGCCATTCTTAATTTTTACGCTCGCCGGGATCATAGCTACATGTTCAGATACTTACGCAGATAACGACCAGTGTGACTCTTTGGTTTGCGGGCAATGTCTTCTGGAGTACCAACGCCAACTACTGTACCGCCATCAGCACCACCTTCTGGACCCATGTCGATCAACCAATCGGCGGTCTTGATGACATCTAAGTTATGTTCGATAACGATCATGGAGTTACCCTTATCAACGAGGCGATGCAAGACTTCAAGGAGCTGCTTCACATCATCAAAGTGTAAACCGGTTGTTGGCTCATCGAGCAAGTAGAGCGTGCGACCGGTTTGGCGACGTGAGAGTTCGCTTGCGAGCTTTACACGCTGTGCCTCACCACCGGAAAGCGTCGTTGCTGATTGACCGAGCGTAATGTACGACAAGCCGACTTCATTTAACGCACGAAGTTTTACCGCGATCTCCGGAATGTCTTTGAAGAATTCCGCCGCAACCTCGATCGTCATGCTTAAGACGTCAGAGATGTTCTTCTCATTATAAGTTACCTCAAGAGTCTCCCGATTGAAGCGCTTACCACGACACACTTCACAGGTGACGTAGACCGTTGGCAAGAAGTGCATCTCAATTTCAATCATGCCGTGACCCTCGCAGTGCTCGCAGCGACCACCGGCAACGTTGAAACTAAAGCGTCCTGGCTTGTAGCCACGGAAACGAGCCTCTTCAGTTGAGGAGAACAGATCGCGGATTGGTCCCCAGGCACCAGTGTATGTTGCAGGATTTGAACGAGGTGTACGACCGATCGGTGATTGATCGATCAAGATCGCCTTATCAATATACTCAATGCCAAGAATTGATTTATGCTCCCCTGGCATATCGCTACCGCCGTACAGCTTCTTAGCGATTGCTTTGTACATGACGTCGTGGGCCAAGCTCGACTTACCACTACCTGAGACACCCGTGACACAGACGAATTTGCGCAGTGGAAAATCAACATCAACGTTCTTGAGGTTATTCTCCGTAGCGCCGCGTACCTTAATAACGCCTGCATCTTTTGAGCGACGCTCTTCAGGAACAGGAATCATCAAGTCACCACGCAAGTACCCGGCGGTACGTGAGTTCTTATCTTTGAAAATATCTGGCGCTTTACCAGCAGCAACCACTGAACCGCCATGCACGCCAGCGCCTGGCCCGATCTCAACCATGTAATCAGAAGCACGGATCGTGTCTTCGTCATGTTCAACAACAAGAACGGTATTTCCGAGGTCTCTTAGATGCAACAGGGTTTTGATGAGACGCTCATTGTCTCGCTGATGGAGACCGATCGTTGGCTCATCAAGAACGTACATTGCGCCAACGAGACGTGAACCGATTTGAGAAGCTAGGCGAATACGCTGCGCTTCGCCACCTGAGAGCGTTCCTGCGGTTCGGTTAAGTGTGAGGTAATGTAAACCAACATCCAGCATGAACCCCAGGCGGTTTTGCACCTCCTTTAAAATACCGCTCGCGATGTCTTGCTGGCGCTGTGTTAAGTCTAAGCCAATAAAGAAGTTTACTGCTTCATCGACTGACATTGCGGCAACGTCTACGATATTTTTCTTGCCGACATAGACGCTCTGCGCCTCTGGTCGTAAGCGAGTGCCGTTACAGGTTTCGCATTTCTTATCTGAAAAAAGATCGACAGTGCCAAGACCAGAACATGCCGAACAGGCACCGTATGGAGAATTGAATGAGAAGAGACGTGGCTCAATATCTGGGAACGAGAAGCCGTCATTTGGACAGCTAAACTTAGACGAGAGCATGCGCTCACCGCCTGGCGACACAATAACCGTGAAGCCGTCACCCTTTTCTGCAGCCTGCTCAAGCGCATCAGCTAAACGCTGGCGACCATCTTTATTGCCCAGAATAGCAACAGGAATAGTATCGACAACAACTTCAATCGTGTGCTGCTTGTAACGCGAGAGCTCGATCTTTTCACTGAGCTTATGCATCTTGCCGTCAACGCGAACTTTGGCGTAGCCACCACTGTAGAGATCGTAGAGCAATTGATAGTACTCACCCTTGCGACCACGAATGACTGGCGCCATAACGAGCACCTCATCACCACGCTCTGCTTTCTTTGGTAGATCGCGCATGACGATATCCACCATTTCATCAATAGAGAGCTTTTGAATGACAGTGTTGCATTTTATACAGTGCGGCTCGCCAACACGCGCATACAGAACACGGAGGTAATCGTAGATTTCGGTAATTGTTGCGATCGTTGAACGAGGGTTGCGACCGTGCGCCTTTTGATCAATCGAAATTGCTGGAGATAAGCCTTCAATCTCATCAACATCCGGCTTTTGCATGTTGCCCAAAAACTGACGAGCATATGCCGAGAGTGATTCAACATACCGACGCTGACCTTCGGCGAAAATCGTATCAAACGCTAAGCTTGATTTACCGCTTCCGGAAAGGCCAGTAATGCAAATAAGCTGATTTCTCGGCAGGGTCAGTGAGATGTTCTTTAAGTTATGTTCGCGCGCACCGCGAATGATGATGTTTTCTTGCATAGTGGTTAAGTGCAGGGGGTAGTAAGTAGTGAGTAGGTGGTAGGGCACGATGAGTGAAAGATGTTGTTATATTTCTATACTCCCTACTGTCTACTTGCTACTTCCTTTCGTGTTCGCTTCTTAGGTACCGTGGTCTTCCCTTCTTTTTGTGCTAATTCGTTTTCTAAGAGAGTAATTTCGTCTCGCAAGATAGCGGCAGTTTCAAAGAGCAACTGGGCAGCGGCATCCTTCATCTCTTTCTTCTTCTCAGCAATCACCTCTTGAATCTCTTTAATTGAGGCTGTCATTTCGATCTTGAGAATCTTTTTTGTATTCTTCTCATTTGTGCCATCGTCTCCAAGCATGGCACGAATGTCTGAGATCTTTTTGGCGATTGTTTTTGGCGTAATGCCATGCTCCTTGTTGTAAGCCATCTGAATCTCACGGCGACGTGCCGTTTCCTTCAAGGCACGATCGAGTGAACCGGTCATTTGATCGGCGTAGAGAACAACGAGTCCGTTCACGTTACGCGCCGCGCGACCGATCGTTTGAATAAGCGAAGTTTCTGAACGTAAGAAACCTTCTTTATCGGCATCGAGAATTCCAATCAGCGATACCTCAGGAAGATCGAGACCTTCACGCAACAGGTTTACGCCAACGAGGACGTCATACAAACCCTTGCGAAGATCCGTAAGGATTGTCACGCGCTCAAGGGTTTCAACATCCGAGTGCAGCCACGCGACCTTCATGCCTTCATCCTTCAAGTAACCAGCCAAATCCTCGGCCATCTTTTTGGTAAGTGTGGTTACAAGCGCGCGCTCGCCTTCTGCGACACGCTCGGTGATGCGCTTGATCAGATCCTTCACCTGACCAGGGTACGCAGGGCCATTAGGACCTTCTTTTACCTCGGTCACTGGCATGATGAGCGTTTGTGGATCGATCAAACCGGTTGGGCGAATGATTTGCTCAACAACACGCTCAGAGACGTTGTGTTCATACTTACCCGGCGTAGCCGAAACAAAGACGGTTTGACCAACGGTTTTAATAAACTCATCAAATTGCAGCGGACGGTTATCTTTAGCGCTCGGCAAACGAAAACCGTGCGCAACAAGATTCTCTTTTCGAGCTTGGTCGCCTGCGTACATACCCGCAATTTGCGGAATAGTGACATGACTTTCATCAACGAGCGTCAAGAAATCTTTTGGAAAGTATGACAAAAGTGTGCTCGGCGGCTCACCCGCTTTGCGCCCCTCAAACTGCCGGGAGTAGTTCTCAATACCGCTGCAGTAGCCGATGTTTCTGATCATTTCTAAATCGTAGCGCGTGCGCCGACTCAAGCGCTCGTACTCTAATAACTTTCCCTCTTTTTCAAAAGTACGCAGCTGTTCCTTCATTTCTGCTTCAATATTCTTCAGTGCTCGCTCCTTACCCTCGCTATCAACCATGTAGTGCTTAGCTGGGAAAATCCAGGCATCCTTAGGTTGCTCTAAGATCTGGCGAGTGATGGCGTCAAGAATAAAAATCTCACCAATGCGATCACCGTCTAAAACTAAACGATATAAACGCTCTTCGTTTGGCGGCATGATTTCAACGACATCTCCCCGCACTCGGAACTGCGAACGCAGAACATCTTGCGTGGTGCGTACGTATTGCATATCAACCAAACGACGCATCATCTCCTCACGTGATAACACTTCACCAACCACTGGGTGCAAGACTACCTTTTGATACTCTTCCGGCGAACCCAAGCCGTAAATACAAGAAACAGAAGCAACTATAATCACGTCGCGGCGAGACAAGAGCGCCGAAGTGGCGGCGTGACGCAAACGATCGATCTCTTCATTGATGGTGGACTCTTTTTCAATGTAAGTATCCGTGCGTGGCAAATATGCTTCTGGTTGATAGTAATCGTAATAGGAAACAAAGTATTCGACGGCATTGTTTGGGAAGAACTCTCGAAACTCGTTACACAACTGGGCAGCAAGAGTTTTATTGTGCGCCAAAACGAGCGTTGGCCGCTGTACCTGCTGAATAACATTCGCCATGGTGAACGTTTTTCCAGAACCGGTGACACCAAGCAGCGTTTGGAATCGCTCCTCTTTTTGCAGGCCCTCCACTAAACCAGCGATCGCCCTTGGCTGATCACCCGCTGGGGCGTACTCGGATTTGAGATCGAATTGCATATGTATTGTCAGGCGAGGTTATTCCGTCTTTTCGGAAATAGCGAACGCCCCTAAGAGCGCGGGCTCTTAGGGTCCATAGGGAGTATATAGTGCCACCTGAGCGGCGTAAAGTTAGCGTCCGAGAATAACGTCAGCAACCGCATTTGGCACCTTCTTTTCCCAAGTTCGGTCGTTTTTCTTAATCATTTCCTGAATTTCTGAACTGACGTGCCCAGGAACTGGAACGATTTTCTTTGTTAGGACGTTTACTTTTTCAAAAAGTGCCCGAACCGACTCGTCGCCACTCCATATCTGTGCGTCTGAAGGGTTTTCGGCCGCATCAAGGACGTATTTTGCCCACAGTTCATCCGATGGATCGTCTGACACGGTAGCGATGGTGACATCCAGGATATCGACATCAAGTAGAGCTGCGGTCAACATCTCTCGGCGCTTATCAACGGAGTACATAGGCTTTCCATCTTCACCCTTTGGCGAACAGATCACAATAACCACCGATCGACAGGCTTTTACCATGCCTTGAATAACCATGAGGTGACCTTTATGTAGCGGGTCAAAACGACCTGGGAAAATTCCGGTTGCCATAAATATTATTCCATCCAAGAAGTTAAACGTTGCCTTGTTTCAGGCGGGAGAGCAAATGGCCGAACAACATCATTTAACAGATGTGGTGGCACATCAATCTTTGCCATCTCCACTATACCGCAGCCACCGGCGGCACAAAACCGCAGATACCCGATCTCCTGAGGATCAAAGCCCATGATACTTGCAGCTACGGCATCAACCGCTACGGCATCTAAGCCGGCGATCGCTACCCCAACTGGTACAGGATTTCCGTAGAGTGGTCCATCCCCTTCCATGCCGAGCGTGCCATCAATGACCGCAAAGGTGGCGGGAAACTGCATATATAAGCCGGCCAACAGTTCATGCATGCCACGATCACCCTGCGCGTGCAACCATGGCGCTCTTGAAAATTGCTTCCCATGCGGGGTTTGGCGTGGAGGCACGATCCATGTGCCTTCGGCAAACGTTGCAACGCTCAGCGCCACGCCGTAATCAGCATGAGTCTTTAGTGAAGCGAGCGAGATAGTGACATCGCAATTTTGTAAGCGCCGAGCGCGACGCACGGGAGTCATGACTCCAGCTCGCTCGATCTCGCATTCAATCACCGGCTCTTCCTGGAGATCTACGAAGCTGACATCTGGATACTCATCAATAATTGGCAGGAATCCCAGACGACTAAAAGCCTCACGAGTCCCGTAATTTGAAGCGTCACCGATGATAATTGGCACATTAGTGAATGACCGTAGGGCATCAAGTAGTCCGCGTAGGGCATCAGGGTGTGTTGAGGAGAGCTGCAAGTCAAAGTGCTGGATATCTGGCTTAATGAAAATGCGCGAATGTTCGCCGATCTTTGCTCGTAACTCTTTTTGAAACGCATCAACCGCGTCTCGTACGGCGCGGCGGCGTTTTTCCTGGGCAATGAGAGCCACTGGGGTCATGCAGCTAGTGTAACAACTCCCCCGCGCCCGACAAGCAAACTATTAACGCGCGGGGACTAGTGGGCTAAAACCGTTCATGACTTCAATACCATCTGGGTAGCCATCTTGATCGGTATCAGCGTTTCTTGGATCGGTTCCAAAGCGCTCTTCGAGGTCGTTTGATAATCCGTCTCCGTCAACATCTGACTCTTCAAACTCCGTCTGGCCGTAGCCGATAGGATCATGACCATTCATGACCTCAATACCATCTGGGTACCCGTCAGCATCGGTATCGTTATTCATTGGATCAGTACCAAAGAATGCCTCTTCAACGTCCAGGATGCCATCGCGATCTTGATCGTACGCCTGTAATCCGTGACGAATATACATCTTCGTTCGATCAAGTTTATCAACTGATCGTAAGTCGCGACCGAGTGTATAGCTTGAGACGACGGCCGGCGAAACGTCGATCACGAACGCATCCCAGGCTGGACCAGCGATTGCCTGCGCTTGTTCTTCATCAGTTACGCGGCGCAAGGTGGTTGGATTTTGCGGTAAGGCAACGTACACAGCTGGCAGACTTTCAATCTTTACCATAACCGCCCCAGCCTTTGGCAGCATGATCTCGCCAAGTGGATAGAACGGGAGTGTAGCGTCGGTTACCAAGCGCACCCACTTGTAATCCGTGAACCACGTGAAGTATGTCTGCTCATCAAGGAACGGTCGGCGCTTGCCGTTTTCAACGAGATATACGGTGTCGTAGTGTTCACCCTTAATGAGTTCACCATCGAAAACGCGGGCAACCGGCTCCCAGGTGACATTGTCATATGGTGACAGTCCCATGATCGGCAGGTGAGCGAAGATCTCATCAACCTCATCTCCAACCTCTTCCACCTCACATGATTCCGGAACTTCACCAAGATCAACCGTGGCGCTATAGCCGATCGTGACGTTACCGGAGTTTGATCTAAAGCGCGCATGCACGGTTTGCTCGCCCTCAGTTCCTGGAAGCACCCATGGGATATTCACCTGAGTAAAACCGAGTCCTGGCCCGATCGCCTGCCACATCGCTGTTTCGAGCTCTTCATCATTCCCGATCAAGACCTCTCTAATATTCTCGCCGCGAATGATAAGCGTTACCAGATCTCGATCAGTACAAACATCTTCTCCGACCTCGATTTCCATTTCAGCATCTTTCACGAACGTGATATTTGAACCACCCCGATCGCTATCATCATTATCCGTTACGGCAACAGTAATGCTTGTAAGTAGGTAGCCGTCAAAAGCTATATCTAACGAATCGACAGCGAACAGCAATGTTCCATTGTGAGTATTCGCCTCATCCGTGCCGTCATCAATGGCATTTACGGTTACCGTTTGCGGCGTGCTCCAGTTGAGCGATGTAAATGTTACGGAAGGTACATCTGTATCCACCTGCGCGTCTCCAGTAATAAATACCGTGACATCTGACGTTGGCTCTGCTTCAAGAACAATAGTGAAAGTATCCGTTGCCCCGCCTTCAACAACAACCGTTGTACCGTCCGATTCATCAATCGTGATAGCTGCAACTTCGTCATCTTCATTAACGACCGAAACATCATTCGGGTCGACAGGGTCGTATGAGTCATCGAGCGTGTTTGTTGCATCAACACTCACCGTGATCGAATACGTGACATTTCCGTCCGCAATAGCATCGTTCTGGCCCGTTACAGTTACCGTTTGTGGCGTACTCCAGTTAAGTGGCGTGAACGTGAGCGTGGAGCCGCTTGTTACTACGCCCTCTGATGCATCAGCCGACACTGCATCTACTTCAACCGTGTTCGTTGGCTCAGCGGCGAGTACCACCGTGAACGTTGCTGAGCCACCGGCTTCCGTAGTATTGCCGGAAATCGCTGAAACCGTGACGCCGACAATGTCGCCATCGTCTTCATTTATTACCGAGACGTCACTTGGATTGATGGCGTCGTATATCGCATCAAGTGTATTAGTGGTATCCGTTGTTACAACAATGGTGTATGCCACATTGCCATCGGAGCCAGCGTCATTTTGACCGGTCACCGTGACTGTTTGCGGTGTGCTCCAGTTAAGTGTAGTGAACGTGAGCGTCGAGCCACCTGTTACAACACCTTCCGTTGCATCCGAAGAAACACTATCGATCTCTACACTACCTGTTGGCTCTGAGGTTAAAACGACGGTGAACGTTGCGGTGCCACCAGCCTCGGTGGTGTTGCCCGAGATAGCTGAGACGGTTACTCCGGCCGTATCGTTGTCAGTGTTTGTTACCGACACGTCATCTGGATCGATGCTGTCGTACGTATTATCGAGAGTGTTTGTAGTGTTTACGCTCACCTCAATACTGTACGCAATATCGCCATCGTCAATAGCGTCATTTTGACCGGTCACCGTGACTGTTTGCGGCGTGCTCCAGTTTAATGTTGTAAAGGTGAGCACGGAGCCACTTGTGACAACACCTTCTGTTGGGTCACTAGAAGCAGCTTCGATCTGTACATCAGCCGATGGCTCGGTATCTAACACTACGGTAAAGGTGCCCGTACCCCCTACTTCTGAAGTATTGCCCGAGATTACTGAAACACTTACTCCAGCAGCATCACCGTTGTCATCGTTTGTTACCGCAACGTCTGCTGGCTCAATAATGTCATAGGCGGCATCTACCGTACTTGCTGCATCAACGGTTACTTCAATCGTGTACGCGATATCGCCGTCGACCAAGCTATCATCCTGACCGGTCACGGTAACGGTTTGTGGCGTATCCCAGTTGAGTGAAGTGAAAGTCAGGGTAGCGCCAGTTGTTACAACGCCTTCCGTTGCATCATCTGAGACACTTTCAATGATAACGTCTCCGGTTGGCTCTGACTCAAGCACAACAGTGAACGTGGCTGTTCCCCCACTTTCCGTGGTGTTACCGGAAATTGTTGAAACCGTGATGCCGGCCGTATCGTTATCGTTGTTTGTTACTGCTACGTCATCTGGCTCAATGACATCATAAAGCGCATCAAGCGTCTCTACGGTATCTACCGTTACCTCAATAGTAAACCCGATATTACCGTCATCGATATCATCATTTTGACCGGTTACTGTGACGGTTTGTGGTGTTGACCAATTCAGTGTAGTGAACGTAAGCGTAGCGCCAGTTGTTACCGCACCTTCAGAGGCATCGTCGGAAATACTTTCAATCACGACGTTACCGGTTGGCTGCGAATCAAGCACAACAGTAAACGTTGCTGTGCCACCCGCCTCGGTGGTGTTGCCGGAAATTGCTGAGACCGTGATGCCAGCTGTATCCCCATCGTCTTCATTGATGACAGCCACGTCGTCCGGCTCTATCACATCATAAATTACGTCTTGCGTGTCTGCGGCATCCACCGTGACGAGAATGTCGTACGCTATATTGCCATCAACAGCGCCATCATCCTGACCGGTCACGGTAACGGTTTGTGGCGTATCCCAGTTGAGTGAGGTGAAAGTCAGGGTAGCGCCAGTTGTTACAACGCCTTCCGTTGCGTCATCTGAGACACTTTCAATGATAACGTCTCCGGTTGGCTCTGATTCAAGTACGACGGTGAAGGTCGCTGTGCCACCCGCCTCAGTGGTGTTGCCGGAAATTGTTGAAACGAGAATGCCAGCCGTATCGTTATCGGTATTTGTCATTGCAACGTCATCTGGGTCAACAAGATCATAGTTGCCATCAAGTGTGTCTGTAGTATCAACCGTTACCACGATGTCATACCCCACATCGCCATCGTCGATATCATCGTTCTGACCGGTGACCACAACCGCTTGCGGCGTATCCCAGTTGAGTGAGGTGAATGTGAGTGTAGCGCCGGTTGTTACGACACCTTCAGTTGCATCATCCGAGACGCTATCGATGACGACATTTCCGGTTGGCTCTGAGGCTAACACGATATCAAACGTAGCAGTCCCTCCGGCCTCTGTGGTGGTATTTGTTACTTCAACAACCGTTACGCCTAATGCGTCACCGTCATCTTCATTAATGACGGGTACGTCATTTGGGTTAATCGCGTCATAATTATTATCTAGCGTGTCATCTTGATCGATAGAGACAATGATGTTGTATCCGACATTGCCATCTGCTACTTCATCATTTTGACCAGTAACAGTAACAGTTTGCGGCGTGTTCCAATTTAACGCTGTGAAAGTAATGGTGCCGTTTGCGGTTACCACGCCTTCGGTCGCGTCATCTGATACCGAATCAATGACAACATTGTTTGCCGGCTCGGCCGTAAGCGCAATCGTAAAGGTAGCCGTAGCCCCGGCTTCTGTTGTGTTATTTGAAATCGCTGTCACAACAGCGCCGGAAGTATCGTTATCCGTGTTCGTTACCGATACATCTCCCGGGTTAATCGCGTCATAATTATTATCCGTTGTATTACTAGCATCAACCGAGACAAGGATAGTGTAGAGAACATCGCCGTCATCAAGCTCGTCATCCTGACCAGTGACCGTAACATTCTGCGGCGTGCTCCAGTTAGCAGGAGTAAATGTACGTGAAGCGCCTACTGTTACGACGCCTTCCGTTGCGTCACCGGACACCGAGTCAATCTCGACATTTCCTGTAGGCTCCGACGTAAGTACGATGCTAAACGTAGCCGATCCTCCGGCTTCAGTGGTATTTTGAGAAATAGCAGACACGTTGACGCCAACAGAATCGCCGTCATCAGTGTTTATGACGCTTACGTCGTTTGGATTTGCGCCGTCAAAGTTTGGATCATCGGTGCTTGCCGCATCCACGGTAACAATAATGGTGTAAGCAACGTTACCATCGGCGATCACGTCATTCTGACCGGTGACCGTGACTGTTTGCGGAGTATCCCAGTCAAGTGACGTAAAAGTTAAAACTGATCCGCTTGTCACAACGCCTTCGGTTGCATCTGAAGAAACGGCATTAATGACAACATCTCCCGTTGGCTCAGCGTTCAAAACCACCGTGAACGTTGCTGTAGCGCCGGCCTCTGAGGTGTTATTTGAAATCAGTGATGACGTAGCTGTACTTGCGTCGTTATCAGTGTTTGTCACTGCAACGTCATCAGGTTCAACAATATCGTAATTGCCATCTTGCGTAGCTGCGGCATCCATCGTGACCAGTATGCTGTACAAAATATTACCGTCATCAAGATCGTCATTTTGACCAGTAACCGTGACGGTTTGCGGCGTTGCCCAGTTCACCGTTGTAAACGTTAGCTCTGCACCCGAAGTGACCACACCCTCTGTTGCATCATTTGAGGCGCTATCAATAACCACATCTCCGGTTGGCTGTGCAGTAAGCACAACAGTGAACGTGGCTGTTCCCCCACTTTCCGTGGTGTTACCTGAAATAGCGGAAACTACAACACCAGCGGCGTCGCCGTCATCTTCGTTGGTTACACTTACATCAGCTGGATTGACCGGATCGTACACGGCATCGAGCGTGAGCGTGTTATCTGTGGTTATGATAATTGAATACGCGATATCGCCATCAGCAAGAGCGTCATCTTGGCCGGTAACCGTCACCGTCTGTGGCGTATCCCAATTTAAAGCCGTAAATGTTAACTCGGCACCGGTTGTCACCACACCCTCGGTTGCATCTGAAGAATCTGAATCAACAACGACCGTATTCGTTGGCTCGGTGTTCAAAACAACGGTGAATGTGGCGGTCGTACCTGTTTCTGAAGTGTTATTTGAAATTGCTGAAACCGTGGCGCCGGCGGTATCGTTATCGATTACTGAGGCTACCACGCTATCAATCGCCAGGCTGTCATAAGCTGGATCATCTGATGTTGACGTGTGGGTAATTGTTGAATTCTCCGTGCTTTCGTCAATGTCATCATTTACTGCATTCACCGTAACCGTCTGCGGCGTTGACCAGTTAAGGTCAGTAAACGTTACCGTGGGAACGTCAGTATCAACCTCAGCATCTGTACTAATCGTCACGACAACGTCATCGGTTGGCTGCGTACCAAGAACGAGTGTGTACGTATCTGTTGCTCCAGATTCATTCACCTGTGTTGTTCCACCGCTTTGGGCAACGCTCACACCGGGGGTGTCGTCGTCCTCGTTTTGCAAGTTTGCGTCCGTTGGATCAATGGCATCGTAGAGCGGATCAGTGGTGAAGCCGGTATCCATGGTGACGGTAATACTATACGCAATATCACCATCAACGATACCGTCATCTTGCCCGGTAATCGTAACGGTTTGCGGCGTGTTCCAGTTCACATTAGTGAACGTTAGGGTACTCCCACCAGTTACGACACCTTCAGTTGCATCAGTTGAGGCGTTTGTTATACGGACGCTTCCGGTAGCCGGTTCCGAGGTCAGGACAACGGTGTACGTTGCTGTTCCGCCTGCTTCGGTAGTATTTGCAGAAACTGCCGAAACGATGACACCTGCAGTATCATTATCTATGTTTGTTACAGAAACATTTCCAGGATCAGAACCGTTAAATGCCAAATCCGAGGATGTCACCGTTCCTGTTACGATCGAATAGGCAACATCGCCGTCATCAATATTATCGTTCACGCCCGTAACGGTAATTACCTGCGGCGTTGACCAGTTGCCCGTTGTAAAAACCGCTTCAGTTACCGCAATCGTACCCTCGGTGGTATCGGACGATGATAACGGCACCGTAACCGTATCAGTTGGAGCCGTGTTTAACACCAGGCTAAAGGTAGCGGTGCCTCCAACTTCTGTGGTATTTCCAGAAATTGTTGAGACTACAACACTTGGGAAAATCCAGCCGTCATTATTGCCACTATCAAAACATGTTCCCGTACATGTGATATCCGAACCACTGACATTATTATTATCTTGAACATCCAAGTTTGTTGCTGAAACAGTGCTATTAGGATCGATGTTCGTTTGTACACCCGGTGATGACGAACGTAGTGACAGACGGTTCACCGCAGAAGATCCAGCGAGTGTTAGTGTACCGTCAAAGGAAGTTGTTGCTGATGCAGGGAGCGTGAGCGTGAATGGCGCTGAAACCGATTTTGTAAAATTGTTAAAGGTGGTGGTTCCGCTGATTGACTGGCTTCCACCGTCAAAAATTACCGTTCCGTTTTGTTCCTGAAAAGTTCCGGTATTTGACCAGTTACCCGCGATGTTTATTTGATGATTACTACCAGTGACATTGAATGTTCCGTTTGTGATGGTGAGATTTCCAGCCAGATCAAGCGCGGTGCCGAGCTGGAATGTGTCATTACTATCCGTGCCCGCAATTTCTAAGTGGTGATAGTTTGCTGTCATTGTAGTAACTGTGTAGGTGTCGGCCGCGGTATCGCCGTCACCTGTATAGCGCACCGTTGATCCGCTTTGTAGCGTTGGCTGACCGCCGTTTAGCGTCAATGTTTCAGAACCGAATCGTTCAAAAATACCACCATCTTCAACGGTCACGACCGCAGTGGAGCCGTTAACCGTGAGCGCGTTGCCATTTGTATCAAAGGCTCCTTCAATAATTACCAAATCTTGACCAACAACATCCATAACTAATGCCGACTGCAAAGCTACAGTACCCCCCGTTTTATTCACCCTAATATCTCCGTTGTAAAGGCCAGTCGCACCCGTAAGCGTAAAGTTTTGATTAGCTGAACCACCGAATTGCAAAGGCGCAGTACCGCCGTCATACGTTGACTGCACAGTTACATCACCCCTTCCCTCAACAACACCAACATCAACTCGACCATTTGTAAAAATTAATGCTCCGGTTGCAATTATCGTGTCTCCACTTGAAAGGTTGAGCTGCGCGGCATCGGCTGATTTATTGATGGTGAGGTTCTGAAACGTCTGACTCACGTTTACATCCCAACTTGTACTCGTGTTATAAAGCGTGGTGAGGATCGGGGCTAGGAATGCTCCGCCGGTACTATCAAAATCTAAAATATTCCAACTAGCTTGTGTTGATGCATCTATAGTTCCGCCACCCAAATCGATAGAGAGAAAGCTGAGAGTAAAATCGCTCGGATTATTGAGTGGCACCGTGCCAGAGAATCCCGAGGTCGTTATTAGATCATTAATAGTTACTGCTGCCGCGATATTAAGATCATCGTTGGCGTCATCTGGGTCATCGAAACGAATTGCTGGCACAATGCCGCCACTTACGGTGTACGTTTGTACTAACGCGTCATTACCAAAATCGATCGTACCTCCAGTACCTCCATCGTACGTGGCAGCCTGGTTGATGTCTCCAAGGGCTGAAATTGAACCGTTTCCGGCATTCTGTCCATTTGTGAGGGTCAACAAGCCGTCAACGACGATAACGTCGCCCGTGGCAATATTAAACTCAGCTGAATCACCAACCTTATTAACAGTTAAGTCGTTCACGGTTAACGAACCATTGACGTCCCATATGCCAAGCGACGAATAAACGGTGATGACTTCCGGCGCAAGAAATGCCCCGGTTGAAATTGTTACACTTTGCAAAAACCAATTCGCATCAGCAGAGGCGTCAAGTGTTCCGCCGGCAAGCGTAAGCGCGGACGTTGTTACTACAAAGTCACTAGGATTATTTAAGACCATCGTTCCAGAAAAATCAGCAGTTGTGATTAATTGAGAAAATGTGGGTGCGATATTAATGTCAATTTCATCATTTGCGTCAGCAGGATCATTAAAGCGCATACTATGCGGCAATGATGTGTTGATGGTCACCGTCTGTACCAAAACATCATTTTCTAAATCTAAAATCATCGTGCCGCCATCGTAGGTTGAGGCCATTGTTACGTCACCATGCGCCTGGATCGTACCATCTGTTCCTCCACCTTCAGTCATCACCGTCTCCCCCATTACAATCAAAACATCATCGCTACTCAAGCTGATTCTTGCGCCAGTACCTCGATTAAATGTTAGATTTTCAAAGACTTGCGGTACGTCCAACTCCCAATTCGCAACACCCCCGGTAAGCGTCACGAGCTGTGGCATCGTGATTGAGCCGCCCGTTTTGTTAAAATCTACAAGATTCCATAAACTCTGTGCGCTCGCGTCATAGGTACCAGCGGCTTGCGTCCAGTCACTCATTGTCAGCGTAAAGTCACTCGGATTATTTAATGGAATAACGCCAGAGAATCCGGAAGTTACATTGAAAGAGTTGAAGGTTGTTGCGCCGTTTATATTTATATCGTCGTTAGCATCACTTGCGTCATCAAAGCGTACCCCCATCGTTGAACCGCCATTAATAGTAAAGGTTTGCGCGACGGCGTTATTGGCAAAATCAATAAATGCCGTACCTCCATCAAATGTTGCAGCTTGCGTCACATCCGCCATGACCTCCACCACTCCTCCGCCAGTAATACCGCCATCAGTCAGTGTTAGATTATCTAAGACACGAATCGTCTCCGCCCCTGTAATTTGAATTGATGCACTCGAACCCTTATTTACAACTAACTCGTTAAATTCCTGCGTACCATTAATCTCCCAAGAAACGACACCGAGAGTAAGCGTTGTCAGCTGCGGTGCGATGAATGTTCCGCCTGATTTATTAAAATCAAGGAGCTCCCACTCTGTTTGGGCTGATGCGTCATACGTACCCGCATCCTGAGTCCAATCACGCATATCCGGCACAAAGTCGCTCGGATTATTAAACGGTATTGCGCCAGAAAATCCAGCAGTTGTAGAAATTCCTGCAATGATCGCCGAGGCATTCAGATTGATATCATCATTAGCGTCATCCGGGTCATCTAGGCGAATACCAAGCGCATGGCCACCGTTAATGTCGTAGACCTGGGATATGGCGTCATCGCCAAATAACAACGTCATCGATCCGCCATCAAATCCGGAGTTAGCAATAATGTCTCCTCGAACATCGATAGTATTGTTTGATCCAGCAAATTGACCGTCGTTTAGTGTCAAATCGCCGAGTACAATAGCGTTGTCATTAATAGAAAATGAGGTTTGTGCGCCACCATTCTTATTAATTGTTACATTATTGAATGTTTGGGTAACATCAAAGTCCCAACCCACTGTTCCACCGGTCAGCGTAACGAGCTGCGGCATCGTGATGGAGCCGCCTGTTTTATTAAAATCAACAAGATTCCAAGCCGATTGAGCACTCGCATCATACGTACCAGCCGCCTGCGTCCAATCACTGAAAGTTAATACGAAGTCACTTGGATTATTCAACGGGATAGCACCGGAAAATCCGGCAGTTGTTGTTAGCGTTACAAATGTAGCAGAGGCGGCGATATTAATAACGTCATTCGCGTCATCTGGATCGTTGAATCGTATATTAGGCACCGACCCACCGTTAACCGTCATGGTTTGCGCTACGCCGTCGTCGCCAAAATCGATAGTCGCATTACCGCCGTCGTAGGAAGAATTTACTATGATGTTTCCGCGGGTATCGATAGTACCGGTTTGTACAATACCGTCTGTGAGTGTGAGCGTTCCGGTGACTACAAAGGTGTCACCGCTGCTAATATTCACCGGAGCGTTACTTGTTTTTGAAAAAGTAAGATTATTAAAGGTTTCCGATGTTGCCACGTTCCAGGTTGCTGTACCACCATCAGCAACCACAGTACCAGTTGATGGCTCAAATGTTCCTGATGAAACCGTAAAAGCATTTGATACCGACAAGGTGCCGGTTGTTGAGGTAAATGATCCACCAGTAACTGAAAATGCATCATTTACATCAATCGTAGCATCACTACCCACGAACGTACCGGCGGAAATATCAAAGTCACCCGTACCGACCGTGACCGTATTTCCCGCGCCTTGTGTAATCACGCCGGTGTAGCCGCTATTGATATCAATGCCCTGTACGTTAATAGCTGTATCTATGGTGACGTGTTTGGTGCTTGTGCCGTTAAACGTTGCTACATCACTCGCTCCAGGCTCCGTATCACTGCTCCAGTTCGCGTCTTCACTCCAGTTATTTGTCACTCCCCCACCGTCCCACGTACGCACCACAGCTTGCGAGTTGCGAATATGCAAAAATAAGACCGAAAAAATGGCCAATACTAAAGCAAAAACTATAAATGATATGTGATGCTTTTTGGTCAGCTGCATGTTGGCTTTATTATACGTTATTTTGATGAAATTTTTTGGGGTTATCCAGGGATTTTATTTAAAATAATACCACCCGATGTGGGTGGTGTTATTTTGGTTCCGAGACATGGATTCGAACCATGATTCACGGCTTCAAAGGCCGCTGTCCTGCCATTAGACGATCTCGGATTACAGGCGGCCGTAGTGTAGTCGAAAAATGACTCCTTGGGAAGATCTAGGCAACCTGCACTGGTAATAAGGCCTCTTGAGCTGCGTGATGCATAACCGCCCTAATCCCTTCTGCAAAGCCGGCGAGCGGCATATCCAAAAGGTAAAAAGCGAGCGGGCTACGAGCGCCAATTGTTGCATCATACTCAATAAGCGCCATCATAGCCTCTTCTACGGCGTCCACACGGGGCGCACGCTCTTCATCCGCCAGGCTACTGAAAAACGATGCAGCGTGCGCTAATAGCGCTTGAGCGATAGCAAGCGGCGAACTGCCATCTGCGATAAAGGCCAATAACTCTTCACGTAACACCTCTTCCTCTTGAGGCAAACGGCTATCTGACTTAAATATCTTGCGCACGAGGTGATGCATTGTTTGATGCTTCTCAACCGCAATAAGTGATACCGGATCATGTACCGAAGCTTGAGCTAAAAATCCTGGCAAATGATGCACGCGCTCTACGGCGTTTCCGGCGGCGTTCATCTGCGTACCAGCTACAAATCTTCCACCATCAATAAGAGAGGCGTCGTCACCAGTTAATGACATGAGTACCATTGGATTCTCTCGATCAAACACCTGTTCCGCGTGGCGATCACGCTTATCGTGCTCATAAAAACCAACGTGATCACACCCAAGTGGTGATCGACACGCGCCATTTGCGCATAATTCAGATTGTGCAGCGCTCTTAGCACTTGAAAGTTCCGATGTATATCGCTCGGCTGATGTAGCAAGATCGGCGAGAATGACAGGATCGATATCTCCTTGTTGTTTAGCGAGATAGTCAGCAAAAGATGGCTCATGCGCGTGCACGAGATAACGCGAGAGTTCTTCACGGGCAATGGCCCGCTCGAGCTGATTAGCAACGGAGTGAGATTCGTTCATATTAAACGCGCAGGTAGCGGCGCATGGCCAAGATAGTGGTTCCAACACCCAAAATCACAAGTGCTATAAACTGACCACCAAAAATAACAATAGCGTTTTGCAGATAAAAAGCGGAGAGCTCAACTGGAACTCCGGCAAAAAAGGCTTGAATCGTTGGTTCCAGTGACTGCAATAGTCCGAATAGTACGAGCGCCATGAGCCCGGTGGCCGCTGCGCTATAAAAGATCGCCTCCATGAAGAATGGACCGCGTACAAACCAATCCTTAGCGCCCACAAGTTTCATGACCGCAATCTCATCACGGTGCACGTAAATTGCAACACGCATCGAGTTGAAAACAATGAGCGCTGAAATGGCAGCAAAAAAACCAGCGAGGATTAAGCCACCTATACGAATACGGGCAGTAAACTCTGACAAAAGGGCCATGGTGCCGATGTAGTCATCGTAATCTTTCTCACGAATATAAGGCGCAAACTCTGGGCTATCAACCGCCTGCAAAAGAACATCAAAATCTTCTGGTGATCTTGGGAAAACTCGCAGCGCATCACCAAGCGGATTACCACCTACCTCTTCTAGTGCAGCCAGAATCTCTGGGTCATTCGCGTGACGCTCCTTAAAGCTCTCTAACGCATCTTCCGCTGGAATAACCTTAATATCACGCACCTCTGGCAATGCTACCAAGTAGCCACGCATAGAGGCCTGCACCTCAGCACTTGTTCCTGGGTTGAAGTAAATTTCAACCTGAATGCGATCTTCAATCGATTCAATAGCGGCGTCAGCCATGACGTTCAGGATAAGAACAGCATTAATCGTAATGAGCGTAAGAAGGAATACTGTAGTTGTAGCGACCGATAACCAAAAATTGCGAAGAATACTTTGGGCAGCGAACTTAATCATGCGGAAAAAAGAGCGCATAGCGTTTACCCAAGATGGTATTTACCGTGCTTTGAGTCACCTGCAATGCGGCCATTTTGCATAGTGATCACACGACGTTTTAACGAATTCACAATATCTCGATCATGCGTGACCATAACAACCGTTGTGCCTACGTCATTAATACGCTTCAACAGCTCCACGATTTCCTGAGCATTGATGGCATCAAGATTACCCGTTGCTTCATCCGCTAAGATAATCTTTGGCCTGTGCACAAGAGCGCGGGCAATAGAAACACGCTGCTGCTCACCACCCGACATTTGCTTTGGATAGCGATGCATCTTATCTGATAAACCTACGATCTTGAGCACCTGAGGAACGATTTCATGAATTTTATAGCCAGGAGCACCTGCCACCTCTAACGCAAAAGCGACATTTTCATAGGCAGTTTTCTTTGGCAGCAATCGGTAATCTTGAAAAACCATACCAATCTGACGCCGAAGTGCCGGAATTTCTGATTGGGCAATGCGGGAAATATCCCAATCACCAACCTTAACAACACCCGAACTTGGCCGCTCTTCGGCAAAGAGCAGCTTGGCGAGTGTTGACTTTCCGCTACCACTAGCGCCAACAATGCTTACAAATTCACCTGGGTGAATATGAAGACTCACGCCGTCTACAGCGCGAATATCAGGCTTATAAACCTTGGTGATATTTTCAAACGTGATCATGCAGAACAATTATACCGCAAAAAGAAAAACGACCTCATCTGAGATCGTTTCTCTGGAGCCGCTTCCGGGATTTGAACCCGGGACCTCTACTTTACGAAAGTATTGCTCTACCAACTGAGCTAAAGCGGCGCGTTGGAGTTGCCCAAGTTTGTCCATCTTCTTCGTCGCCGACTTGCGCTCGGCCTCACCGTACTTGCCAGTACGCTTCGGCCGTGCTCGTCGTCTCCTTGAATCTGAACAAACTTAGCAGCTCCAATCGTATATACAACGCCAGCAAATCGCACGCACAGTGATTTGCTGGAAAATATTCTCAAATTTTCTCTGGCAAGGAGACGGCCGAGGACGGAGGAGACGTACTTAATCAAGTACGTTGACGACGCCCGCAGGACGACGACACAGCCAGGGGAAATTTAAGGATATTTTCTGGAGCAGGAGACGGGACTCGAACCCGCGACCCTTTGCTTGGGAAGCAAATGTTCTACCACTGAACTACTCCTGCGTGAATGAACAAAACCGCAAGGAGTGTAGCATGATCTTTCAAAAATCTTCAAGAATGGGCCTGTGGTGGACAAATTGGCTTACTTCAGCTATTCTTTACCTGCTTCACTTGGCAACTCAGCCTCGTCAAGCTCATCCGTTTGGAGGATCTTCATGTCCGCCCCTTCCCCCCTGTTCCCCGAATTGGGCTCCCCGCCCACCACCACGCAGCCGCCTCTCGTCTGCCTACGTGACTCCGGTCACGTGATGATCGCGCCGAATGGCCCGTGGTCGATCCTGCTCGTGCCGTCGCCCGATGGCCTGCAGATGATGATCAAGCGACGTCTCCCCAGCAACCGGTACGACGTGGTCTACGAGCACATCGCTCCGGACATCAACGAGGGGGCCGTCGCGCAGCTCGTCGCCCTCGCGGTCGCGTACATCGCCGCCAAGGTCCTGCAGGCGCGCGGCATCTGCGGAACGGTAAAGACGCGCGTACGCAGCTTCACGGCGAGCGTGATCGTGCGCACGCATGATCAGACGTCGGCGGTCCTGGAGGTGGCGTGCCATGAACGCTACCGCCTCATCCGCGTCGGTGACAGGTTCTTCGCCCCCGCGGCCGGGAACACGCTCAACATGAACCTGTTCCTCGGGACGGCAGCCTTCATCTCGACGCTCGATTAGCTCCGGCTCATTGTTCGCCCACCCCCCTCGCCTCGACGCTTCGCAAGAAGTGATCGAGGCTCTTCTTTTACCAAACGTATATTTCAGCGGGATGTTCCGAGGCGCGCTCGGCAAGAACGTCGCTTAATGTGCGCTTTAATACCGCAATGCCACGAATACGCACATAGAGTACGCCATCAGTACCCACAACCTCACCTTCACGCTGCAAGATCCAAAAAGCCGCTTCAGACTCGGCAAAGAGTGGTTCGTATGGCTCCGTTGAAAAAGCGGGGCGCATCCACTCTGGAGCTTCTTGTTCGTTTAAATAATCCAAATCTCCCTGCACGGTTGCAGAGGGATCATCCGAGAAGCGAGTGGCGACATCCGAAAATGGCATGCCGTCCGTTAATTTTTGCATCAATGAATCACGCGCCACCATCCCGGACTCTTGTAATTGAGGTGAGGTGAAAACCGCCGCGCTCACCGCAAGGAGTAGCCCCTGAGGCTTACGTACAAAGCGCATAATTGAAGCATCACTCCAACCGGCATCTACATACGGCTGCAATGCAGGATCACTTTCTGAAAGCGCTTCAGCATCATCCACATCTAGCTCCTGAGCAAGAAGCTCGATGCGACGCTGCTGAATAGCGAGCGTTAGCGCCTCTGTTAGTGCAGCATCTTTTGTCATCTCGGTATTTAAAAGCTGCATGTCACGCGCTAAACTGATCACCCGGCGATACGAAATATTGGTTTCTTCAACTTTTGCAGCCGGAGAAATAATGATCGGTAACAGCACTTTTTCTGGTCCAAAACCCAAATGCAGCAGTGGAAAAAGAATTTGAAGAGCAATAAAAAAAATAACGCCACAAACAGCCGTACCGATGAGTAACCATGGCTTTCTCACCTCACGCACTTCAGTTTGCTTCATACACATCCTCAGCAGCCATCAATCGCTCACGATCGAAAAAGTATAAAAACCAACGTTCGGGATTTGAGTAACCAGAATCTACAACAACAGCGGCCTGCGGCTCAAGCTGCACTTCGCTTGCACCATCTTGCACCACAACGAGCGTCTCCCCCGGTCGACCAAGGCCAAACTTTGATCGCCCCTCCCCCTCAACGTAATACTCACTTGAAAGTTCACTGATCAGATCAAGTGCCGCCAATCGATCACCCTCAAGGCGAGCGTTTTCACTTTCCCAGCGCGCAATTTCTCGTTCGATATCTGCATTTCTTAGATACTCACGAGTAAATGCAAAACCAAGTACGCCAAGCGCAATCAAGTTCCCAAGCACGATCCAGCGCTTGATTGAACTTGTTTTTCTCATTTTTCCTGAATCTGCTTGCACCATAGGAAAGCGTGAACAGTTTCTTAAGCCATTGTACCGTATCCGGCCTTAGCGAGCGCCTGACGAGCTGCTTTTCGGTCATCCCATGGCTTTAATTCACCACGCGCGAGCGCCATCACCGGCTCCGAACCCTTACCTGTGATCACCACCACATCACCCGGCTGTGCTTTTGCGATCACAAAATCAATTGCCTGCTGACGGTCTTCAATGATGAACAGATCTTCTTGATCCTTCTTTCCCTGCGCGCGAGCGCCTTCTGCTACCGCCTCCATAATCTCCTGAGGATTGTCATCGTATGGATCTTCATTGGTAATTACGGTTATCGCTTCATGCAAAGCAGCAACTCGACCAATTTCTGGGCGTCGTGCAATGTCACGCCCGCCGCCCGCCGAACCATGAATGCCAAGAATGCGCTTTGGCTCAAGCGGCGCGACTGAAGCAAAGAGCGCCTCAAGCGCATACGGCTCGTAGGCATAATCCACGACAACGGTAAACGGCTGGCCGGCGTCGATCTTTTCAAAACGACCAGCGACACTCTTTAACGATTGCGCAGCAAAGACAACGTCTGACAATGGGAAGCCGAGCGCGGCAACGGTTGCAATCGCTGCCAGGGCATTTTTACGTTCAAACTGTGCAGCTAGTGGAAGACGTGTTGGAATATCATTAATCGTCACATCAGCGCCAGCTGGATCTTCTTTAAGTACCTGGGCGCTATAGCCACCTTTGTTCTCACCAAAACCAAACCAGGCATGCACATCAGCGGGAAAACCGGCGTAATACCTAGCGTGTTCATCATCCGCATTTAAGACCGCAATTTTTGGCATCGTTTTACTGCGTAGAAACTTTCTGGAGCGCTTGGTTAGATGTGCAAAAAGTAAGCCCTTAGCTTTTTTGTAAGCCTCAAAGCCGCCGTGCGCCTCTAGGTGCTCGGGGGTTAAGTTCGTGAAGACGGCGACATCGTAGTTGATTCCAAGGTGACGATACTGGGCCAGGCCTTGGGATGAGGTTTCGACAATCGCAAAGCCACACTTGGCATCTCGCATTTTTGCGAGCAGGTCCTGCAAGGCAAAGCGACCAGGCATGGTCATTTTCATTTTGTTCTCAACGTATGACCCTGCAACCGAGAAACCGGCAGTCGACGTATAGCCAACGGTCTCACCAAGCTCGGTTAATAACTGAGCAATGAAATTCACCGTTGTTGATTTGCCATTTGTTCCAGTAACGCCAATAACGATCAGATCCTGAGATGGATTCTGATACTTCAAAGCCGCAGCACGCGCCAGAACATAGTGGTACCCCTGCAGCACCCCCTGAGGCATGACTTTTCTTAGCAGTCGCAACATACGCTACAGATTGCGCACCTCTTCGCGGAACTGTTCACCGCGATCAAATTCGTTCTTAAACATGTTAAAACTAGCAGCTCCCGGGGAAAGAACAACGAAGTCTCCGCTTTGCGCGAGCTTACGTGCGGTCTGCACCGCCTCTTTCATGCTGTTTGCTTTATGAACCTCTTTGCGACCAGCAAGTTCACGTTCAATAGCCTCAGAAGCAGTTCCCGGAAAGAGCACGAGTGCTTTCGTTGATTTTGCGATCTCATCTGCCAGTACCTTGTACTCCATTTTTTTATCCACGCCACCGGCAATAAGCACAACTCGACCATCTTTGCCGAAGTGCTTTAAGGCAGCCACAACAGCATCAGGCGCGGTAGCGGCCGTATCGTTGATATACATAATCTCATCAACCTCACGAACAAGCTCCTGACGATCATCAACGCCCTTAAATGACTTCAAAACAGCTGCCACGTCAGGCGCAGCTACTCCACGCAACAGCGAGGCAGCAACAGCAGCAAGGGCGTTTGAAATATTATGATCACCCTGTAGGGCAATGTCAGTAACGGCGATTACTTCTTCTTCTCGTGTGCCGTCACGGAACATCACTTTACCGTCCTTGATGTAACACCCGTTCTCAGCCATAGGCTGCATGGAATACCAATACAGCTTGGCTTTTACTTTTGGAGCAAGTGCAGAGACGATATCGTGATCTTTATTTAAAATCGTGATCTGCGAAGCGTTTTGATACTGGAAAATAATTTCCTTAGAAGCGATATACGCCTCATAGGACGGGTAACGATCAAGGTGATCCGGTGAAATATTGGTTAGAACAGCGATATCTGGCCCGCGCTTCATATCTGCAAAAGCGCCTGGCAGACTCTCGAGTAACCAAGAAGAGAGCTCAAGCACTACTGGCGTTTTGGCATCTGACTTCAAAAGCTCGTCAAGAAACTCTAGCGGTGAAACGCGCACGTTGCCAGCTGTTATTGCCTCTTCAGACATCTTTTTTAGCATCTCGCCGATGATAAGCGTGGTCGTTGTTTTACCCTTGGTACCCGTAACAGCAACAACTGGATGCTTAAAGTACCGGAAGAAGATACTGACGTCTGATTCAATTGGTACGCTCAACTTTTTTGCTGCCTGAATGAATTCGGATTCACTTGGCACGCCAGGATTCTGCATGACGCAGTCGACGCCCGTGAAATCCTCCTCACGATGCGTGCCAAGAACAAATACTGGTTGATAGATCGTTCTATCAGGATACAGTTCACGATACTTATTGAACCATTCCATGACTAAGTCCACAGACTCTTTTAAGTCTTGTTCGCTTTTTAAGTCGGTGATCACGGTTTGAGCTCCGTGGCGCATTAACCACTTAGCGGAGCCGAGTCCACTACCTTGCTTGTAGCGACCAAGACCCATCACAGTCACGATAGCGTCTTTGAAATTTTCGAGGCGAGAGAGATCCATAAAGTTATGGTGACATCATAACAACCGATGCGTTTTGAGAGAAATATCTGCGCACAGTTAGATGCTTCATGAGTTCAAATAGCGCAAACTTCACTCCAGCTAAGCCAAAAATGAAGACCCAACCTGTCCACGGCAACACTACGAGCTCAAACGCCTCACGCATTAGCGGCACACTCACCGGCAATAGAAGAAGGCCAAAGCCGACCGCAACCGCCGCCAGAAGATAGCCATTTGAGGCGAGCGATGTTGCCCAGAATCCGGAGCGTAGTGAACGCATGATAAATACCGCAAAGAGTGAATCAATCCCAAGTGAAAGGAAAAGAAGTGTACGCGCAGTTTCTAGCGACGCCCCTTGGCTCATGGCATATGCGTATGTACCAATGAGACCTGTCATTGCTACCAATCCGCACAAAACTACAAATGTCCACATACGCCGGTCCATGAGCGGAGCGTTATTTCCTCTCGGAGCCTCGCCCATTATTCCGCGTTCACCGCGCTCGAAAGCCAGCGCTACCCCCGGAAAGCCATCAGTGACCACATTGATCCACAGGATGTGGAGCGGAGAAAATGGCAAAGGCAGCCCAACTGCGAGTGCCGCTGCCAAAATTGCCGTCTCACTCATGCTAAACGTTAAAAGATACGCTAATACTTTGCGCAGATTTTCAAAAATCACACGGCCTTCACGAATTGCGTCAACAATCGAGCGAGCATTGTTATCAAGAAGCACGAGCTCCGAAGTTTCTTTCGCGACATCCGTACCACTACCCATAGCAACCCCCACATCCGCCGCTTTTAGTGCCGGACCATCGTTTACGCCGTCACCGGTCATGGCCACCACGCCACCTTGAGCCTGGAGCGCTCGCACAATGCGCACCTTATCTTCAGGAAGTACGCGAGCAAAAACGCGAATATCACGAATGCGCTGTGCAAGCTGTCCGTCATCCATGGCATGCAATTGCGTTCCTGTGACTACCTGTTCACGATCGGTTGCGATGCCTACGCTATGAGCAACCAGATATGCGGTTTGCGGGTGATCGCCCGTTATCATTATCGTGCGTACGCCGGCACTTTTTGCTTGCCGCACAACGTCAGCAATATGCGGGCGAATCGGATCTTGCAGGCCAATAAAGCCGATCGGCTTACTGTCTGTCAGGATGTCACTATCTGTTGCACCGCCTTCCTTACGCGCAATAAGTAGTACACGCAGGCCACGAGCGGTCATGTCATCGAGCACCTTGGCGTACATACTTCGCTCGGCATCATTTATCCCCGATCGTTCGAGGAGTACATCTGGAGCACCGAGAATTATGACCTCCCTGTCTGCCCCCTTACTTATCACCTTTGCCGAAAATTTCTCTTTTGAATTAAACGGAAGTGATTCTATCACCGACCACTCGTCACTCTCTTTTGTTGTGATATTTTTCTGCACAAATACGCGCAGTGTTCGCTCGGTCTGATTTCCTCCCCCGCTTTCTTGCTCGCTACCGCCAAGCGCCCACAGTGCGCGCTTAAGCACAGCTTCAATTTCCATCTTGCCGGAAATTGCGAGTAAACGAACGCCACTTCGCACCTCCACAACTTCCATATCACCTGTTGTGATCGTGCCTGTTTTATCTATACACATGACGTTCACACCCCCAAGCGTTTCAGCGGCCACCAATTTTCGTACGAGTGCGTTACGCTTCACCATGCGACGTGTTCCAACTGCAAGAATCACGGTCATGCTCACAAGTAAGCCCTCAGGCACCGCTGCTACAGCTACCGCCGCACTCACCGCCGCCATGTCTGGAACTGACATACCGCGATACAGACCAAAAAGAAAGAGGCCCCCAGCAACAATGATCATGATTCCCGACAGCTGCCTTGCAAAGCGCTTCATGTCGCGCTCAAGTGGGGTTGGCTCAGCTGCGGTTTGCGTTACGAGCGCAGAGATGCGCCCAAACTCTGTCTGCTTGCCAACAGCGATCACCACCGCGCGCCCATACCCTGAAACAACTGTTGTTCCAGCGTAGATCATGTTTTTACGATCACTTACTGAAGCGCTCGCATCGATAAGTTCAATATTTTTAACAACTTCAGCACTTTCGCCAGTCAGGGCTGATTCTCCCGTTGCTAATTGCGTAGCAGCTACAAGGCGCGCATCAGCCACTACCTTATCTCCAGCCGAAAATTCAACAATGTCTCCAACCACAATATCGTCAGCATTGATGGCTACTATTTCACCATCACGAAGGACACGCGCTTGAAGTGGCAAAAACTTCTGCAGAGCGGCCAGCGCTCGATCGGCTTTGTACTCTTGGAAAAATCCAAGCGCGGCATTTACCGCGATCACTCCGCCCGTGAGCCAGGCTTCAATGACCTCACCATAAGCCACGGATAACGCCATGGCAAAGAGCAAAATAAGCGTCAGCGGGCTTGCGACCTGGCGCATGGCGATCTTGCCCACGGAAGTGGCTTTTGGACGAGGAAAAGCTGAACCAGGGTGCGCTGCTCGACGCTTTTTTGCTTCTGTATCCGTAAGCCCCTGTATTGAAGCCTCACTAGCGTGCAGGGCGTCCGGCGCCGTCATGGCGTGCCATAATTTCTGTTCCTCCATATAGAAGTATTGTACCCTTCCCATTGTCCCTTCCCAAGTTCACGAAATTCTGATATTGTACTGCGGAAATTCTGACCATGCGCATGGTGTTACATCTCCTAAGCTTGTTCAAGCTCACAGAGATAGCAATGCGGCGATCAGGTGCGGTAAACCTACTAAGTTTTGCTAGCCTCAACGAGATTACTAGTAGAACTAGCCTGACACATGTAAAAGTTGGAGCTGCTAAGTTTGTTCAGATTCAAGGAGACGGCGAGCACGGCCGAAACGTACTATCAAGTACGGTGAGGCCGAGCGCAAGCCGGCGACGAAGAAGATGGACAAACTTGGGCAGTTCCAACGCGCGCTGGTAGCTCAGCGGTAGAGCAAGGGCCTTTTAAGCCCGTGGTCGAGGGTTCGATCCCCTCCCAGCGCACCAAAAAAACACCCTTTGACCCTTAAGACTTTCCGGCTTTGCCGAATCGATCAGGGCTGAGGGTGTTTTTTTATTCACTTATACAAATCTCGAGCAGGCGTTCGTTTTCAGCATTGTTATTCTCAATAACGAACGTTCGCTTATCCTCTACGTCTGGATCAAGTACGAGCAGATTGCTCTCGCGCTCATAGGCTTCACCGACTGATGATCGAAGATCGTAGGCAAGGATGGCGCCGCTTTGCGCATTAACAACCGCACTCCCGCGGCAGTCACTACCGCATCCCCAGGTTGATACCACATAGGTACCTGCAAAGTTGGCACCTCGGTTTACATCCTCACTTATGGTCGTGCGGTGCATGTTAGCCTCAGGAAGTGTTGTGAAATCAACACGCGCTCTACCGGCATACAGATCAGTCACTGCAAAGTCTTCAAAATTCTGTGTGCAAATATCAGTAGCTGAAGCGGCTTCGATCAACGGAATGGCAACATCAGCACTCCCGGCACGTGACAACTGCCCATCATGCACAAACTCATCAGTTGCTTGATCGTATACAAGAAGCTCTCCCTCTCGAACACAGATTGGCCGCGCGCTCTTGCGGAGCCATTCTCCGCCAAGATCTTCACACTCCGTGGCGAGCGATACCACCTCTGGAGTACGAACCGCCTGCGACGCCCAGAACGCACCGCAAAAAACCGCGAAAAGCAGAGTGGGTGCCAGAAGTGCTATATAGGTCGTGCGCGTCATATGAACGGCTTACCTTAGCGAAGAACTCACCTAGTGACAAGCGATGCCGGCTTTTTAGCTAATATTAGCAGATGACTCATCCGCCGCCACTGCGCCGATATCATTTACTACCTCGTGCACAATACGCTCATCTGCGTTCAGCGGCCAAAGCCCCCGAATGTTACCACTAAGGTATGCTCGACGATCTTGATCCTTCAAAAGTTTCATAATCGCTTGAAGCAAGACTTGAGGCGTTGGTGCAATCAATACTTCAGCGGCTTCTTTTTCTGAAACGGCATGAGCATTTGCCACCTGGTGTGACTGTGGGATTGGTAACAAAATACTTGCCTTACCAAGCGCTGCGAGTTCCGCAATCGTTCCCATGCCTGCGCGTGCAATCACGATATCGGCGCCGGCGTAGACGTCAGCCAATCCTTCATCGAGAAATTCAAGAGCTATGTAATGCTCATGGTTTGGTAGGTTGGCTGGCATTTTGCCGCGACCGGTTAAATGAATCACGCTAGCGTGCTTTACGAGTTCTGGCACTAGCGTACGGATCGATTCATTCATGCTAGCGGCTCCCGTACCGCCACCGATGACAAGAATAAGTGGCTTGCTTGGTGGGAATCCGTATCTATCCTTAGCAAGCGACGCCTCTCCGAGGCGCATTACGGCACGCGTCATTGCGCCAACGACCAGTGTTTTCTTAGCGGGAAATACACTCGCCGACTGTGGCCAGGTGACAGTAATACGCTTTGCACACCATGCCATTAAACGATTCGCCATCCCTGGCTCAACATCAAGTTGATGAATGTAGACCGGGATACGCATCCCCCACGCCGCCCAGGCAAGGGGCACGCTTACATAGGCACCAGCGGAGATCACCGCTCTTGGCTGCATGGCTCGCAAAAGCATGATCGACTTTATAAGACTGATGCCAAAAAACAGAGGCGCAAATGGCAAAGTCCAAGGTCTCGTACGATCAAGTTTTGGTGCAGCAAGCGCAGTGAATGGAATCTTGGCACGCTCCACAAGTAGACGCTCTGGGCCATGATGCGTTCCGATCCAGGCAAATGCTACATCTCCTTCACGGCGGCGCCAGGCCTCAGCAACTGCTAAGAGCGGCGTAACTGGACCAAGCGTTCCGCCGCCGGTAAACAAAATTGGATGGTTTGGTACTGGATGCAACATAAGGCGTCATTAGTCTGCTTTACTTGTTCGAGAAACGTTTAATACAAGCCCGACCGCTGTTAATGATACCGCGAGCGCAGTACCGCCATAACTCACAAATGGTAGCGGCACGCCTGTAATTGGCGCTACCCCAACCATCGCTCCGATATTCATGAAGGCCTGTACGCCAAACCACGCAACAACACCGGTTACCAAGAATCTTCCAAATAGATCCGGGGCGCGCTCAGCAATCCTGATGCCCGCAAAAAGAAACGCGACATAGAGAGCTATAAATCCGGCTGTCAGGAAAAAACCAAGCTCTTCGGCGATAACCGCAAAGATTGAATCTCCTGCAACTTCTGGTAAGTACTGGAACTTCTGCAAGCTGTGCCCATATCCTCGGCCAAATACTCCACCTGAACCAATAGCAAGAAGTGCCTGGTTAATATGATAGCCAATACCTTGTGGGTCTAATTCTGGGTGCAGGAACGTTGTAAAACGCGCGGCACGGTAGGGAGAAATTTTGTAGAGCAACAATCCGCCAAGAGCCGCGATGGCCGAGAATCCAATAAAACGACCAACCGGTGCCCCGGCCACAAAATATACCGCCATCGCCATACAGGCGATAATGAGCATTGACCCGGTATCTGGCTGCGCAAGAAGCAGTGCCACAATAGCACCAAGCGAGAGCACGAAAGGAATAAGGCTCGCTTCCCTATCGCGCATGGCATTTCCTGCTCGACTTTCCGACCAGGCCGCCAAATAAATCAGAAAGGTCAGCTTTACGATCTCTGACGGCTGAGCAGAGATGCCAGCGATAGAAATCCAACTACGAGAAGTACCGAATTCAGCACCAACGCCCGGCACAAACACAAGGAGCAAGAGCAAGACCGAAAAGGCAAACAGTGGCAAAGCCCACTTGCGATACTGCTGATACGGGATCATGTACGCGGCAGTGAAGCCAACAAGTCCCGGTAAAAGACCGAAAAGGATTTGATGTTTTACGAAATACGCGCCGTCGTGGAAGCGATCAAAGCCTAGTGGCCATGAAGCTGAAGTAAGCATGATCAGACCAAAAAGCACGAGCGCGCCAGCGAGCGCAGCAAATGGTAGATCTGGCCAATTGCGTCCTCCATCTCGCATAGCTATCCGCGAAGCGCTAAATCAAGGAGCGCTACGATTAATCCAAGTCCAGCACCAATCCAGGAAATAACCCAGAAACGCATGACCACCTTAGGCTCAGGCCAGCCCTTTGCCTCAAAGTGGTGATGAATGGGCGCAATGAGAAAGACCTTCTTTCCAAAAACCTTCTTTGAGAAGATCTGGATAAATGTGGTGACCGTTTCAATAACAAAAACAAAACCGATAATCGGCAGCAAGAGGGCTGAATTTGTGAGCATTGCCACAATGCCAAGAGTAACCCCCATACTCATCGCGCCCGTATCTCCCATGATGAAACGTGCTGGGTAAATATTGAACCAGAGAAATGCTAAGAGAGCGCCAACGATCACGCCACAGAAAGCGGCGAGATCATACCTACCCTGCATGAGCGCGATGATGGCAAAGGCGGCAAAGGCACTAGCAAGGGTGCCGCCGGCCAAGCCATCAAGACCGTCGGTTTGATTAACTGAAAACGACGTACCCACAATAACAAGGATGAAAAATGGGATGTATAGCCAACCGATACTAACATCTCCATATAAAGGAATGGCGAGCGTATTCCACTCCAACTTTACAAAGAACCACCACGCCCCAATTGCAGCAATAATCGCGTACAGGAGCAGGCGAATACGGAAGTGCACACCTCCACCCTGCGGGCCAATCTTAAAAACGTTCATGAAGTCATCTGCAAGTCCAACAACACCAGCAGCAACGAGCGCGCCAAGTGGCAACCAGGTCTGTGAACGCGTGAGGAAATTTAATGATGCAATTGGCGACTCCGGAAAAAGAGCTGCGATTGCCGCAAAGACCACGCCAAGAACAAGTACCGTAATCCAAATAAGAACACCCCCCATTGTTGGTACTCCAGCTTTCTTTTTATGGAGTTCAGCAAACATAGGCGCGGTGACCGCGCTTCTGATGCTTTTTCCTAGGCGATACTTATACAAAATGTGGGTAAGTACCGGCGTCCAAATAACCGCCACCACGAAAGCAAGCGTGGTCAGCGTGAGTATTTTAATGAGGGACAAAGGATCAACCATATGAGACATTCAAAAGGACAACGAATATTGAAGCGATGAGGAGGAGTAACTGCACAACCATGGTCTGCACAGCGATCAAACTAGCAAGCTGCGGCTCCTTGCGCCAAACAAGGCGTATGGCAATGATGTTAATAATCATGAAAAGCGCACCGGTCACCACAGGGGTAAAGATAAACCACCACGGCCCAATCCAATCAACACCGATGTGCACGTTATAGTGAAGCGGCACCGCTTCCCTGCCTTGCACTATTGGCAAGATACGCCATGCCGGCACCGCCCCGGAAATAACAAGCAAAACCAAAGAAACACCAAGTGACACCCTGCGAACAGGTGTTGCGACAAGCTCTTTTGCGAAAGATGTTGTCTTGATCATGCTAAACGTTTTGAGCCACCACCTCTCGAATCTCTGGAATAGCTCGAGCTAGGGCTGTCTCTACCCCTTGCTTTAGAGTTACCTTAGCTAGCGCACAGCCGTCGCAGGTGCCCGTTAGGCGCACCTCAACCCGACCAGCCGCCTCATCCAGGGAAACGAGCTCAATGCCGCCAGCGTGTAAACGCAAGGCTTTGCGCACATCTTCAAGTACCGCTTCTACCTTTTCGCGCATAGACATGGGTAGTATACCCCGTTTTCCCCACTTGCTACAAGGCTAATCCTTGACGAATTTTCGGGAAAACGGTACTCTACCCGCCGTTCGGTCGCCCTCTTTTGGCGGCTCTAGAATTCTCTGTATGGCAACAAAATTAGCCCAAGGATCTACACGAAACGGGCGCGACTCGCAGGCCAAGCGCCTGGGCGTTAAGCGCTCTGATGGCCAAAAGGTTCAGACTGGCGAAATCATCATTCGTCAGCGTGGATCTAAGGTTCATCCAGGTACTGGTGTTCTCGCTGGTAAGGATTTCACTATTTACGCTACCAAGGTAGGCGTTGTGAAGTTCATGAAGAAGCGCTCACCAAACTTCATTGGCGCGCTCAAGCTGCGCACCTACGTTTCCGTTGTTTAACACAAACACGGCACAATAAAAACGAGACTCACAAGAGTCTCGTTTTTATATACCCTAGATCTTCATGGCACGAATAAAGGCGACAAAGAGTGGATGTGGATGGAGTGGTCGAGAAAGAAATTCTGGATGAAACTGAACACCCACGAAAAATGGATGATCTTTGAGCTCAACGATCTCAACAAGGTCGCGATCCGGGTTCACGCCCGAGAAGACAAGACCAGCCTTTGCCAATTGCTCCCTATAGGCATTATTGAACTCGTAGCGGTGACGGTGGCGCTCGTGAATGAGATCCTTAGCGTAAGCGCTAGCCGCTATAGAACCCGGCGTGAGCGCGCAGGCGTATGAACCTAAACGCATGGTGCCGCCATACTTTTTGTTCTCTATGTTTTCTTCCTGACCTGACATGAAATCAATTACGGGGTGTGGAGATTTTTGATCGATCTCTGTTGTATGAGCGCCCGCTAGGCCGGCAACGTTACGCGCGTACTCAATAACAGCACACTGCATGCCGTAACATAGGCCAAGGTATGGAATCTTGTTTTCACGACAGAAGCGAATAGCAGCGATTTTGCCTTCAATACCACGCGAGCCAAAGCCACCCGGAACAACGACGCCATGCAAACCGCGAAGCTCTTCAAGCTTTTCGGGATGCGACTCGTACTCTTCACTATTCAACCAAACAAGCGCCGGCTTCTTGCCCACCGACCAAGCAGCGTGCTTCAACGCCTCGATAACTGAAATATAGGCATCGGATAACGTAAAATTGCCGGTTGAGAAATACTTTCCTAAAACGCCAATCTTCACTTCGGTCTTAACCCCTTTAATCTGCTCAACAAAATTTCGCCACGGAGCAATTCCCTCCCCTTTTGCTACTAGACCAAATGACTGTAAAACTTTTTGACCAAACTGTTGATCGTCAAAAATTAGCGGCACTTCATAAACCGAGGATACATTTGGTGAAGCGATGACGCTCTCTGCCTGCACGTTACTAAACATGGCAAGCTTACGCTTACGCGGCTCATCAATGGCGGTATCTGCACGGCCAATGACAAAGTGGGGCATGAGTCCGGCAGTCATCATCAGGCGCACCGCCTGCTGCGTTGGCTTGGTTTTCATTTCACCAACCGCACTAGGCACCGGTAAGTAACTTACGAGAATATTACGAACACGATCTGGGTATTTATGCTGAAGCAAACGCGCGGCTTCTAGGAAAAGGATGTTCTCGTACTCACCAACGGTTCCGCCGATCTCAACAAGCGTAAATTCAGCGTCAGCTTCTTCAGCTGCTTTTTCAATTCGACTAATCACTTCTTCTGGAACATCAGGCACTACCTGCACTGTGCGACCGCCGTATGCTAAATTACGCTCTTTCTCAATAACGGAGAGATACACCCGACCGGTCGTCATGTAGTTGACTGACAAGATATCCCTATTCAAAAAGCGTTCATAATTGCCGATGTCTTGGTCTGTTTCATCACCATCGGCAGTTACGAACACTTCTCCGTGTTCCACTGGATTCATTGTTCCGGCATCGACGTTGATATACGGGTCGATTTTTACGGCAGTCACCGAATATCCCAGGCCCTGAAGGACGGCGCCTAAAGACGCCGCACAGGTACCCTTTCCCACACCACTCATCACTCCCCCAACCACGAACAGATATCGGCGTTCAGCCATAGTTTTACGCAGCCTCTACATTGACCGTCAATGTTGCTTCAAAACCTGACGGGAATTCAAGAAAGACCTCATGCCGTCCAAGATCCGTTAGTGGCTTGAACTGCAAAAGCTTCTTCTCTATTACCACACCTTGGTCTTTGAGTGCAGCCCGCAGCTGTGTAGAAGTCACTGGTTCTAGCACCTCACCCTCCTCAACACGAACCGGAATAGTAACTTCTAGGCCATCGATCTCTGTGGCAAGTGCTCGCTCACGCTCTTCTTCTTTCTTTTGTGTGGTACTTACTTCTTTTTCGTCAGCGTCAGCCGGTTTGCCTGTTGATTCTACAGCCATGTGCTGCGGAAACAGAAAATGCGTAGCGTACCCATCGGGTACTTCTACGAGCTCACCTTGGCGACCAAGGGCTTTGACATCTTCGAGGAGGACGACCTGCATATACGTAGTGCCTTCTTTATTATAACGACCATATCTCGATAGCTGGAAGTTTTCAGAAGCTCCTGAGCAGGAATCCAGGCTACGCCTTGAATGTTTTCACCAGCATCTCGAGGCTCGGGTTTGCGTAATGCGGCGTCTTTTGGCGCCTCAAACAAAAAGTAGTGGATGTATTTATGGATCAGCTGCCCCTTGTGGACAAACCTGTCCCTAAACCAGATATCGATCGTTTCTAGGCGAGCTACGAATCGCAGTCCGGAAATTCCCATCTCTTCCAGAATCTCACGTGTGGCGGCATCTTTGTATCTTTCACCGGCGCGGACATGACCCTTAGGAAAGGCCCACTTCCCGTATGAATCGATGACCATGGCGAAAAATAGTCCTTCACGGGTACGACGAAACACGAGTCCGCCTGCGGACACCTCAATACGGTGACGCTCGCGGCCGCCATTATTGCGACGCGAGGATATCGAGCGCCTCTTCGAGTTGGGGATCTTGCCCGGCATTGAAATCTTCTAGGGTGAATTCAACTACAACATCAGGGGTAATACCGTTCTTTTCAATCGAACGACCGAGCGGCGTTAACCAGCGCGCTACGGTAATTTTCACTGCACTCCCATCTGGTAATTCATGGTACTCCTGAACCGAACCTTTTCCAAATGTCTTCTCACCGATCAAGGTAGCAAAGCCATAATCCTGCAAGGCGCCGGCTAAAATCTCGGCGGCAGAGGCTGAACCGCCATTTACAAGGACGACGGTATTCATATCCTTCAAACGAGGTATACCATCTGCCTTGAATTCGGTACGTACGCCACGAATCTCTTCCATAACAGCGGTTTGATCCTCAATCCAGTACGCCGCAAGATCAATAGCTCCATCAAAGTACCCACCCGGGTTGTTGCGAAGATCAATAACAAGATCGGTTACTCCTTCTTGCACCATTTCTTGCGCAGCCTGCTCAAATAGGTACACGGTATCGTCATTGAACATAGCGATCTCAATCACACCAACACCATCTTCACGAATCTCGTGCTTGACGCTATCAATTTTAATTTCGTCACGAGTAATAGCTACGTCAAAAGCAGTACCTCCAGACCTGACGATTGTAAGCGTTACCGGAGTTCCGAGTTCTCCACGAATGCGCTGCACGGCTTCATTAACTGTCATACCAACGGTCTCGACGCCATCAATCTTAGCAATAGCATCACCTGCCAAAATACCTGCTCGTCCAGCTGGGGCGTCATTAAATGGCGCAATGACTACGATAGCGCCGGCCTCATTCAAGCCAAGCTCAGCACCAATGCCGTAAAACGTACCTTCAATCTGTTGATTGAAAGCTTCAGCCATTTCAGGGTCAAAAAACTGCGAGTACTGATCTCCCAAGCCACCAAGCATGCCGATAAGCGACCCATAGTAGAGTGACTTTTCAGATACCGGCTGGTCAACATACGAGTTCTCAACCAATTTCCACACCTCCCAAAACATACGGAAGTCAACATCCTGGGATAGCCAAGCCGGGGTATCACCGATACCGGCTACGCCTCCTTCACCGGGAACGCCGTTTTCACTGTAGGCTGCTGGAGCCTTACCAAGCGTGTAACCGGCTAAAAAAAGCGCGGTAGCAAAGCCGGTTAAACACAAGGCTCGCAATACACCAGATAACGGCGATAACGACTCTTTTTTCTCAAATGACATACAGATGACAGTGTAGCACGATGGCATTCAAAGACAAAGCGTGATAGTTTGCTATGCTATAGCTATGCATACCGCGTATCGATCATTTGTTTTCTACTTTTTCTCAGCAATTTTTGTGGTTTCTGCGCCACTGGCTGTTTTGTATACCGCCGGCTACCGCATCAACCTGAATAATAATCGCGTTCAGCAGACCGGAGCGCTAGCGCTTGCTACCTCGCCTAGGGGGGCTGACGTTGTTATTAACGGCATTACTCAGAAAAGTCGTACGCCTCTTGTCATGCAACGACTCTTACCGGGCCCCGTTACCGTCACCATGAGCAAGCGCGGGTACCACTCGTTTACCCAACAGACCGATGTTAGCGCCGGCAAGACAAGCTACATGTCTGCATTACTTTTTGCTGATGCCGAACCTACTGTTGTTATGGAATCAAGCGGCATACTAGCGCCAACGTTTGATCGTTCTGGTCGCTATGTAGCGTACGGACTTACTCGTGGAAATCAGGCGATCATTCGTGTGTTTGACGTACTCACTCTTGAAGATCGATCGCTCACTACTACGTCTTTTGAGCAGGCATCTTTACGCATTCTGGCTACTGCGCAAGAAAATAGCTTCATTATTAACGATTCCACTCAGGAAGAGGTTATTGACGTTGCTGGCATTACTATCTCGCCAGAAATTATCACTACCCTGCTTCTTGGCGGCATTCCGGAAATCACACTGGAGGATAACGGGTCCAACATTGAAGTCCGACGCTCTGATACCAAAACTCTTATCGGCCTTCTGCCACTCGATACCTATACCGTTCTTGAACGAGACGACCGGTTCGCGATTATCACGAACTCTCGAGACGTTCCATTTATCGTTAGCCTCGAGCAGGATGCCGTTGTTGATCTTTCAACGCGTCTGGCGGCTTACGACTGGCTTCCTGAAGAACATGCACTTCTTTGGACAGATGGCAGTGAAGTTTCTTTGTATTTAGCCGAATCTCAGGAAAAAACATTTATTACTCGGCAAAGCATGCCGGTACTTGATATTGATTGGCATCCAACCGGTGATGCATTCTTTTTAACAACGAGCACCAGTATTCAGGCGGTTGATCGCAATAGCTATACCTCTCGACTCTTCACTACCCTTACTGAGGATTTGGGCATTGTTACCGTGGGCGTTGAGGATAACGGCCGCGCGCTTCATTACCTCACGGAAACACCTGAAAACAATCAGGTTTTCCGCTTGAACCTGGTGCGCTAGGCCTGTGCTTGGCGAACAGGATAAAATGCGCTAAGGTTAGCCCGTATGGCCGCAGTAACCGTAGTTTATGTTAACTACAATATGCGTCAGGATATCCTTGCGTCGCTTACGACGCTTTTTAAGGATATCCCTCTAGCTTCGCACGAGGTTACCGTGGTAGTTGTTGATAATTCAGAAAACCGTGATGGGGTTCGGGAAGCGGTCGCTGAACTCTTTCCAAGCGTGCGTTATCTTGACGCGGGTGGGAACGTTGGTTTTGGCGCTGGTAATAATGCGGCTTTTCGCGCCTATCCTGCTAACTATTACCTCGCGATCAATCCCGACACACTTATTCCAGATGGCGCAAACGTTATTAATAATCTCGTACGCTACATGGAGGAGCACCCGGAAGCTGGTGTTATTGGTCCAAGACTTCTCAATCCAGATGGCTCAACACAGCAGTCATCGTTTCGATTCAACCTACAGTCCATGCTCATTAAGCCGATTCGTCATCTTAAGGCTCATGCGCGTATTCCGGCACTTAAGCGCGCTGCTGACGCGCTTCTCATGAAAGACTTTGATCGCACCTATACTCGCCCAGTTGACTGGATCCTCGGCGCTGCGCTTTTCATTCGTCATGAAGCGGTAGCTCAGCTTGGTTTTTTTGATGAACGCTATTTTCTTTACATTGAAGATTGCGACCTTTGTCATAGCGTCTGGCATTCTGGCCGCGAGGTACATTACGTGCATGACATCGTCATTCACCACAAGCATGAACGCGGATCTTCAAAAGTCTCGGGAGCGCTACGTGGTCTATTAAAAAATAAGCTTGCCCGCTTACATATTCGCAGCTGGCTTCAGTATTTGTGGAAGTGGCTTGGCAATCACCGATCGTATGACAAAGCCTAAAGTTGCCATCGTTTATCTTGCGTACTACCACGACCTTTCTTTTCTTACCGCAGCCGCTGACAGCATTGCCGCTCTTCACTATCCGAAAGAGCTTTTAGAATTTATCGTAGTTGTTAATCCACATGCTACGCAAGGGTCGTACGCTCCAACTATCCGTGAACACCTCTTGCCGCAAAGTGGCCTAACTCTCCCCCAGGTCACCATCCTTGAGCAGGCGGAAAATCTTGGGTTTGCCCGTGGTAATCAGGCCGGTCTTGATGACGCTATAGAGCGCAACTGTACGTATGCGCTTCTTCTTAATAACGACGCCTCTCTTCACCCTCAATCCATTACCCGACTCGTGGAGGCCCTTGAAACCGATCCATCAATTGGTGTAGCGCAACCGCTTATCGTTCTTGATCCGGAACGAACAAAAATAAATAGCGCCGGTAATGCTGTTCATTTTCTTGGCTTTGGTTACTGCAATTACTATCTCTCCCCTGTCACGCAAGCGCCGTCAACTATTACTGACATCGGCTTTGCTAGTGGCGCAGCAGTTCTTATGCGTCTTGAGCTTGTTAAGAAGCATGGCGGGCTTGAGCATGCTTTTTTTATGTACCATGAGGACCTTGAGTACTCAGTGCGCCTTCGCATGCTTGGGTATCGCAGCGTCCTTGTGCCAAGCGCAGTTGCCTATCATCACTACGAATTTTCACGCTCCATGAACAAGTATTACTTCATGGAACGAAATCGTTTTGCATTTCTTTTGATCACCTACAAGCTTCCAACTCTTCTCCTCCTAGCACCGCTTCTTTTGTGCACCGAGTTAGCACTTTTTGTTTTTGCGTGGCGTGGAGGCTGGCTTCCTGAACGCCTAAAGGCCTATCGCTATTGGTTTACTGCCGAGGCCTGGCAGACGTGGTTACCAAAACGTCGCAGCCTTCAGGAGCTACGACGCGTTAGTGATCGAGAACTTTTGAGTCACACAACTGGATCCATTCTTTTTCAAGAAACTCAAACTACGAGTCCGATCGTTACCCATTTTGCTAATCCGATCCTTAGTTTAGCGCTGCGTTTTTTACAAACCGTTATCGCTTGGTAGCATCGTCGGTTTTGAGGAACCAATTTGTTACTACGCTCACAGCCCACAAGAAGATCGCCACAAGAAGCGCAGGCAAGAAGCCGTCAACCGTGACGCCCTTGATAAAGGTGGACATAAACCACACGAGCACGCCGTTAATCACAAAAATAAAGAGCCCGAGCGTGATAATGTTAATTGGCAGCGTGAGAATAACGAGGATTGGACGTACTACGGCATTGAGAAGCCCAAGAACAAGAGCCGCGATGAGTGCCGCGTAGAATGTGCTCACTTCAAATCCTGAAATAAACTGTGTGGCAGCAAGAAGTGCCAACGCATTGATAAGCCAACGAAGAAGGAGTTTCATAGGGTGAAGGGGTAGGAAGTAGTTAGTAGGAAGTAGTGGCCAGGAATGTGAGCATGCGCCTCTTATTCTCCTGACTCATCAGATTCGGTTGCGAATTGTTCTTTGAGTTTTGTGACGGTGTTTTCTACTTCACTTAACTTTGATCGACACATGGCAGCAAGCTCTAGGCCACGAGCAAACTTTTTAATACCTTCATCAAGATCAGTTTCTTCCTGGGAAAACCAGGAGGAGATCTCTTCAAGTTCAGTCATAGCCTCCTGAAAGGTCTGTTTTTTTGCCATAGTGATTATAACAGCGTTGATTGCTGATACTTTTTTATAATTTGAGCACCAATTTCACCGTGAGCGACTTCAATCGTTACCACATCTCCCTCGCGCATCTCTTTCGCATTTCTAACCACCCTCTCTTTACTGCGTACAATTGCGTAACCGCGTGCCAGTACACGCTTTGGATCTAATCCTCGCAGATACGCTTCATACTCACCGATTATACTGCGCGTTTTTTGTAAATGTGTATGCAAGGCGTGTTCCAGCTCGATCATGTAACGAGCTAGTGATTCACGCATTAAGGCCACGCGTGATCGATACTTATCCGCTCCGTACATGAATCGTTCAAGTGCTGTTTGCGCACGTGCGAGCATACGCTCCACCGAAAGCTCGGACTGCCTTGTGTGCTGCGTAACCTTTTGCAAAGCGATCTCTACGCCGTGACTTAGGTAGCTCTCCATGAACGCTATAGTTTGCGATAGGTCTCGAGCAACCTCTTCACGCTTTGGCACAACACGTTCGGCAGCATTTGACGGCGTTGAAGCGCGAACGTCAGCAACGTAGTCAGCGAGCGTTTCATCGCGCTCGTGCCCGACACCGACCACAACCGGGATGCGCGACGCATAGATAGCACGTACTACCCGCTCGTCATTAAAAGCCTGCAACTCTTCCATACTGCCGCCACCACGCGTCACAACAAGCACCTCTGGCGCTTGCGCGCTTGGCATGCGCTGAAACGCTTCAAGAGCGGCGCAGATAGTTTGCACTGCTTGCGCTCCTTGCACTTGAGCATGCGCGTGTATGATTTTTACACCTCCCCAGCGATTGTTGAGTACGCGCAGAAAATCTCCGTAAGCAGCAGCATCTTTTGAAGTGATAAGTCCAATTCTTTCAGGAAAACGTGGAATGGCGCGCTTGCGATCCGCGCTGAATAGCCCTTCTCTTTCTAGCCGATCGCGTAGCTGTTCAAACGCCTTACGTAATGCACCCTCTCCGGAAGGAATTGCTTCTTGCACCGTGAGGGAAAATCGTCCGTTCTTTTCGTAGATTTTGGCGTAACCGCGAACACGAATACGCATGCCGTCTGCAATAACATTCATTCCGGGCGTAAACATGGTGCTAAAACACGGCAACAATTCCCCCGACTCTTCATCTTTCAAATCAAAATACACCCACTTTCCTTGAGATACTTTATATTGCGCAACCTCTCCTTCAATGTATATGCCCTCATGAATAACCTCGCGCAAAGCAAAATTAACAAGGCCCAGATATTCTGAAACGCGAATGCTTTGTGGCAGTTCCATACCCTATGGCTCTACCACGATAATGCGTTTTGCGCCATTTGCAGGATCCTTGCCCTCCCAGTCGCCCATCGCATTCATAACGACGTCGTAGCTGTAGAAGTAGTTCTCGCCCATGCGTGTTCCTGGCTCATTGGTAATAAAACCGTTAGCCGTGTAGCCGCGGATAACAAGCATGTGGTACACGGGACCCTCCCCCGAAAAGTAAGGATTTCCTAATTCACGACCAGCCATCGGTACAATAATCGGCTTTCCTTCCTCAACTAGTAAACGCTTCATCTGCTCGATGGTTGGATTTTCAATAATACGCGCATCTACGTCGTCATATCCCTCCATCCAGGTGACAAGTTCACTAGCGGTGACACTCATCTCGAGGCCCTGTGCTGTTTGGCTATCTACCATGGCGATCAACTCCGGATCAGCCTTGGCTGGATCAAGGGTTGCCACAGTATTACCTGCGTAATATTCGCGCACCATAAGCCATGACGCCTCTTCACAGGTATCTTCATGGATCACATCCCAAACACCGTTTGGCGCTTGCGATGTAAACGGAACTGCAAGATTAAACTCGGTTGGTAGCTCCTTTGGTATGACAGGCTCTGCCTCAATCGGCTCATCAACGACCGGTTCATCAGGAACCTCAACGGGAGCGTTGTCAGCTTGCGCGGCAGCTGCGGCGTTCGCAGCTTCCTGCGCGAGACGCTCTTCTTCAAGCTGCTGCATGACCTCCATGTAGGTAGCAGACGGCACCTGTACGCGAGGATCAGTCGGATTAAAAACCTCGTAGACGCGCAATCCGATGGCAAATGCTACAACAACACCAAAAAGAGCCAGCGGCCAGGCTGGAATACGTGATTTACTTACTGACTTTTGCGTGGAAGGCATACACTTATCTTATGCTTGTTAGCCACTTTCGTACATGCCATGTAGCGAGCACGTCATCCTCATTGTAATGAACGATGTCTTGTAAGACAGCTTCATCACCGGTTTTGAGAAACTCTTCATACCACAAGACCGAATTCAATCCCGAGGCGTCATCATGTCTCCATGAAAAACCTGCGTACTTGGCGATATCTTTTAATGAGTAGAACGATAGCGGCAAGATCACACTATCGCGAATTATCGTTAAAAGATCAATCCCCTGCTCAACGAGCATGGAACGCACTACCTCTGGCGCGCCATGTCGCTCTGCCATCACACGAAAAACATCCTGTTCATACCAGCCGTAGTGATACATTGGCGTACCGATGAACCCGCGTATGTAGGCACAAAATTCTTCCCAAGCAGCTTTCTCTTCTTGTGGAGTGCGAGCAAGGAACTTACGAAAAACTGCTTGATCGCCATTTACTTCTAAGACACCAAAGAGATAATGCAGGTCTCGTAGAGGATCGCTTTCGATATCAATAACAAGCGCCACTCGGTCATCAGACAGTTGTGGCTCGGATAGTCTGAATGCTCGTTTTTCAACAAGGGCTCGAGCCTGCAGATGTACGTAATGCAAACGTTCAGCAGTAATGCCGCTGATGCGCGCGTTAATCTCTGCCTCGCCCGCCTTAGCCAATTCTTCTACAGTGCGGATACCGCTCTCACGTAGCGCATCGGCTTCTGATCGCCATAAACGATTGAGACGCGACAGATCGTCGCAGCCTTCAGCGTGAGCCACGCATTTTGCAAACCATGGAGACTGCTTGCAATCAGAGGTGAGAAAATGCGGCTCCTCCTCGCCATCAAGAATACGCTCAATGCTATCAAGCGTTAGTCGATATTTCACCTCAACATCCGCGATGTCATAGGCCTGAATCTCACCTTTTGGGTTCATGATATAGCTACGCACCGGGCGAACTCCTTGGATTTTCTCTAAAACATCCGCATAAAAAGCCCCTTGAAACATGTATTCCTCTTTGAGGTGACGACTGCGCTTAATGTCACAGGTTACATAGTAGTACTCGCCAAACTTTGACTTGCCTTCAACGCGCTCTAGCATATCGGGCCGAGCAATATAACGACCATGCACAAGTGCACCGGCGTAAATTGTTTTCACACCCTCTCGCATCAGCTCTAGCGTCTTACCGACCATCTCTTCAGGGTCGCTATTTTCTACCTCAACAATCTGACCACGCTTTTTAAGGATCTCTCTTTCCACCTCCTGTAGAAGCCCATCTTGCTGTAAACGAAAACGTAAATCATCCTCACGATGATTGACCTTAGCGGCATGCGCAATCCAAGATGGGCACTTCAGGTACTGATAGAATGCTTGCTTAGTGATGGGGGCGAGAGTTGGCATAGGGATAGTGTAACAAAAGCACAATACGCGAGCTTTCCATAGAACACAAAAAGAGCCTCGGCTCTTTTTGTAGTCCCCTTATTCAACAGTTACCTTCTGCATCACTGCTCCGCGCTGAAGTGCATCAACGATCTCCATACCTTCAACTACACGACCAAAGATACTGTAGCTTTTTGGTAGAGGATAATCAGAGAGCATGATGAAGAACTGACTACCGTTTGTATTTGCTCCGGAGTTTGCCATAGCAACAATGCCACGATCGTAATCGTACTCGTCATCAAGCTCATCTGCGAAACGGTAACCTGGGCCACCGGTACCGATCATACGATCAGTGATTGGCAAAGTCTTTGTTTGTGGATCTCCACCTTGCAAAACAAATCCTTCCTCGCGGCGATGGAACGCAATGCCGTCGTAAAAACCACCCTCAGCAAGGTAAACAAAGTTAGAAACCGTCAGTGGCGCCGTCTTATTAAAAAGCTCGATCACGATATCTCCCTGCTCGGTTGCGATGCGAACCTTTTTCCCTTCAATCTTTTCTTCGCTGAGTGTACCTGGAAATGACCATGTTTTTTGTTCGTCCATACTATTTTCATTGGAGTTATTTGTATCACCCTGCCCCGAGACTAGACCACCTAACCCAGTATCAAGACCCATTGATGAGCCATCTGATGAAACTGAGCAGCCAGCTCCGAGAAGCAGCAAACTCATAGCAGCAATAAAGGAGAAACGCAAGACAGACATATGTTCAAGCAAAGATTCTTCCCAACTATTCTACTCTATTTCTTAATTTTGCCTAGAATACAAAATCGCCCCTTGATAAACTTAGGGCGATTTCTTTACTTACTCGGCGTGAGCAAGAGCTGTTTCTAGCTGTGCAACCTTAGCAGCTTCTAAATTCAATGCGTATACCGAGGTAAGTAGTACCGCGGTCAGTGAGAAAACGAGAACGAGCATCAGGCCAAGTAGTTCCATGCTGCCTGTTGGCAAAGCATTACATGACGTGCAAGCGCCACCGCCATGAGAATGCATTGGTGGACGTGCAGATGCTGTCTTACGAATTGTTGTCGCTTTTTTTACGGCTGGCTTGGCAGGCATACCTCCAAAGATCTTGTTACATGAATCAATTAATTTCCTGATGAAATAAGTATAGCATAAAGAAAACTCCACGTGACGCAGAGGCGTACGTGGAGCACGAGAAACGAACAACGAAGTGCGAGGAGTGACTGACAGAATGTACTGACTCGTAAACCGTGTAACTGCAAGGTCCGCCCAAACCCGCAGTCTTTACGCAATCGCTACCAACACACATGCCCAATGCCGTGTGTTCGCTCGGTGTCATGGTCCCGCGCTAGGACTGCAGCTCCCCCAAAGCCGCAATACCGAACGCTGTCAGTCACTCCAAACCAGAAAAAAATCTGAGTAAAGCGAAAATAAGAGTATCACTCGACGCATGCTTCGTCAAGCACCTTACTCCTCCCAAGGCACGCCCTCTTTGCCGAACATTCCGTACTCAGAAGCCCTGGCGTACATTGGTCGACGTAAGTTCAAACGCTCCACGATTGCTTCGGGTCGAAAATCAAAATGCTCCTGAACCCAGGCGGTTACATCTGTGCCATCACCACCGCGAGCAACTAAATACACCGGCTCTGCCAAGCCAACGGTGTACACCGCATTGATCAAAACATTATTTGCTAACCCCTCTTGCACCGCAGCGCGTGCGGCAAAACGAGCCATGTACGTACCGGCTCTCGTTGGCTTTACTGGATCCTTGCCCGCAAGTGCCATGCCGCCATGCGGCAATAGTCCACCGTACATATCGGCAAGCACCTTACGACCACTAACCCCAGCATTCATACAAAAACCACCGGTCGTAAAGCCGCCAACCGGATTCACAAATACCTTTACACCCTCACACGGTCCAAGGACTGGCGTGACCGCATGATCAAAAAGAAGCGCTTGTACTTGAGCGGCATCTACTTCTTGTGTGTGCGCTGCAATTATTGCGGCATGCACAATACGATCACCTTCCATGGCCAACTGCACTTTTCCGTCTGGGCGCAACCATGAGAATCGCTCATCACCTTGACGTAGTTCATCAATGCGACGCGCCAGTGCCTGTGCATAGACAACAGAACGCGGCAGCATCTCTCGGGTTTCGCGCGTGGCGTAGCCGTACACAATCGCAGTACCCTGCGCACCTCTTGATTTCACATCTCGACTCGGCTCCTCACGCGGCTTTTCAACATTTACAAAAAACTCAACCTCGTCCGAATAACCAACTGAGGCATAGGCTCGACGCGCAATTTCAGTCACGTCAAAATCGGCTTTCGATTCCACCGCCCCACCAACAACCACCATACCGTTTGCACCCAGGGCTTGAATGTCCATTTTCGACATCGGATCACGCCTCAAATACTCGTCGACAACGGATTCGACGATCAAATCACAGACTTTATCCGGGTGCCCGGAGAGCGGGGCTTCAACAACTTTCCACATAGCTTGTGCGGAGTGTAGCGGATTGATTAGAGAGTAGGAAGTAGGCAGTAGGAACTAGCAGACCAGCTTATCCCCAGGATATTCTTGCGTTCGGTTTTTGTTCGTATATAGTAACGGCATAACCTCCCCTATGCTTCCACCACTCACCAAAAAGCAACGTGAAGTTCTCGCCTGCATAGAAGAACTCGTGAGAGAGAATGGCTACACGCCCTCGTATCGAGAGATCGCTGAAAGGCTGGGCCTCTCCTCTCCAGCCACGGTTCACCAGCATATCAAAGCGCTGTGTGAGAAAGGAATCATCAATACCGGAGAACATGGCGTCGCAAGATCCATTGAACTTGTCGAGGCTGAGCCCTTAACACCCATGAGCGTCATGCTGCCACTTGCCGGACTTATCACCGCCGGAGAACCAATCGAAGCCATTGAGGATGCCGAAGCCTTTGCAGTGCCATCAGACTTCGTGGTTGATCCTCTTAATTCGTATGTTCTCAAGGTCAAAGGTAGATCCATGATTGAAGACGGCATCTTTGACGGTGACTACGTCATTGTAGAGAGAAATCCTAGTCCGAAAAATGGGGATATCGTCGTCGCGCTTCTCAATAACGCTTACGCTACCTTAAAACGCTTCTACCGGGAAAAAGATCATATCCGTTTACAGCCAGCCAATAGCACCATGCAGCCAATCATCATCAAAGGTGACATCAACATTCAAGGTATTGTCCGCGCCGTGCTTCGCAAGTTCTCAAGAATTTAATCCCCTTACCACAATTCTATGTCTTCCCTTGCATCAAGCACGGTTGTTTTCCTGAAACCAATTGCAACCATTGAATTGACTAAAACGAAAACATTGTATGGAAAAAACCCGCTCACGCTCCGCAAAATTCGTCGCGCCATCCGCCTCGTGCTCCCGCGCCTTACGCGCGTTCCTTGCAAAGCGCGCCAAACATATAAGGCGCACGCACCGCTCTTCTCACGCCTCAACCGCCCCTATGCACGACTATCTGAACGATCCTGTTGACGTTGCTGTTGATTTTGCGGGGGCCAAGATTCGTCCGCGCCATGTGCGCTGGGGATCAAGGGTGTATGACATCACTTCGGTTAATCTCGTGCATGGTGCACGTGAGGGTTACAAGCGGGTTTTTTACTTCTCTGTTTCGCATCATAACGACTTTATGAAACTACGACTTGATACGGAGACTCTGGAATGGCGACTCGTTGAGTTTGCCAGCGCCTAACAATCACCTATGGGCAGAATCATTCTGCACATGGATTTCAATTCTTACTTTGCTTCTGTTGAACAACAGGCTAACCCTCGGCTACGAGGCCAGCCCATTGCCGTTGCCGGCAAAGGCCGCGATCCTCTTGATGCTGGCGGAGTAAGCGATCTTCCAAACAATCGCCAATCCCTTCATAGCCTTCAGCACCGACGATCTGTAGTTACAACGGCCTCCAAAGAAGCAAAGCGTCGTGGCGTGAAAACTGCCATGAATACTTTTGAGGCAAAGAAGATTTGCCCGGAACTGATCATCATTCCAGGAGACCCTTTAAAGTATAGTGAAATTACTAAACGCTTTTTAACGGTTCTGCGCCAACACGCGGATGCCGTTGAGCAATTCAGCACCGACGAAGCCTTTGCTGACATTACGCTTGCTTCTGGCGGCGATTATTTTGGCGCCACCATTCTTGCTCAGCGCATTAAGAACGATGTCAGAAAAGCCTGCGGCGTTGCCTGCACCGTTTCTATTGGCATTGCCCCCAACAAACTTGTTGCCAAGCTTGCCTCAGAATCTATGAAACCAGATGGACTCACCCTTGTTACTCCACATGAGGTATCTGATTTTGTTCTTGGGCAACCGCTTGCTGCCTTTGCTGGCATTGGTTTTAGAACCGAACGCCATCTTGAGCACCTTGGCGCCACCTCCGTTGCTACACTTCGCAACATTCCTCTGACTGTTTTACTGGCGGAGTTTAAAAGCTATGGTCACTTTCTTTTTCAAGCGGCGCGTGGCCTTGGTGATGACGTGGTAACCGACACTTCACAAGATCAGCAAATCTCCTACGGACATTCCTATACCTTCCCTCACAATCTTCATGAGCCTTCTGAGATCCGGCAGAACCTACTTGCTCTTTGTGATCGCGTCTGTTGGCGTATGCGCAAATCTCAGCAAGCAGCGACGCATCTGCAGGTCTATGCCCGGGGCGCTGATATGCACGGGTACGGTGGAAGCAAACATCTTAAAGAACCCTTTTTTGATGGCGCCGAACTTCTTGAAAACGCTTGGGATATTCTTAAAGAAAAATTACCTTTGTATGAAGGGGTTCGCCTTATTGGCATCTCGGTTAGCGGTCTATGGAGCTTAAAAAGTAACAGTTCATTTCTTCCGGCTTATAAAAAGAAAGAGCGCGCCACTCAGGCTCTTGATAGCCTAGCGGAGCGCTATGGATTTGGCGTTTGTCGGCGTGCCTCCACCCTTGGCACTACGTTTCATGCACGTACAAGCGGGTGGCATTTTGATCATGAGTAAAAAAACGGCCCCACCATTGCACGTATGCAACGATGGGGCGGTACGCCTTGTGATCAGTGATTCCTACTCGTCCTTCGGAATCCCGATCCTCCACAAGACCGCCATGCCGACGGACCCGTAGCTGGCAGTCTTCGCGATGCCGACCTTGATCTCGGGCCGGAGCACGAGCTCGCCCGGGGTTTGCCCCGAGGAGGTCCCGTATCCGATCACCGTGATCCCGATCGCGGCGCCGACGACGAGACCGTGGTCGGTGTACGCTTCGATCTGACGCTCACGCGCGAAGCTCGGGGCATTCTGTGCGCGATCGATCGCTCGGAGCTGGTAGCCGAGCAGCATGCCGACACTCGCGCGGCGGCGCGGATCGACGAAGGCGGTCGGCAAGAGCAGGGCCTCGAACGAGGCGCCGCCCGCGGGGGCATACATGCCTCGAGCCTCGATGCCGAAGCCGAAGAGCTGCTCCCGCTTCTGCTTCTTGGGGGTGAAGTGAAGGCCGAAACCTCCACCAAGGAGCGTTGCCGTGTTCGGGTAACGCTGCCAGACCACGTCCTCGCTGAGGTACTCGTAGTACTTGCCGCCACCCATCTCCTGGCCAGAGATGAACAGGAGCTCCATGCTGACCGGCAGCCGGTCCATGTCGCCAGCTCCCGATGAGCGTTGCCTGACGTCGACATCCACGATTTCCGCCGTGAGGTAGACGTCGGCCCGATGAAGGTTTTCGACCTCTACCTGGAGCTTCGCGATCGCGATGCTCTGCTCGGCGTCGATCGTGGCGTTCGTGCTGAGGCCGCGCTCCACCACACCGATGCGTCCCTCCAGTGCACCGATGTTGGCCGTGAAGGCGTCGACGCGCGTTGCGAGCGCGGCGAGCTCTTCGTCGCTCGCGCCGTTCTCCTCGAGGTACTTCAGGCGACTCCTGAACTCGGTGAGCTCGGCGATGCGCGTCGCGGACGGAACCGTGCGCGGCCCCTGCTGCAGGTTCGGAACCTGCAGCGCGAGCGTCTCGACGCGCTTGTTGAGCGCCTCGATGAGACCCGCGTGGGTCTCCAAGTCGCTCCTCATGCGATCCACCGACGGTGGAGCACTGACGAGCGAACCGTCTGCTGCGAAGGCCGGAGCCTCCAAGAGCCCGACGAGAACCGCAAACCACGACCCGAACATGTTCCCTCCAGAATGTGTGAGCTTGAGAGGCCAATTCCTCTTCAAGTCTCCCAAGAAATGCCGCAAGTGCAACTCTTGGTAGCTTTGAAAAGTGACGCCGTACCGTAGCCTATTTTTCTATTTTCGTCAATTTTTTGGTAAACGAATAGGCGCCATGCAACATACTTTCGTATGTCACACAGCGCCACGACCTGTCCGATCAGCGACCGAAGTCACTGACCAGAGAGGTTAGAACCGAGCCTTGACCGCACCCAGGAACCGTCCCTCGATCTCGCGACCGGGCAGGACGCTGGCTTCGACACCGAGTCCGATCTCCTGTCCGGAATCACTCCGGAAGAAGATGTAGTTGTACTCGGCGCCGACCAGCCCACGCCAGCTCTGCCGGATGGGGTTGGGCATCCAGTCCGGAGCCTGCAGGTTCGGGTCGTGGAAGAAGTCCACGCCACCGAGCAAGCCGAGCTCCATCCCCTTGGCCGGCCCCAGCGTTCCGCCGACGCGTCCGATGAGCGAGCCGCCGTACCCTTCGTCGAACGAGAGGCGCGGGGCGACGCTGGCACCGAAGTACATCGGGATCTCCTCGGGCCGCACGAGCACGCCGACCGAGAGGTCGAACGCGCCACCCGCGGACGGAGAGGCGTGGAACACCATGTCGTCGGAGACGACGTCGTGGCCGTTGGCCGCGAAACCGCTGGCACCGACGCTGGTCGCGAAGGTGACGAGGCGGGGCATGATGACCTCCGCGACCCGTGCCACCTCGAGGGCGGTGACGCGATCCTTGATGAGACGCATGTCCTCCTCGAGCGCCGCCACGCGCCCGGTGAGGGCGGTGAGGTCGCTGCGGAGCGAGGTGAGCTCCACCTTGACGGCGGCGGGGTCGAGGGCGTCCATCTTGCCTTCGAGCACCGACAGGCGGCGCTCGATCTCGGCGAGGCGGGTGGCCTCGTCGGTGGCCTGCTGGCCTTCGAGCGTGACCACCCGCGCCTTGAGGCGCCGGAGGTCGCTGCGGAGCTGCTGCACGTCGGCCTGGACGGCCTCCGCGGAGTTGCTGCCGCTCGTGACCGTCGGGCCCGGGGGGCACGGCGTCACGCACTCGGGCGGGGCGTCGGCCATGGCGACCGGGGCGAAAGCGGCGAGGGCGAACAGGGAGATGAGCTTGATCATCGGATCCTCCAGCCGCTAGTGAAAGCGGCAAACTGACAGTGAGTGGAAAGGACGCGTGGTGTTCGGGCGAGGCCCGTTCTGTGGTAGCGCCCGAACGGCACTCCCGTGGCTCAACTGCGTCCCTGGAGGAGTGGAACGCAATTGAGCCGAGGGAATACCGTTCATTTGGCTGCTTTCTCGAACAGTCTATAGTAGCAAAAAATACGGGAAATGTCAAGATTTCCCTGTCATTCCTTGGCTAAAACTAGCAATTTTTCAATAAAAATGACCTCGGCTTTGGAGACTTCGCGGGCGCGAATCGCGACGAGGAGGAGACGTCACGACCGTTCCACGAAGTCCCCGAAATCGAGGTCAGGCCGACCTTAACAAAGCAAAAACCGGCACGTCAAGCCGGTTTTTCCACTTATTGGGTATATCTTTTAGTACTCAATCTGTGCGCTATCAATAAAGGTAACTGTTACCTCGATACGCTCGTTTGAGCGCATTAATGACAGGCGAGCGCTTTCGCCTGGATCATATAACTGCAACATCTCAGCAAGTGAGGTATCTGCCGTAAGCGGCGTGCCATCTACCGCTACAATGATATCTTTCGCTAAAAGACCAGCGTTTGCCGCGGGACTACCAGGAACAACCGCCACTCCCCCACGCACAGGCGCACCAATGAGCGCGCCCGCTACCTGTCCCTGCGCGAGAACTGGATCGATATTTATAATACGAGAAACTTCACTCACGTATACACCAAGCCCCGCCGCTACTACGTCGCGACCGCGAACAACGTCACGAGCAAAGAGGGTTGCTTGATGTAGTGGCGCAATAGCATCTTCTCCGATCGCAAAACCGATTACGTCACCTGAACCATTTACAACTGGAGTGCCAGCCTCAAGACTTAATGATGACGTAAAAACGTCTGTCACACGCTCAGCCTCTTCCGGAGCTGCGCCGTTTGCCGGCGCGATATTTACAATTGATAAAGGCTCGATTGCGCGGTCAGCTGTAAGAGCAAACGCCATCTCTCCAGCGCGCATCTGAGCTGAATCACCAAACCCGATCGTTGCTAACCCCGAAGCCTCAGCAACCTTCATGAGCACGTATGGCGAATCGATATCTTGCACAACCTGCGCCACCACGTACCACTTCCCTTCAATAGCAATGGAGATCTCATCAGCCTCAAACGCAGCCGTGGATGCCGTCATGATCCAGCCATCTGAGGTGATCACCATGCCGCGAGCTAACGCTTCAGCGTCTGCCACAAAGAGATCTGGGTAAACCGTGGTTGCCCCTTTTTCAAAAATCAGAGCGTAAGCAGGATAGGTTTTTTCTCGAACACGCTGCAACGCTTCCTCATATGTTCCTGGAATTGGGCTCGCTTTTTGTGGCGCAAGTGCTGCAAAGCGGCGATCATCAAGGAGCGTCGCTGCATAACGATCAAGGCTATTTGAAACACTAACAGCGGCAATAACTGCCGTAGCCGCGCTTAGCGTTACAGCCAGTAGAAGGAATCCGAATGGGAAAATGGAAGATTTTTGTTCAGGCATAGATTATGACCACAAGGCGGTAATGAGCACGCCGACAAGTAGGATTGCGCCAAATCCTGCGTACCGACGTAGAACTGTTCCTGTTAACTTCTCAAGCACCATAGCACGCGACAAGCCGTAATACACATATAAACCGATCGCAAAGGCGGCGGCGTTTGTGGTGTACCCGGTTGGCAAAAGCGAGAGCGCTACGTAGAACTGCGTAAGAAGCACAGCGCCCGTTACAACGAACGGGAGCGCTGTTTCAAAACCGATCTTACTTACCCAATACTCGGCAAGTGATGAGAAGAAAACAACAAAGAAAATGATCACTGCAGAAACAGGTAGCGGAACTTCCAAGAAGAGCTGCGCAAGGTACAGGCCACTTGCTAAGAAGAACGAACTGCCAATATAGAGCATGAGCGACAGGTACTCGAGTGAGTACGCCTGATACGTGCTTGGCAAGTGGTAAAAAGCAAAAAGATTTTCTGCGTAGAGCGCCAGACCGATTGTGACAACAATAGTTAGCGCCCACTTACTCGCGTCAGCCTCGGCCAATAAAAAGAAGCCGAGACTTGTGACAAGAAAAAGAAGCGGGGTTCCGAGGAATACCCAAAACGCCGGCCGCCGCATTTCAAACCCGAGCAGGTTGGCGAATAGAAATGGAATGATAATGAATAGAGCGAGTGCTAGTGGCGCTAGCGTAAACGGAGCAAGCGTAATCAAAACATACCCCGCAAACGTCAGGAGCCCGATGAACATGGGTGTTGCGCGGTGCAATAAGATCACAGAGGAAGCCAGGTGTGTTGAGCGCGTAGCGCGGCAAGGCGAGCTTCACCATCTTCTTCATCGCCGCCGAGCAATTTGCCAAAGGCGATCACAAGATCAAGGTGCAACTGCTGATCTTCATTTGGCACACGCACAACAACAAGCGCGTCATAGGCAGCCTTCTCATTTTGATCGTCCTGATACTGCGTGAGAATTGCGGTTACCGCTTCTTGATATGAAGCCTGTGTTACTGGCGCTTCAACAGGTAGCGGCACCGGTGGCGCCTCCTTTGGATTCATCTTGATGACCACTGCAAACACGACCGCTAGAAGCACGGTTAGCCCGATAACAATCGCTGGAAGCCAATGTCGTTGCATAAAAGATAGATTATGTTCGTTGTGCTTTAGTAATTTCTCCAATAAAGACGGCGGCGGCATTAGCAAGCGGGATTGATAAAATGGCACCAACCATACCGCCAATACGCCAACCGATCAAGACAGCGATCAAACTAATGATCGGATTAATACCCGTAGCTTTCTGCATCACCTTTGGTACGAGCACATTACCCTCAACGACTTGAATAAGGATATAGGCGCCCGCAGTGACTAAAGCGTGCACTGGCGAAATGGTGAGCGCTAAGATCACCGCCGGCACGCCTGACATAAGCGGCCCCACAAGTGGCACGATCTCAAGAAGACCTGCGATAAGCGCCAAGATAAGCGCATATGGCACCCCAATAATAAGAAGTGCAATATAAGTGAGGACAAAGATGACGACCATGAGGAGCAACTGACCACGCAACCAATACCCAAGACGATCCCTCACCTTCCCTGCTACCTGCATCACAAACGGCTGATACTCCTCAGGCGTAGCGCCCGCAATAACACGCAATAAGACATTTTTTTCAGCAACAAGATAAAACGCCAAAATCAGTACCACGATAGCGGCCGTGATTCCTGAAAATGCCGCTGACGCCGATGACACCACTTGTGGCACAGCTGCCGAAACGCCTGAGGCCTGCACTGAACTCCAGGCAGCATCAAAACGTAGCATCCAGTCATCCGTAGCATTCACTGATTGCTGTGCAACGCCTTCACCGCCAACTGCCGTGAGTACTGGCGCAAAAACGGCGAAGAAGTTTTTTAATTCAGCAAGTACCGGCGGTAGCACAAGAACCAAGGCGCCAAAGACGAGCGTGAGACCAACAGCGTAGACCACAACCGCCGCCAAAGAACGTGGCATACGGTAACGCTCTAAAAAGTCAGCAAACGGATCAATCAAGATCGCCAAAAAGAGCCCGGCTAGTACGAGCGCGACAATATCTCTAATGAAATAAAGGAACCCCAAGACGAGTAAAATAACGATCGTGCGGAAGATTGTTCCGGTTGAGATCGAGATCATTCGGGTTTGCGGCTCTTTGCGTTCCGCCATATCTACAGATATTGTACCATTCATCCATATGTCGTACGCCATCAATCGATCGGCACGTCATGAGTACGAAATCCTTCAAACCTTTGAGGGTGGCTTAATGCTCTCTGGTGCTGAGGTGAAATCTATTCGTGCTGGCAATACCTCCTTAAAGGGAGCGTTTTTGCGTATTGAGAATGGTGAACTCTTTTTGAAGAACATGCACATTGGTCACTACCTCCCCGCCGGCCAGCCAAAGGACGGCGCAGACACTCGTACTGGTAGAAAGGTGCTCGTTTCAAAAAAGGAGTTGGGTTATCTTCGCGGAAAACAAGATGCGGAGCGATTGACCATCGTGCCCCTTTCCTTGTATAATCGTCGCGGTTTGGTAAAGGTGGAGTTTGCGCTAGCTCGGGGCAAAAAGGCCCATGAAAAGCGCGACGCCCTCAAAAAGCGTGACGTTGAGCGCGAAATTCGCGCCAACATGCACGAATAACCAACCGTTTGTGGGCTTGCCGGGAATCGACGGCAGTACAAACGATAGATGATCAAGCCGGGGGTGCACCATTACCCCGCAACCCAATGATGCAATTCGAATACCTGCCAACGTATTCTCACGCGCTAAGGCCGCACTTGCTTCGGCATTTGCTACACCTTCATTCGCGTTTGTTGCCGCTTAATAAAGCCTGCAACCATCTGTCTCTTGCTGCCTAGAGTAAGAATCACAGGTGTTATATCTATCTAGGATTGACGTTGCTGTTATCTTTTCCGGCAACGTGACCTCTGGCGAAAGGATCTTCACGAGCGCATTTACGGCACGCCTTTAGCGCTCTGGTCGTACTCTCAAGCGTGCATGAGCTTGGAATAATCACTATCGGGCGGCTGACCGGACAGGAGTTCAACTCTCCTCAAGTCCACCAAGTGAGATTAAAGATTAAAGGGTTAAGATTAAAGAAGCAGACTTTCCTCTTTAATCTTTACTCTTTAATCTCCTGTTTACTTACTAACCCCACTGCCATGCGCATACACCGTCACCGTCGGTTTCAGAAACCGAAATTCAGTCCACAAGAATATCGCTTCAACGATAAGATCGATGCACCTGAAGTGCGCGTGATCGATGAAAATGATGCCATCATTGGTGTTCTCACCATTGAGAAGGCGCTAGCGATAGCTCAGGAGCGCAGCCTTGATCTTATTGAGGTTTCACCAAAGGCTAACCCACCAGTTTGCCGCTTGGGTGATTTTAGTCAGTTCAAGTACCAAAAGGAGAAGGAAGCACGCAAACAGCGCGCTCAGAGCAAGGAGGTTGAGGTTAAGGGTATTCGTCTTTCTGTACGTATTGGCGAGGGCGACCTTAATATCCGCGTTGATCAAGGTAAGAAATTCCTTGAACAGGGGGATAAAATCCGTATTGAAATGATCTTGCGTGGTCGTGAGCGTGCTCACGTTGACCTTGCGAAGCAGGTTACCGATACCTATATCACCCGTTTGCAGACGCATTATCCACTCAAGATTGAGTCGCCGTTTAAGGGTCAGAATGGTCGCTTTAACATGATCATTGCCCGGGCATCCTAAAGAATCCCCGTTTCCCGCTTGACGTAACAGGTGGGTTCCCGTACAATACCGCCGTCTTTTTATTCGCAAATTATGGCCATGAAAACCTATAAGGCCCTTGCCAAGCGTGTTAAAATCACGAAGTCTGGTAAGGTGACCAAGCGCAAGGCCGGTCAGGATCATTTCAACTCTCGTGAGAGTGGAAATACCACCCGCAACAAGCGTACTGATATCACTGTTTCTGATCGTTTCGTGAAGACTGTTAAGGCACTTTTGCCGTATTCCTCCTAAGCTATGCCACGCGTCAAACGCGGTACACAACATACAAAGCGCCGCAAGAACCTCTTGAAGCGCGTGAAAGGCTACCGCTGGGGCCGAAAGAGCAAGATCCGCCTTGCTCGCCCAGCTATGCTTAAAGCCGGTGTTTACGCTTTCCGCGACCGCCGTGCTAAGAAGCGCACCTTCCGCAACCTCTGGACCCTTAAGATCAACGCCGCTGTGCGTGAACTTGGCACCACCTACTCCGCTTTCATTGCCAACCTTAAGAAGGCAAAGATCAGCTTGGATCGTAAGGTTTTGGCCCAGATTGCAGAACATCAGCCAGCAATCTTCAAAAAGATCGTTGAGTCTGCTAAGTAAGCAGATCAAAAACACCGCTAAAATTAGCGGTGTTTTTGTTTGTTCTTGCAATCAGCAACCTTGACGAAACAGGGTTTTTCTGCTATTATAGTTGGTCAGCGATCGGTAGGCCACAACGGCTTCACTTATCGCGACACGCACCTTCCCACGCCTCTGGAGGCACCATGTCCGAGCCGTCCATCACGACCGAGACCACCACCCACACGAGCGAGGTCAAGAACGACCAAGGGGGCTACAACCCCCTCATGATCGCCGGTTTTCTCGGCGTGCTCATGGTCATCCTCATGATCGGCGTCGGCTACATGTCGCGCACCCCCGCCGTCGGCAACCAGCCGACCGTGGTGGTGGCCGAGGAGACCAGCGACCCCGGCGAGACGCCGCTCGCGGTGACCATCACCCCCGGTCCGATCACGGTCGCCGTCAACGACGACGTCCGCCTCGCCCCGGTCACGATCAAGCGCCAGGATCACCTGTGTGCCATCGTGACCTTCGAGAAGGACCTGATCGAGGGCGTCGACCTGACCTGGCCGAACAAGAGCTCCAAGGAGCGGTGGGAGATCTGCGGCACCGACCTGAAGAAGGAGGCCGCCGATGCCCACGGCGCGATGGTGCTCACGGTCGGCGGGAAGCGGATCAAGTTGTCGGAGGTCATCACGACCACCGGCGACTATACCGCCCTCGTCTCCACCCCCGGAGCGCTCGCGCGCTGCTGGGGTGCTGGCCAGGTCAACGGTGACGGGCAGCCCGCCTGCACGCCGAAGCCCGCCGCGCCCGCCAACGTGGTCGCCCAGAACGCCGCCGCGAAGTAGCAGTACTTCGCAGCAACCCTCGAGGGGATCGACAATCAGCCATGCTGTGCGTCGGTCCCCTCTCATCTTTTATAGGAGAGTGGTGTGGAATACTTTGTCCTGATCGTGGAGGATAACGATCTCTTGCAGCGGGCGGCTCAGCGCACCTGCGCTCGACTGTTCGCAAATGCCGGTCACACGACCGTCATCACGATCGCTGCCGACGGCCACGAGGCCAGGAAGGCGATCATGACCAAGAAGTTCGACTACGTCTTGTCTGACATCGAGTTTCCTCACGGGAATTCGGTCGAGGTGCATGACCTTGTGGGACAAGCCTCGCCCCAAGCGCTCTTCGTAGCCAATACGGGCAATCCCAATCATGCCGACGTGACCACGCTCAAGGAGCGCGGGGTCACGGTCCTCTATAAACCGTATGGCCCCCAGGCACTTGCCGCGGCCTTCGGACTTACCTAGCACGTACCCGCCCATCCCTTACCGGAATGTGGCGGGTGTTTCTTTTCTGCCTTTGCTTGACGTTTTTCTTATTTTTGGCTATAGTTCGCGGTCGACGACGATCTTGCCCTCCTTGGGCATCTTTGTTCGTGACATGCACCTTCCACCAGCACTGGAGGCCCTCATGATGGGCGGAGACGAACAGGACGGTCGTCCGATGGACGACGACATGAGTGACGAGGCCGACAGGAGCAGCGACGAGGGGCGTCCCACGCCCGCCGTTCGCCCCGCTCCGGTCGCGACGGTTCCGAGCAGCAGGGCTCACGAGCCCATCATCGACCTGTCGGGACAAGATCTCGAACCGGTCGGTGGTGACATGCTCGACGAGTCGCTCGGGGATCTCCCCGGGCCGAGCACCGAGCGCGGATCCAGCACGCGGGTCGCCTTCCCGGCGACGAGCGTCGGTCCCGAGTCCCTCAGGGCGGGACCGAACCCGCGCCCTGCGCCGCGACCGAGTGCGCGTGGGGGAACGATCAGCAGGCAGCCGGTCTTCCCCCCGCCGGACCCGAGCGATGGAACCGGCGTGTTCACCAAGGAAGAGATGGCCAGGCGAGCGGAGGAGGAGGCGGACGACGCCCCTTCCGATGCCCCGCCCCCGCCGCTCTCCCTGAAGCCGCCTCAGCCGACGGCAGCGCCGCCGCCCCCCGTGAATACGCCGGGGCCGACCGACGTCGACGATCGAGCGTGGTTCGGGGACACCAAGCCGCCCATGGTGGCCGAGGTGCAGTACGAGCCGGATGACGAGGATGACATCCCCGTCGCCCGGGCGTCGAGCAACCACCGACCGCTGATCGGGGCTGTGGCCGTCATGGCCGTGGTCCTCGTGTGTGTGCTCGGGTTCGTCGCCTTCACGGGCGGCGGGATCGGGCTGTACGCACTCACGACCGGTGGTGACAACGCCACGATCGGCTCCGAGCCGGTCGCGGTGGTGCCGGCCACCGTGCCGGATCCCGGAGAGAGCAGCGTGAGCCACGAGTACTACGTGGCCGTCTCCGGCGACACCGTGCTCGCGACCGTCGAGGTCGAGGGCGTGGCTCAGAAGTGCACGATCATCGAGTACGAGAAGCGCGCCCTCGAAAGCGTGCAGCTCGACTGGCCCAACCTCTCTCACTACGAGAGGTGGGAGGTCTGCGCCCCGGACCTGCGCAAGGGTCCGGCGGGTGACAACGGTGGGCACGTGCTCGTCGCTGGCGATGGCGACGGCGTGACGATCAACCTCAAGGAGGTGATCGTCGTCAGTGGTGGCTCCTACACGACCCTCCCCTCCACGTCGGGCGCGATCGCTCGGTGCTGGGGCCTGGGTCAGACGAACGGTGACGGGCAGCCCACGTGCAGCCCGAAACCGCCGCAGTTCGCCGAGTTCATCGAAGACGTCGAGCCGACGATCACCGTCGACGAAGGCGGCAACTTCGAACCGGTCCGCACCGAAGCGGACACCGACAACAAGTAGCTGCCAGGCTCGACCTGACGGCAAACGTGGGGACCAAGTCAGCAATGACCTCTGGTCCCTTTTCCTTTCTCACCGGAGGTTTCGTGGATAGGCTTTCAGGCATGCAGAAGATGCTGATCGTGGAAGATGATGCCGCACTCGGCACCGTCTACGTACAACTCTTCCCTCGAATCTTCGCGCGACTAGGCAAGCGCCTGAACGTCGTGCACACGACGGAGGGCGTGGAAGCCATGCGCCTCTTGCGCAGCGAGCACTTCGATGTGGTCGTGTGCGACATCAACTTCCCGGGCGCAACCGCCCTTGATATCTACCGGATTACGCAGAGCCTCAACCCTTCGCCCTTGTTCATCGCGAACTCGGGCGACGTCCACCATGCTGACTATCGAGAGCTGCAGCGGTTGAACGCTCACGCGGTCTCGAAGCCGGTGGGCATCGATGAGTTCGAGCGTATCTTCAGCCTCTAGCAGGCTAAAACGTCCCCCACGCATCGCAAGATGACGTGGGGTTTTTGATTGACAAAATGGCTCAAATTTGCTATGATTACTCTTGTACCTACGCTCCTTCCCCGTTCCCACCCCGCAGGAGGACACCATGTCCAGCCTCATCTCCCGCATCGCTACCCGCACCCGCACCGAGGATAAGGACGTTGCGACGTTCTTCCTTCTCATCGGCATCATGCTGGGGTTCTTCTCCAGCGTGTGCCTGGATCAGGTCTACTACGGTGGACTGATCGAGCCACTCCGAGGCCTCAGCCGCATCGAAACCCTCGAAGGCTGGGAGAGCATCCAGCATGCGAATCCGGTCGTTCACGAGTCCCTGCTCTGGGGATACGTGGTGCAGACCGACGAACGCCTGTACCTCACGAGCCTCAGCTCCCGCCCGGAGCTCATCCAGGTTCTCGAGGCACGCGCGAACTGATCACGATACATCGACAAAACTCAATCCAAGGCCCGGCCTTAGGAGGTGTCCCTTGCCCAACCGTCACCGCCCCAAAGTCTTCACGGACGGACGGGCGGTTTTTTATTTAACACGATATCTTCTTATGAATCTCCTGCATGAAGCGTGGAAGATTCTTTTCTTCTACCGCCAGTATTTTAGCGATCTGACGAACTTTATCAGCCGGCACCCAATCCTTGCGAGCAATCGCCACTTCCGGATCACAATCAAAGGTCATTATCTCTACCGTGGCACCAAAGGCTCGCGCGCCGATAATATAAGGGCTCATCTCCCAAGCGGTAACGTTGGTGTTATCAACAATAATTAGCTCACTGCCTTTTTGCAGAGCCTCAATGAATGCTTTAAAGCACTTCTGATGCGCCTCCCCCAGGCGAGTTTGATCGAACTTATAAGAACCGTCTGGCTGTATAAATAGATGATCAGCGGAAACCACCGTGGCCTGTGGCTGATTATTCTTGATCCAGGTAGATTTTCCTGATCCTGAGATACCTCGCAAAAGAATGACGTGCATAGATGGCCGCATGGTAGCATAATTTCGGCCTTTTTCTGAGGGTTTTTCTTGCCGATATCTTGTCTTGCCAAGGTTTTTACGACTTGATACTATAACGCCGCTCCGAAATAACTATCTGGGACGGTAGTTCAATTGGTTAGAGCACTGCCCTGTCACGGCAGAAGTTGCGGGTTCGAGTCCCGTCCGTCCCGCCACGTCGGTCGCGACCGACGTGGCCCGCCATGCAAGTAGCATACGGGTCACAAAGTCGCACCGAGATGAAGCAAAATAACGCCTTAGGCGTTATTTTGCTATCATAGAACTATATGAAAAAATGGTGGTTCTTCTATGTTTTACAAAGCATGAAGGAGGGTAACTATTTCTACAAGGGCTCCACGAACGATCTGGAAAGACGTTTACACCAACATAATACGGGCGAAGTTGACTCAACTCGGCCTTATCGACCATTTCGTCTAGTTTATTATGAGGCCTATACAAATGAGCTGACGGCTCGGCTTCGTGAATCTTCGGTAAAAAAGAGTGGCTCGATCTCAGTGCCGTTACTACGACGTATCAAAGAGAGTCTTACATAGACCAGTACTATCCTAGTGGGAGAGCAATCCACAGGACCTTATCGATACAAAACAACGCTTCAGGGCGTTGTTTTGTTTTGCAATATGTCAAGCAATATATGAAAATTAGCCGCCCTGATATATTGACTTTTTTGAAAAATCTCATTATAATTAATAATCACTTCCAAGATGGATTGTGATGTCATGATTACTGGAGGTACCGTGCCGGAATACCATTCAATCGACAGCATGCTCGGCATGATGGATGAGCCCAACCGCTCAGCCTGTCAGAGCATTCTCAAGGACAACCTCGCCCTGTTCCAGACGGTGCAGGGCTCGACCAATAACCACCAAGCCTGGCAAGGTGGCTACCACGACCACGTTCAGGAGATCATGAACCTGGCTGTGGTGCAGTACGAGACTCTGAGCGCGCTGCGTCCGCTCCCCTTCTCGCTCTCTGACCTTCTGCTCGTCGTGTACCTCCACGACGTCGAGAAGCCCTGGAAGTACGAGCTGGGGAACGATGGTCAGCTCCAGCATCGTGTTGGCATGGAAAGGAAGGAGGACCACCAAGCCTTCCGCATGAAGAAGCTGAGCGAGTACGGAATCGTGCTCACGCCCGAACAGGAGAATGGCCTGCGGTACGCCGAGGGTGAGATCAATGACTATTCGCCGCGTGAGCGCCGGATGGGTCCGCTCGCGGCAGTCGCGCACATGTGCGACGTCGCCAGTGCGCGACTGTGGTTCGATCACCCCCTGTCGGACAGCGATCCCTGGCCTGGTGCCAGACGCTGTCGAGCCTAGCCAGACCTACCAGATGCTCGAGCGCCGCTTCAAGGCTGCACTCACCGAGACCCCGCGCCAAGCGTCTGGGGTCTCATTTTTTTTAAAACCTAGCGAGCATAAACTGGGATCGAAAATTGTATTCGAACCACGGAGGACTATTTTATGAGCAAAGTTGCCCTGGAGTAAGCAACAAAGCAACCCTTCGCGGGGTTGTTTTGTTATCTAGATATTGTTCAAATTTCACTACTTTATCGCTCACGCTGCATGCTATACTTTTTGCAATTGTATGAAAAAAATATTCGCCTTAGCGATTGCTTTAGTTCTTTTCGGATCACTCTTTCATGCCCCTGCCGTTCACGCTGATAGTCCGTGGGAAATTACCGGTACCGATAACTTAGAGGCTACCGAAGGCGTGGCTTTTACTTTCCCTGATCTTGAAATTACCGGTAGTACAGGCGTAATTCCTGTTAAGCTTCTTGTTACGCACGGAACTCTCGCTATGAGTACCACTACCGGCCTAACATTTGACGGACCATCCACCGGAGCTGAAATTTACTTCTCAGGAGATTATGAGGATGTAAACGACGCGCTTGCTACGCTGACCTATACCCGCAATTCAACCGGAGCTGATGCGCTTGAAGTCTCACTTGTTGAGTCTGGTGAAGTCTTCTTTTCAGACAATGGTCACCTTTACGAATACATTTCGGTTCCTGGTGATATCGATTGGGTTGCGGCAGAAGCAGCAGCTGAACTTCTTTCGCGTTACGGTTCAACGGGATACCTTACGACCATCACTTCTGAAGAAGAAAATGATTTCGTCGCTGATCGCCTAGCTGGCGCGGGCTGGATGGGTGCAAGTGATGCCAGTGTTGAAGGCGACTGGCGCTGGGTTACCGGCCCTGAAAGTGGCGATCTTTTCTGGGTTGGGGTTGGTAACGGCACCGTCGTTCCTGGCGAGTATGAAAACTGGAGCTCTGGAGAACCAAATGAACACGGCGCTGGTGAAGATTGTGGGCAATTCCTCTCTGGCGGAACTGGCCTTTGGAATGATCTTCCCTGCTCCGGCACCATGCTTCAAGGCTATGTTGTTGAGTTCGGAGCTGACGGCGATCTTCCGGAAACGGCAGGTAACGAATTCACCATCACCACATACGAAGCGCCTGTTATCGATACTATTTCTCCAACCGACAGCGCCGTAGATATTGATCGCAATGAAAATCTTGTTATCACTTTTGATCAAGCAGTTAATGTTGAAACGGGAAATATCACGATCTATCGCGTAAGTAATGACGCCGTACTTACCACCATCAACGTGACGAGCGGCCAGGTAACAGGAGACGGCACCGATACTATCACCATCAATCCAACAGTCTCACTTCCTGGCGGCACTGAAGTATATGTACGCATTGATGCTACTGCCTTTGATGCAACTACCGGAGGTAGCTTTGCTGGTATTACGAGTAATACAGCTTGGACTTTTACAACTGAACGATCGTCTTCCTCAACGATCATCACGCCAATCACAGGCGCGACGATGGGAATTACTGATTTAGCTACCTCGTGTACAGGCGCTGCCCCAAGTGGCATGGTGACCATTAGCGCCCCTGGAGCGACCGAATACACGCTTGCTCATGATGCATTATTTTCAAGCGGTACCTGGAGTTCTCTCACGGACGGTTCAGTAACTGTGCCGTGGACGTTTCAAGAGCAGAACGGGTCGGTAACTGCCTACGCTCTTCTTCGCAACAGCTCGGGCACTCGAGTAACGCTCTCAGCAACTGCCTCAATCACTGCACCTAACTGCCCAGAAGAGACTATTATCGATGAAGAGGTGGTTGATGAGGAAGCCGAGCAAACAACGGAGCTCACCGGGCCATCGCCATGGAATGGTGAAATTGAACCGATTACGAACGTGACAGGCATGCTTCTTATCAAGGGCGAGCACTTTGACGCCGTCTACCTTCTTGAGAACGGCACTCGCCGACCGTTCATGACATCCGCCATTTACTTCACGTGGTTTGCTGATTTTGATGCAGTTCATACGGTAACCGACGCTACCCTAGCCACTATCCCCATGGGCTCGCCTGCGCTTCCAAAGCCTGGATCGCTCGTAAAGATACAAAGCAAACCTGAGGTATTCCATGTCATTACCGGATCCGCCGGACCGATGCTTGAGTACATTACCAGCGAGGAAGCGGCACAGGAACGTTTTGGCGCCGATTGGGCTGACCTTGTTATGGATATCGATGTTACGCTGTTTAAGAAGTTCGCTCGCTAGTAACTCAAACAACGCCTCACGGCGTTGTTTTGTTTTACCTTGCTAGGCGCTACTGCTACTGCTACCCTACCTTCACCCTGGAGGCATCAATGAATGTCCGTACGTTCCTTTCAACGCCCGCCGGAGTTCTTGCGCCCGCAGAGCCTCAGCAGTGCGAGCAGTGCAACCTGCCGATTACCGGTAGCGGTGAGAGCGGTCACCTGATCGACGACAAGCCGGTTCATGATGACTGCTACTTCGACGCACTCGGTGAGATCATCGAGAGCCACCCTCCTCGTGGCCGCCGCTAGGCCCCTCGGCCCGACGCAATGCGTCGGGCTTTGTCTTTTTTACAGCGTTACTCAACGACTATAACGCCCTCCATGCCTAATCCACGGTTTGGACCGATGCCACAATAAAATGTGTAGCGACCGGGTGTGCTTGGGCTTGTGAAGCTTAGTATTTCACCTAAAGTTAGCTCTTCATTGATACCGAGCTCTTCCGCAACAAAGGTATGCTCACCTTCAAGAACATCGATCGTGATCTCAATTAGTTTATCCGCCGGAACGGTTATTACATTTGGCGTAAAGGCAAAGTCAGTTACTGCGAGCTTTCGGCTTTCTACCTGCACATCCACCGGTGATGTGACCTCCATCTCTTCAATAGCAGCGGTAAATGTTATATCCGAAACAAGTGGGGCTTCAGGTGCGTTATCAATGCTTGCTACTTGCGAAACCTCACCATCGCGATTACTTACCTCAACTTCCTGAGCATCACGAGCAGCAGCACAGCCAATACCAAGGGAGATAAGGGCGAAGAGCGAAAAAACCATGAGCGATACCGGGCGCATAGGCTAGCGAATCGGAACAAGGGAGAGCGAAAGGGAGCTGTCAGCGCCTTGCGTTATGTAGGCAACCGATTTACCACGTGATCCTGGAATGCGGGCGCGAACCTCAGTATGTAAACGCGAAACAAAAGATGCGGCATGATCGTCAATGATTACCGGATAGCAACCGGCGCGCAAACGAACCTGGCGCGCAGCCGAGGCATCTGGAACAGCGGCAATAATAGGCACCTTGGGGCGGAACATATTAATGCGGGAGCCCACCCCGATTGCGGATGATGCTACTACGGCAGCACAAATGATTCCCTGGTGCGCCATGAGGGCAACGGTGTACGCAAACGACTCAACACCGCTAACGACCTCTCCAGCGTGAGCGTGGAGCTCGTCAAAACGTGAGGCCTCGGCCTCTCGAATGACATTTGCCATCATCTGTACGGTCACCGAAGGATAACGACCGGTAGCCGATTCTGCAGACAACATGACGGCATCGACTTGATCAAAAACTGCGTTAGCAACATCAGACACCTCAGCGCGCGTGGCGCGCGGGTTGGCCTTCATGCTCTCAAGCATGTGGGTAGCAACGATAAGCGGCTTACCTAAACGACGACAATGTTCGGCAATATCTTTTTGCACAACCGGTACAAGTTCAGGGGCAATTTCAACACCAAGATCGCCACGACCAAGCATGATGCCGTCAGCTGCCTCAATGATCTCGTCCATGTGCTCTACTGCCACTTTGCGCTCAACCTTGGCCATGATAAGTGGCGGGCGAACATGGTAGCGGCGCGCCTCAGCATTCACGAGCTTACGGATCTCTTTGAGTGTTTCCGCCTTTGTAACAAAAGACAAACAGACCCAATCAACGCCATGAGCTACGCCAAAAATAAGATCTTCTTTATCTTTTGGCGTTACCGGAGGCGCGGTAACGATTGAATCCGGTAAGTTCATGCCCTTGCGAGACTTCAGCACTCCCCCAACCTTCACCACGGCAGATACAATCTTTCCCTTCACCCTTAGGGCTTCAACTTCTAAATAGCCGTCATCAAGTAAAATACGGTGCCCAGGCTTTACATCAAGCGCGAGCCTAGCGTAGGAAACTGGCAACGGACCGCCTTTCACGTATTCTTTAACGTCTGCGGAAAACTGCACTACTTCACCGTCATGTAGCATGACGCCGTCCTCGGGTAAATTACCGATACGGATTTTTGGGCCCTGTAAGTCTTGCAAAATAGCGACCGTACGATCAGCTTTGCGAGCCGCAGCACGGACAGTTTTCAAAAGCTTGGCATGGTCATCATGGGAGCCGTGCGAAAAGTTGAGGCGAGCGACATCCATTCCCGCCTTCATCATGCGGGTTAAAACGCTAAGCGAGGCCGAAGCTGGCCCTACCGTACAAACGATTCGTGTGCGCGCATCCTCCATACCGCAACAGTATACCAGTTACTCGACCTTAGCCTTGCCCTTTGGAGCCTCTAGCTTGCGCAACTCTTGCTCAAACGTGGCTACATCTTCAAATTGACGGTACACGGATGCAAAGCGAATGTAGGCAACCGTATCAAAATCCCTCAGGCGGCGCATGACGATTTCACCGATATCGGCGCTTGTAATTTCTCCACCTTTTACTTTTTGAATATCTCGCTCCATGGTGTGCACGAGCGCTACAAATTGCGCATCGGTATGCGGGCGTTTCTCTAACGCCTTACGAAGTCCGTTTTCAATCTTTTCACGCTTGTATGGCTCCTTGCGGCCATTGCGCTTTACGACAGTGACATCCATGAGCTCAATCTCCTCAACCGTTGAAAAACGAAAACCGCACCGGGTGCGTTCACATTCACGGCGGCGGCGCACGGCCATACCGTCGGTAGCCAAGCGCGAATCGATAACGCGCGTGGACTTAAAATTACACACTGGGCAGCGCATAGCGCTACATCATGCGACGACGGATAAAGGCTGGGATGCCAAAATCGCCACCGTCGTCATCTTTATCTTTGTCATTCTGGTTCTGCACAACCGGCTTTGGTGGCGGAGCAACAGGCGTGCTCGACACTTCACGCTCCTCGCGTTCTCGATCTCTTTCTCGGGACGGTGAAACGATCGGCTCATCTTGATCAAGCGCACTAAATGAGCGCTTAGCAAATGGTGATTCACCAGATGGAGCTGCGGACGCAGATGGTGGAGGCGTGTGAGTTGGGCGGCGCGGTGCGCTAAACTCTGAACCCTCAGACTTCCAAGGTTGTTTTGGTGTAATTGTAACAGAATCTGGACGCGCCATGGAACGAGCAGGATTGCGCGAGTCAAAACCGGTCGCAACAACAGTGATGCGGATCTCATCCCCAATGCTTTCATCTTTGATAAGACCGAAAATCACTTTAGCATCATCATCCGCACTACCGGTGATAATCTTGGCGGCCTCCGTAAGTTCATACATGCCGACATCGTTGCCAGAAACGGTGAAGAGAACGCCCTTAGCGCCATCCATCGACATTTCTAGTAGTCCGTTTGAGATTGCCATCTTAGCTGCTTCAACAGCACGATTTTCACCAGAAGCACGGCCAATACCCATGATGGCACTGCCGGCATTTTGCATGATAGCTTTCACGTCAGCGAAGTCGACGTTAATATCACCGTGGGTTGTAATAACCTCAGCGATACCAAGAACACCCTGGCGAAGGACGTCGTCAATCAGACGGAATGAGTCACCAACTGAGGCTTTCTTATCAACAATTTGTAAAACACGATCGTTTGAAATGGTGATGATGGCATCAACATGCTGACCAAGATCTGTGTGCGCATCTTCTGCAATGCGGCGACGCTGAGCGCCTTCAAAGGCGAACGGCTTCGTTACTACCGCAACCGTAAGGGCGCCAATATCTTTGGCGATCTTAGCAAGTTCTGGAATTGCGCCGGAGCCGGTTCCGCCGCCTAAGCCAGCGGTCAAAAAGACCATGTCAGCGCCGGCAAGAGCGTTTCTTAAATCATTACCGTTTTCCTCAGCGGCACGTTTGCCGATCTCAGGATTCATACCAGCACCAAGGCCACGGGTAACCGCTTTACCAATCGCAATTTTGACCGGTGCAGCGTTATGATAAAGCGCTTGCGCATCGGTATTTACGGCAATAAAATCAACACCACGCACTTTTTCTTTCATCATGCGGTTAACAGCAGCGCCGCCGCCGCCGCCAACACCAATAACTTTGATCTTGGCACTTGTTTCAATATCGGGCTTGATTTCTGCCATAGCAAGAAAAAGTCGCAAAGGTTACACCATTTATTTCAACACACCTTTCCGTAGGCCAACCCTAACCTTCGCAAAGCGCTTCGTCAATGCAAAAAACACGCTTTTAGGGGATAAGCGACTGCATCCATTTCTTCAGGGTATCGGCGACTTTCGTGGTACTGCGGAATTTTAGCGAAAATCCGAGTCCTCGACGCTTGCCGGACATTTCCCGAATATCTTTCCCGTGAATCGCGAGACCAATTGCCGTTGCAAAAGCTGGATCATGCGCTTCATCAATGACGCTTGTAATGCCCAATGGGACTCCCATGGCGCACGGCAGGCGTAAAACCCGCTTAGCGACCTCTAGAGCGCCCTCAAGCTTCATGGCGCCACCGGTAAACACCACACCAACCGGCAGCATGCCCGAACGATCCACTTTACGCAGTTCCGCGTCCACCGCCTCAAAGATCTCTTCAAGACGCGCTTCAATAACCTCTGCCACAAAGCGGCGTTTCACGATTTCGTCGGTAGCGGCACCGAAATCAGCGAGAGCAAACTGCTGTTTGCGATCGATCGCGTCAGGTACTGCGTGGCCGTATGCTAATTTTACTTGCTCAGCGATCTCAATTGAGGTGCGAAGACCGATGGCTAAATCATTCGTGATGTGATCGCCACCAAATGGCAAAACTGCGGTATGGAGAAGATCACCTTCTTCAAAAACTGCAACGGACGTGGTGGCGGCACCCATATTTACTACACAGGAACCTAATTCTCGCTGGCGTTGGGTGAGCACAGCCTCAGCTGTTGCCAATGACCCGTATACAACGTCATCAATATCAAGGCCCGTGCGATAGACGCTCTTTGTAAGATTTTTGACGTGCGATGATAGTGCTTCAATAATGACGGCATCTACCTCAAGACGCACACCGCTCATACCAACCGGATCCTTTACGCCACGCTGACCATCTACAGCAAAACTTTTTGGCAGGGTATGCAAGATTTCATAGTTTGAGGGAATGGCAACGGTTTTCGCTGCCTCAACAGCACGCTCAACATCATCCTCAGTAATTTCCCCTTCTGGGCGCGCAACTGCAATAGCGCCACGACTCTCCTGAACAGCAATACTCTGCCCGCCAAGCGCTACCCAAGCGGTATTCATAGCAACGCCTGTCATGCGCTCGGCGCGCTCTATGGCTTTTGAAATACCAGAAACAGCATCTTCCATGGAAGATACTGCGCCTTTATGCATACCGTGGGACGGCGAAGAAACAGCACCAATGACATGGAGCTGTATCTTTCCATCTTCCACTGGGACGATCTTGCAGACCGCTACCCGAATCATGGAAGAACCTATATCTAAACCAGTAATGATCTCGTCAGCCATAGCAACGCGGCGTTAGGCCTGCATTTCAGACGAATAAACATCAACTTCTATTATCGTCATACATCTACCGCGGTACAGAGGGCAAGTATAGCACAAGCCAAGTTGTACACATGGGGCCAAAAAATCAGAAAACCAACGACAGCAGCGGTCACTGCGGCTATTAAAACCGCCCCTGCCATCATATCTTTTACCTCACGAACAATGGGGTGAATGCGCGGGTGCACAGCATCCGCGAAACGTTCAATGACGCTATTACCAAGCTCGAGCACTAGTACCCCTGCGATTAAAAGTATAACAATAATTCGCTCCCAAATCTCTAGTGGCAGCACAGCCTGCACTACAAGCACGATTGTGCCAATAAATAGCTGCAATCGAAAATTTCGCTCAGCTTTAGCAAGCGTAGCGATTCCGTGGAGCGCATGACGAGTACTGCGAAGAAATTGCTTAATGGACTTCATAAAACAGCGGCAACTATCGCATCTTGTAAAGGAAACATCTCTTGAGCGTCCTCGGGTTTTTCGTGGTCATACCCAAGAACATGGAGTCCGCCGTGTACGACGAGATCCACGATTTCAAGGGCGAGATCGCCATCAGCGGCTTGCGCCTGGCGCTTTGCTTGTCCAAAAGCAATAATAACATCTCCGAGAAGTCCCTGCTGGCCGTTCTCCCCCGCTCCAAAAGAGAGCACATCTGTTACCTTATCTTTTTCACGATACATGCGGTTAAGTCGGCGAATTTCTTCATCGGTCACAAAGGCGAGCGTCATGATGCCTGAAGGGTGTGACGGCACTCTTTTGCTTAACTCTTCACCAATGCGAGCGAGCACCGTCTTTTTCAAGCGGTGCTCACGCGGAACTAGTGATTGGTCAACATCAAACGTGATCATGGGGTCAGGGCAAAGCTATTGACCATCATTTGGAACGTCTGAAGGAACTCGATGCTTTGCGCCTCACTCAGACTGTACGTAAACACATAGGTGACGTCGCCCGCTTCAAGGAAAACAATACGCGAGTTTGCGCTCACCGAGGTAGCAAAGCCTGACTTTGTGGTGCCTGCTGTGTATTCATCAAGATCGATATCTGATACTTCAATGAACTGTGCAAACTCAGCCGCTGTGAGCCAGGCGACCGATACCGAGGCGGTGCTTGGTGAGCGGAATGTCACTTCCCCGTCTCCGACCGCCGGGGTCCAGGAGGTTGGGTAATGTAGGTTCATGACAGGCTCAAGCGAGCTGTATACACGAACTGCGCCAGTATCAAGGAGCGTGCTTGGTGATAAGCCGTTTGGATCGTAACGATGGAAGACTTCATTACCATCAAGGAACGTATCATCATCAGTATCTGGATCACGGAAATCCGTGCCATAAAGCAATTCCTCAACGTTTGTCAGGCCATCGCTATCGGTATCAACACCCGGACCCGGCTCAACCGGCTCAGGTTCCGGCTCTGGCTCTGGTTCCGGTTCTGGCTCTGGTTCCGGCTGAGGAGTAATAACAACATTCTGCGCTGGCATGATCACGAGCGCGTAATAAGCAACTCCCCCACCGATAACTGCGAGTAGTAATAAAATGATAATTATCGGCAGCGCTGAACGGCGCGGCTTTGGCTTGAAACTTGGCGCTGGAGCCGGGATAGGTGCCGGAGCAGGCTTTGGCGGAGGCGTCACAACCGGAGCCGGCTTTGGTGCGTCCTTCATGACAGCTTCTTTGGATGCAAAATCTTTCGGCATCACATGGATGACGACCTCAGCGTGAGCGCCTTGCCTTGGCAGTTGACCAGTAGCCGGCACAGGAGCCGCTGAAGTTCCTGGTGTTTTATTTGCATCGTCGAACATACACTAGAGCGTTTCTTCTTCATCCGAAGTCACCATGACATCGGATTCCATACTTGTAGATGAGTCTTCTTGAGGCGTTGGCACTTGCAACAATTTGCCTTCACCGTTTGGATTGTAGCCGCCTTGCACCTCAACGCCGTCTGAATAGGTATCTCCGTCAGTATCTGGGTTGAGTGGATTTGTTTTGTAAACCTGGATCTCCTCACGATCTCCTAGGCCGTCATTATCTGAATCAGGATTATTGATTGACGTTCCAAGCTCCATCTCTTCATCATTTGAGAGACCATCGCCGTCACTATCAATAACAATAACCGCTGGATCGGTCTGTGGAAGCCCATCTAGCTCGTTCTCATCATCTCCTTTGCCTTCTTCATCATCTAGCACTACCTCAGTATCAGTGTCATTTTCATTCTCATCCTCCTCTACTGACTGATCAGCGAGCGGCATCGATACTTGAGGCTGCGACATGAAGCTATACGAGATCGCAATCGTAGCGCCAATAACACCAAGAATGATGATAGCAACCAAGACAACCTTTGCGGAGACAATGGGGTGCCCTTCTTCTTGCATTGGGGCAGAGCCCATCGCGCTCGCACTAGCTGATGGAGTGGTAGGTGGCGTCAGGCGAGGCGCTGGCGCAATGCGTTGATCTTCAACGGGAAGATTCATTGGCGCTGGAGCTTTGTCTGATCCTTCAAAGATGTCTTCGGGTTGCTTGTCGTCAAACATAGATATTCGCTTATGGGGCAAGCGGATTATACCCGCCTGCTACTTCCTCCCCATCATTGTACCCGTCTCCATCCGTATCTGCCATTTGATCGGATGTTCCGAGCTCAAACTCCTGTTCTTTTGTGAGCCCATCGCTATCATCGTCTCGTACCGGGAAGAGCTCCTGGCATTCAATGCGCCCCTCAACTGAGAGCGAGAGACAGCCAGCGGGATCCCCCGCAATAAGCACCGCCTCAACCGCTAACTTTTGTGAACAATATGATTCTGGAGCACCGAACCCAGCGCAATTGTTAGCCGAAGCTGCCTGTACGCCAACATTTTCTTCACAGGCGGTACGGCGATCATTATCGGTGATATTTGCACACAGGGCGTACTTTTTCTGAGAACTCGCCGCCTTGATCCAAGCGTTATCCGCACAAGCCGTGCGGCGATCATTACTTACTCGCTCACATAACGTAGCGTCACCTTGGTCAAAAGCGATAACTGACAGACATTCATCATAGGCAACGCCGGTAACCTCTGCGCAGGCGGTAATATCTCCCACTTCTCTAGCGGCGTTAGCGTTTGCCTGATTCACACACGATGCGTCATCGTCTGCGCAGCTTTCCATCATCTGCGCCGCTAACTCTTCAGCGGTACGCTCAGTGCCTTGTGGCAATTGATTGCCACCTGAACTAAGCAAGCTCCAGGCGTAGACACCAATTCCTCCAAGCAGCACGACTCCAACGATCGCTCCACCAATAGCAGCGAGCATCTTTGGCTTGCGCCAGGATGGAGCCGACGCTTGTGACGCCGGCTCGAGGTCGAAGAATTCTTGATCGTTGAAGTCCACCATAAGATTACGGAGCGCAATAATTGACGTTTACATCCTTGAGCACTACCCGACCAAGGCCACCGAAGGTGATCTGAATTGGCACAGTCTGTTCCCCAATGCCATCGCACTCAAAGTTTGAAGGCCATGGCAAAGCGATATTTGAACCAGCGGTAACTGTAGCGCTATCAAGTGCGGTATCGTCGCCGTCCACACTTACCACCGTAATCGCCATACCAACGATAGAAGCAATAATTTGATCGTAGATATCTTCTAGCTCTCCCGAAGTATCGCCATCATAGGCATAGTCAATGCCCGTAACTGGATTGTAGACGTTTGGCTCATCACCATCATCTGAGTCCCAATTTTCATTATTTGATGACCAGCCATTCATGTTATCAATCAAACTGCTGGTGTTTGTGAGAGCGATCGTGTAGAGCTCGTAGCCGGCATCTTTGAAGGCTTCAGCTGCCGTATCTGTTGCTGAAGTAGAATTTGGCACACCGTCTGAAAGCAAGATTGCTACTCGACGAATATTGCCATTATCAAAGACAGAATCTAGCCGTGTCTTCGCTGCATTGATCGCATCATCTGTTTCCGTTGACCCACTCGCCACATATGTCTCCACTTCTGCAAGTAAGAGACTCTCATCATTAGGTCCATAGAAACCAGAAGTTGGGAATGATGAGGCAGTTGAGCTGTAATCAACAAGTGAGATGAACATCTCTTCGCCGAGCTCATCAAATAAGGTTTCGATACCATCTTGGACGACATCCTTCGCAACATTCATACCCTCACCAGACAAAGCTGATGTAGCCATCGATCCCGATCTGTCAGTAATGAAGACAACGTACGTATCAGGCAGATCAATACCCGAGGTATCAAGTGTAGCCGTGAGGCCGGTGGCGGCGTTACAGGAAGGAATGGTGATTGAAGCGGCGTTTGGCAGGGTCGCTGTTGAGTCGTCGCTAAACGAGTAGAGCGAGACGGTGGAGCTAGCTGGCGCACCTGGTTGATTTGGCGTCATGAGTAATGAAGCGCTAGCGTACGAGAACGGGCAAGCGCTGCCACACGTGCCGGAACAGGTTGGTTTTACACACTCACCATTACCTATTTTTGACTCACCATCTATCAAGAAGATCTCGCTGCCACAGTCAGCGACATCGGTACCGAATGTTCCCAGAATAGAAGATGCAGTGCAGTACTGACCATTGCTTGATCCGCCGTTACAGATACCAACGCTTCGGCAGGTGTAGGTCTTTCCACCTTCAACTTTCGTGCTGCCGAGGGTGTAACAGGTGTCACCTAGGGTCATATCGGTAACAAAGCCCAAACCGCTGACCGTAGTATCAAACCAACGGTATGGAATAGCGCTCGCATCACAGAATTCATTACCGTTTCTGACACCGTCACCACAGAACTCACCAGAAGAAACGGTGTACCTACAAGATGTAGTACAGGAAGTACATGTTGATCCGTAGGCAGAATCACAGGCTGCGCCGTTTCCTGCGCCCTCATCACACTCTTCCTCTCCTGAGTAAACAAAGCCGTCGCCACACACATTTGCCTGACAGGTTGCGGTACAACCATCAGTACTATCGGTATTACCGTCATCACACATTTCATCTGGATCAACAACGCCATCACCACAAGATCCGATCTCTGTACACGCTGTAGCTACCCAACCGGCATCATAGGTACAGCTACCACCCGGACCGTTATCACATTCACGAACACGTGTGTAACCAACCTGACACGCCTGACGTGCGGGAGCGGTTCCACCACATACCGCAGAGGCTGCAGCGCCAACGCCGGCTTTACAATAGGCGTCTTCAGTACATGGCAATCCCTTGCGATCGCCAGCATTTGACGTACACAACTCACCTGCCCAGGTTTGCGCCTCACCATCACACTGCTCACCGCTTTGTACGGTGTTATCACCACAGAAACCGGCAGGACCAGCACAATTCCACGCGCAGCTTGCGGTAGCGCTTGCGTTATAAACACCGTTTAAGCCCGAGCACGTACCCGCACCAGATGAGAATGCTCGAGAATCAGCAAGTGGTGACATGAGCGGCGCTGCGCCACAGTCACAGACCTCACCACCAGCAAGTAAGCCATCGCCACAATAGAATGCTGTGTCATAAGAACAGTCAGAACCACAGAATCCGTACTGACCATTTGATGAACCGTCATCACACTCTTCACCGCCATCAACAATGCCGTCGCCGCAACTTGGTGCGATACAGGCGGCGGCTGGATTATTCACAAAGCCGCTACACGTGCTGTTACAGATCTGCGACTGCACGCCATCAATTGTGCCGTTACCATCAGCATCGCAGGCCGTAGAAGATCCGCCGACATCACCAACTTCACACACCTCAGTTGCGCCAAGGATGCCGTCGCCACAAACAGCTGAGAAGCCCCAAGCGTCACCCACTGCTGCATCGTTACAAACAAGCGTTGATCCAAAGCCTTCAGCGGTTGATGAGCTGTTTCCGATCTGAATTGTTACGGTATCCGCAGCGCTTGTATCAATATCAGCTGCCCATTCAACGGAATCGTCTTCAAGATCAGCGTAAAGTACAGCGTCGCGATTTCCGACAGCGCGATAGTGGTACACGCTTGAACCGACCGGACACACATACTTACCCTGTACTTCATCAACACAGGTTTGCGCATCAAATGTGGCAGCCATGCCAGTGCCAACGCCACATGACTGATACATGTTCAAAGGATCGGCAGGAAGAGCATTTGCACCAAGGGCGCCGCCGAGCAAGGAATCCCATGATGGCCAGCTACTTGTAGCAAGACCGGCAATATAAGTTCCCGACGGCAACGTTGGAACGATTGGATCGCAGGTCTCTGTTGCTGGACACTGACTATCCGCAGAACACAGCGCCTGACTACCGGAACAGGCACCGTTTTCAATGCCGTAATCATTAACAAGTGCAGCAATGTCACTCATATCCGTCAAACGCTGCGTATCACGACGAATCTTTGCCTTATCTGAAGCACAGACTCCGCCAACGCCGCCACACTCAAGATCGCTTGAACATGACATACCCGTGCCGTCATCCTCAACCACGAAGTCTCCCCCGCTATCAACACAGAGTCCAACGTCACTGATATTGATACCGAACATGAAGTTTTCAAGAATCTGATCAAAGATCATTTCCGTGCTATCGCTAGCGCCTTGGTTGTATGACAATACGTATGTATTCACATAACCGGTTGTTGGCGCTGACGGGGTGATCGCTCCTGGAAGATTTGGTGCGATAACATAGACGGTTCGACCGTCACGAACAGCACGGAAGCCGTCAACGACGATCTCGCTTGGGCTACCGGCGAAACCTTGAGCCTCATACCACGCAAGAGCGCCATGGTAGTTCACGTTACTAACTACACGAATACCGATAGCATCGCCCGAGCCATCGTCAACTGGGAAGAGGTACTCCTTCAGCACGCCCTCACTTTCTGGATTTTGTGCAACTACCGCCGTGAGTGCGCCAAGGTCATCAGCTGTGCCTGCGTTACCGGCATCACGACAATATGAAAGCGCAAAGCGCATCCAGCCCCCAGCGTTAACCGCGCCAACTGGAATACCAGCGGATGTATCTGTGAACGGATAGGCGACCGATGGATTTGGCCAAGGGTTTTCACACAAAAGTGCGTATGCTGGTGCGGTACCGCTCACCTCACCTGCACCAATACCAAGTTCGTCATCAGTTACTTCTGCGATTGCCACGATCGTTGCCTCACCATTTTGACCCTCGGTCATGATTGTTGCCGTGTCACCATCACCAGAACCTTGAGTGGCGCTAAAGAGGTCTTCAGCATCGGAAAGCCATGAACTCCATGACCAAGCGTATACGCCAGGAATCGATTGAATTTCAGCGGTCACTCCTCCACGAAGTGCATACGCCGCTGCCGAGTATTCATGTTCTTCATCAAGGAAGGTAAAGGTATATGGCGTTTCATCCTCGGTATCAATAACCTGAACAGCATCAAGAGCGCAGGCGTCTGGACCTGTTTTAAATACGATCTCCTGCGTGCCATTGATACCGACTCCGTAGCGTGAACGTACGCCATCAACAACCGCGTCGCTAACGACATTATCCCCCTCAACAACAATTGTGTAACCGACATTTGGCTCAAGCAGTGCGCCGTATTTCATGGCGATCTTAAAGGTACCGTCTCCCATTGGCGTTTGTTCGTAACCAACAATTGGCACCACACAGTCACCGCTATCTGCCTGAGCATTCTTAAAGAAGATGTCGCGCACAAACCACCAAGCGCGAACAAAGATATTCTTGGTGTGGTTCTGAGCGAGCGTGGTGTGTGAGGTAGGACAAACACCTCCTGTTGCGACAAGATCGAGCTTGGCGTACATGCGTGGCGTCGTAACGGTAACCGCTCCGCCGGTTGTTGACTGCATGAAGGTGTTCAAATCAAGCTCCTCGCTTGAAACGAGGTAGATGGCGGTATTGCGGCACATGTTCGAACCGGATGGGAAAAGCGTTACCTCTGGGCGCGCCATACAGCAATTACCCGTGCCAACGCCATAAACAGACGGATCTGGACAGTCGTTGTCTGATGTAGCTGAACAAGTGAGCGTTAACGAAGTTGTTGCAGACAATCCAGATGAATCCTCAGAGACTTCAATTGTTGCAATCGCCTTATCTGTTGCTGGATCTACCTCAAATACTGCTTCATCTGGAATGATAGCGATCTGCTCTGGATCCGTGCGACCATCACCATTCATGCCGACCTCGCAAGCGTTCACTTCACCAACGCCGATAATGCCATCGCCGCAGAATGAAGGCGCAGCATAGGAAGAGGATGATCCCTCGAGCGTACATTTCTTTGAACAACCGTCACCGGACTTACTATTGCCGTCCTCGCACTCTTCTCCAATACCAATCACACCATCACCACATACCGAACCCACGCTATACGCTAACGATGATCCTTCAAAAAGACAGGAATCTGAGCAACCATCGCCGTTCACGGTATTTCCATCATCACAGCTCTCCGCAGGGCTATCAACAGAGCCATCACCACAAACTGCACCACCAACCGAAGCTAAGGTCGGCGAACCCTCATTAAGACACTGCGCTGAACAGCCATCGTTGTTTGTACCGTTACCGTCATCACATTCCTCTCCTGCTAGGGTTGTTACATTTCGTGCGATGTCGTTATTGCCGCACGTAGCACCGATGGCTGATGATCCTTCACTCAAACAATCCGCCGAACAACCATCACCACTTACACGCGCACCGTCATCACAATCCTCACCAGCGCCAGCTGGAGTTCGGTCAACAACTTCGTTACCACAAACACCGAACGTATCACGACCTTCACGCAGACAGCTCGATGAGCAACCATCACCCGAAGCAACGTTGCCATCCTCACATTCCTCACCATTTGCAACATCAAGGTAGCCATCACCACAAATTGCGCTATACGGAGCACTACCAGCGCTCACACATGATGAGGTACAGCCAAGTACAACATCTCCCGGAGCACTATCAACCGAAGCGTTGTTATACCAATTTGCTACACGAGTTGCGGCGTTATTATCGTTATTTTCATCTTCAATTGGATCAGTCCAGCCCCAATTGTAGGCATATCCTGCCAAGCGTTGACCAGAGACTGAGCAACTGTCAGCAGCGCCGTAGGCGGTACCAGTGTAATTACGGGTGTCACCAATGGTATTTACAACAACATCAGCAGGCTCAACCGTGATGCGGTCTATAGCACACACCGTTGCGTCTTCTCGTACGCGGAAGGTCCATGAGTAGTCTGTTCCATAATTTGGACGAATGAGCGGCACGCCACTCATGCTCTCAACGCTCTCAGAGATGACGACACGGTAGAAATCACTTGGTGAAAGTGATAATGGAGCCAGGGCGAAACCGATACAGTTTCCTGCGTCATCAGATAGACAGTTAGCTGTTGCACCAATAATTGGCGTGAGTGATGTACACAGTTCATTTGCACAAGCATAAAGGCGCACCGCGCCTGCAGCCTCAATGGACACCTGATTCATCGGTGTATTAAAACGAGCTCCAATTTCTGCATTCGTACAAGCTTCCGTACAATTTGGCCAGGCTTGCGTGACGTATGGATCGGTAAAATTAACGATCAACTCACCACTACCGTTTATACCAGCAACGGACTCAGATACCTCGGTAGCTGTTACCAGCGCCTCGCCTTCTGCAAGCGCTTCAACTGTGGCACATGATGAGGTACCGCCAACACATGATGTATCTACTGCACTATTAAAACGCGCGTAGCTTTCATCCGTTGCCCAGGACCAGGTATAGCTTTCCGGATCGGTCACTACACAACCGGTAACTGGTAACGCCTGATATGGAGCGGTGTCATTAATTACTGTTAAGGTTTTTGTTACCGGACTTACAACAACGCGCTCGATGTTACAAAGCGTAGCATCAGAACGGGTGGTGAATTCCCAAGATACATCTTCATCAAGGGCAACTGCGTCTACTGATTGCGCCGCAGTACTGACTCGGACTTCGTAGGTTGAACTTTGCGCCAAGAGGTCGACCGGGGTGAATCGTACAGCGTGATCATTAACAGAGTACGAACCGCTAATAACTTCAGTGGTGTCACATGGGTTATCACCGCCAGCTGTACAGCGAGCAACGGTTAGGGCGTCATCAAGCGTCGCTGGATTCATGTCTGCAGTAAACTCGACGTAAACAACAGCATTAATACACACCTCCTGCGTAAAGGTTGCGTTTGGTACACCGCTTACCTGCGTATCACTACAGGTCACGATTACTTGCGGGGTTTGCGGAATTTCACCGGTTGAGAACATCCAGGCGTAGCTTGCCGTTACTGGGGCAGCTGCGCCGGTGGCGCTTGCGCCAACCGTAAAGGTAACGCCATTACTCTCACCCGCCTCTGTAGCTACGGTCACGGAACCGGTTTGTGTACCCGCTGGAACCGTTACTGAAATTTCACCGTCTTCCCAATCACCACTTACAGCCGATAAGCCAGCGGAGAACGTTACAGTACCAGCAGTTGATCCAAAATTATCACCAATGATCGTTACAACGTCTCCGGCAGCGCCCTGTGAAGGATCGATAGCACAGATGCCAGGCGTTGGCTGCGCGCTCGTAACATTGAAGGCGACAGTATTTGAAAGATCCCCACGCGAAGACTGGAGCGTGAGTTCATATGCTCCTGGCACCAGCGAATCGAAGCCACCATCGCTGTAGCCATCAGGAATAATGACCGTCACTTCTGTTTCGGACCAAATATCATCAGCACAGGCGTCTGGAAAATCAATTGAAGCAATGGCTCGACGACCGGACTCGACGCTATCAAGAAAAACCGTGCCGATACTTGTGCCGAAATCGGCACCTTGCAAGGTGATGTATTGACCGATACCACCTGAACCAGGCGTTACCGATGTGATCACTGGATTAATATCAACCTCGGTTACTACATCAAAGGCTACGGCATTTGATGTCACGCCATCTACGACAACTGTTACTGGATATTCGCCCGCGGCAAGCGGTGGCACTGTGATATTTGCGCCACTCTCTGCCCAGGAAACATAACTTCCCGCCTCAATAGATTCATTAAAATAGACTTCACTTTCCCCTTGGGATGCGCCAAAGCCTGCGCCAGTTAGCACTACCGCCGAGGTTGCAACACCGGCATCTGGAGTAACAGCACAGATGCCTGGACGATTTACATCGTTAACATCAAAATCATTCAAACTGATGCCATTCTCATCATTTGTAGCGTCAGTGAGCCCAGAAGCCGCCGCAACTAAAATTGCTCCATCTACTCCACCTTGCGGCACCTCAACGATAATTTGACGAGGTGACCAGTTTTCAGAACAAGCAGCAAGTGGCGCGGTAAGTTCACCCGCTAAGCCAAAGCCAAAGGTTACTGAACCAGCGGCCTGACCAAAGCCATCTCCAGAAATAGTAACGAACGATCCAGGCGCAGCGTTATCTGGCGAAATGCTCGTGATTTCTGGCACGATCGTACAAACACCGGTAACACAACTTGCTCCGGAACCACAATCAGCATTCACCTCACATGATGAACCGGCACAAGAGCCACAGTAATTTGCACTACCCGAATCTCCACCACAATCGATACCGGTTTCACCTTGATCGGTATCAAGAACGCCATTAAAACACCATTCGCCTCGCACGGTAACTGTCGCGGTATCGTCGTCGCTGTTTCCAGCTTGATCGAAAACAACGCCAGTTAAACGATAGCGTGCACCAAGCTCCAGGCTTGTTGTATCCCATACGCTTGAAACGAGCGCTGAGGTACCCGACGTTGGCATGGCATCAAATGGCACATCTGCCACCTGGAACTCTACAACTGACAAACCAGCATCATCTGTTGCCTGTACCTGTGTATCAATAAACGCATCAACTGATACTGAAGCATTGTTATCAGGAAGGGTGACGAGCGCATCAGGTGACGCGACATCTACCAATTCACCGGTTACAAAGTCTCCTGAACAGCTCGCAACCGTACAGGTTAGCGTAATGCCACCTGTGCTTTCTACGCCGCTTTCGACAGAAACTCGATACTGGGTATTTGCATCAAAACAGAAACGATCACCGTTTGGCTCAGGGCAAGGTGTGCTTGGCACAAAACTCACACGACTATTTCTAACCGAGAGCGTTCCTGGAACCTCTTCGCCGGTAACCACGTTTGTAACCGCAATACGACCGGCAACTGATTCCTCATCTACGCTTTTTGAAAAAGTGATCTGTGCCACGACATTGCGAATAGCAAGTTCACCCTGTGGGGAAATTGCCGTGACCTCAAAGGTGCTTGATGATCCACCGCCAAGGCCAATGCCACCGTTTCCACCACCTGTAGAACCACCATTTGCGGAACTGCCGGTAGCGCCGGAGATAGCATTCATGACAAACGTTGCAATTGCAAGCGAGGTCATGACTAAACCTAAACCAATAACACCATTAATTAAGATCTTCTTTGCTCTACTCACCTTCTCTTCACTACCACCGGAAGTCATCCAAACGAATCCTCCGTAGAGAATAATACAAACCGCAATAATACCAAGGAAACCGAGAGCAACGCGGATGATGTTTCCGATAATAATCTCGAGTGGCTGATCACCAAGCCCGATTGACTCATTTGTTTCCTCTAGCCCATCAAGAGCGGCTGTGGCTTGAGCGTGCACTTCAGGCACGAATGACGGCCAGGCGAGACTACCCGCAAAGCCGAGGGAAAGAGCGATGAGAAGTGAGGAGAGAAGTCGTTTCACAAGACGATGATTAGAAAAGATCACAAGCAACTGCTGAAGCCGAACCATTACAACAGTACGGAGCAGCTGAAGTTACGCCACAAGCAGCGCCCGTTGCAGTTGGCCCGTTTGCCGGTACATAACAATTCTGATATGCGTTTCGCACTCCTTCAGTAAATTCAACACCGTAGCGGTACGATAAGCCATTTACCGATTCAAGGAACGTGCCGTGCGCAATTGTTACCTCACTTTTTTGTGGAACAACGCCGGGTGATAATTCTGAGCCATCGGCTGCTAAGAAATCAACGTCAAAGCGATACCACTGCTCGTGACTCATGCCGCCGCTCACCTCGATATTTGTTAAGAAGATGTCATCTGATGAGATTGAATTTGCGAGCAAAACATCATTGAAAACCGCTGTGATCGGCTGATCAAGTGGCACGTCTTCAGCCAGAATATTTGGATTGATGCTTTCAATAGCTGGACCGGTGAGGTTGATGTCATTTGTGGTTGAAAAGCCCCAAACGTAACCATCGCCTGCTACGCCGTCATCATTGCCATCCAGGGAGTTGGCAGCCATGTCCGCGATACCGTTGTATGGGAACGTATCTACTTGTGGAGGCGTTGCTCCCGGAGTTGCCGCCTTAACGTCCACGCTAATTGCCTGAGAACCTGGTAAGCAATAGATTGTTTCACCGCATGAATTAGTGCCGCAAACGTCATCCGTCAGGAAGGTTACTGTCTTGTATCCGTTTGAAAGTGTGTATGTTCCAGATAAAATTCCCGACCCTCCAGAGGTAAGAATGTTTGAGAAACCACTCGCCGCTTCACGAATACCTGAAGCTGCTGTTGGATCTACCGCTTCTGAAAAGGTTACTTGAATGGCGATGTTTCGATCATACGTAGCGCCTGACATAGGCACTACGGATTTAATCGTTGGCGCTGTAACGTCAATAAATGTGCCTGTTTCAAATGACCATAGGTATCCACTATTATTTCCACCAACAAACACGTCTTGTCCAGCAAGATTTTGAATATCCGGCGACAAGAAAACCGAATACGAAACGTCCTCCGTAGCTGAACCAAGATACTCAGCCGGGTTAAAGACAAAGGTCTTGAAGTCCTCGGTAAGAGCTACTGACACATTTGCGATCGCCCCTTCTTCTCCATCAATAGTGCGATATATGCGCACATTCTCGGCGTTGATTGCGGTTGCAACGACGTCATCCGAAGCATCAGTTGGCGTACCATTTGTGTCGTAGCCAAGAATTACATCCGCTGGATTGATGGCATCTTTGAACGTAACAACGATATTCGTATTGCGAGCAACATCTGTTTGGTTGCGTAGTGGATAATGATCACGTAGTGGACCAGAGCCAAGCGCTCCAGAAAAACGCTCAATAGCCACCGTACCCCCAGGGCCACTGCCGGAGTTTATTCCCGTAGCTCCAAGAAGTGCATTCATGATAAACGACGTGATAGCAAAGGCGCTTAATACAATAGCAAGCCCGATTGCTCCACGAATAAGGGTTTGCTTGGCTCGATTCACCTTCTCGTCATCACCGCCAGCGGTCATCCAGAGGAAACCGGAGTAAATAACAAGAATAAGGAAGATGACTCCTAGGAATCCTAGAAAGACATTGATGATGGTGCCGATAATTTGCGGCAGGCTACGACCGGTTCCTAAACCAGCAGTCTGCGCGACCTCGAGCGCTTCTTGCGATTGCGCATGCACTACAAGATCAGGAACTGCAACAGCTATGAGTGCGAGAAAGATGAAGATGGCGCCAATATGGAGAGCTTTCACAAGATGTACAAAAAAAGAGGCGTGCACGAGTTGTGCTACGCCTCTATTTTACTCCAATCTTGGCGCACTTCCCCGTTTCGGACTGGGGACAACGCATCACTTATCGCACTATCGAGTCGATCAAATCCAGAACCTGTCACTGAAGAGACTAAAATCTCTTTACTAAACGTCTTTTTTTGCGCAGGCGTGAGTAGATCGGCCTTGGTCAAAATCCGCAAACGCGGATGCTCTAAAACTTGTAATTGACCAAGTACGTCCTCAACGACACCGATCTTGGCCTCAAGCTCCGGATCAGCAGCATCGATAACGTGCAGCAGCAGATCCGCATTCACCGCCTCAGAGAGGGTGGATCGAAAGGCTTCGATGAGCTGAGGTGGCAAGTCGCGAATAAAACCGATCGTGTCTGATAGCAGTACCGAGCGAGCTTGTGACTTCAGGTACAACTCGCCAATACGCGTATCAAGAGTTGCGAATAACTTATCTTCCGCCAGCTCTTTCTTGTTGGTAAGCGCATTCAAAAGCGAGGTTTTACCGGCATTTGTATAGCCAACGAGCGCAACGGTTTGCAAATCATTACGCTTGCGGTTCTTGCGCTGCTCACCACGCAAGCTTTCGTATGAACGCAGTTTCTGCAAAATACGGCGCTCCTGTTCTTTCATGTGCCGCTTCATGGCCTCCGTATTTCCCTCACCCGAGCCACCACGTGTACCCGTGCCGCCGCGTTGGCGACCGAGCTGACTTCCAAGGTTGTAAATACGCGGACCCATGTGACGCAAACGAGCGAGTTCGATCTGCAGCTTTGCTTCAGCGCTTGTGGCATGACGATCAAAGATATGCAAGATGAGATCAATACGATCCCATACCTGCACCTTCACGGGCCGAAAAGCCTCTTCTAGGTTAAAGATTTGTTGCGGCTTTAATATCTCATTGACTACCAAAAGTGTGGCGCCAAGTTTTGGCGCTTGCTGTACAAGAAGGTCAACTTTTCCCTTACCGATAAACGTCCGGTGATCTGGCTGGGCTCGGCGCTGAAGGGATTCAACAACCGTTAGGCCGCCGTACGTACGCGTGAGCTCATCAAGTTCACGCATGCGAACAAGCGCCTCTTCTTTTGGCATCTTGTAAGAAACAACATCAGCTAGTATCGCGCGGTGCACAGTTTATTTTAGGATATCGTCAATCATCTTTTTCACCCGACTGCCATCTGCCTTCCCTTGGAGTTCTTTCATAATAACGCCAATTGCTTTGCCGGCCTGCTCCTTAGCGTTCACTGAAAGTTCAGTTAACTTTTCACGTACGATCTTTTCTAATTCACCGTCTGTTATCTGTTCTGGTAAATACTTTTTAATAATATCTAACTCTTCCTTAGCCTTGGTAGCCAAGTCCTCGCGAGCGTTTTGTGAAAATGACTCAAATGAATCCTGAATCTTTTTTGCATCACTTTTAATAACAGCCATGATATCCGCATCTTCGAGTTCGTGACCAAGCTCAATGGCCTTGTTGGTAATTGAGGCGAGCACCATGCGAATAACGGAGAGTGTCGTAGCATTCTTTTCCTTCATGGCGACTTTCATGTCGTCTTTGAGTTTGGCGTGGAGGGACATAGTGAGAATACTGTAGCAGAAAAGAAAAAATCCCGCAGGAGCGGGACTTTTTCTTAGCGGCGGCGAAGATCTTCTTCACGGATCTTACCGGTCTTTAGCATGTATTCACGCTTCTCACCGATCTCCAAGCGGCGAATAGCGCTATCTTGGACTTTGGTGTGGTTTGGTTTCTTTGCAAAGAAACGGGAAGCACGCACATCGAGTGCCTTGCCGCTTTGCTGGAAACGACGGGAAAAACGGCGGAATAACGCCTCAAAGCTCTCCCCTTTCTTTCGTTTTGCTTCAATTTGAGTTGCCACAGTATTTTTTTCACCTTCCTTTTTAGGTTGGCGGCAGTGTATCAGAATCTTTTTACCCTGTAAAGCTACATGCCCCTAGCTTTATCCTTCATGTCCTGCAGGCGTTTTGCCACAATACTCACAACCTTTTGGGCATCCACGATTTCCTGAGCTCCGGATTCCATGTCACGGATGATAATCGTACCATCAAGAACCTCTTTCTGCCCTAAGATAACGGCAATTGGCGCCTTTACCTTATCAGCAATTTCTAACTGACCCTTTAAGTTACCCTTGGCAAAAGCCTCGGCAACGTCTACGCCGGCCTCACGGAAGCCTTCGTAAATCTTCATGCCTTTACGGCGAGCGGCGTCACCTAGCTGACAGAAGAAAACCTCGGCACGTCGGCGGCTCTCAGGCGACTTACCCGCAGCCTTTGCTGCATTGATAACGCGCTCGATGCCCATGGCACAACCTACAGCGCTCGTGTTCTCGCGGCCACCAAAGAGCTGAATAAGGCCATCATAGCGACCTCCGCCACCTAGAGCGGTTTGGGCCGATTCATCTGCGCCTTGCACCGGAAGCACCTCAAAAACTGTTTTTGTGTAGTAATCAAGACCACGCACCAAATGTGGATTTAAGTGGTATGGAACCTCGGCTTCATCAAGATATTCCAGAACACGCATGAAGTGCGCCTTTGAATCCTCATCAAGGAAGTCTACGATCTGCGGAGCTTCAGTAAGTAGCTCAGCCATGCCTGGCTCCTTGGAGTCAAGAACGCGTAGCGGGTTGCGCGCGAGACGCTTCTGATCAGTATCTGACAATTTTTTCTTGTTCGTTTTCAAGAACTTTACGAGCTCCGCTGTATACGCCTTACGTGAGGCTGCAGTTCCTAAAGAATTGATGCTAATGACTGTTTCAACACCAAGATCCTTACAGAAACGGTGTGCGATAAGAATCATTTGTGCGTCAAGAATTGGATCATCGGACCCAATTGCCTCAAGACCAAACTGCCAAAACTGGCGGTAACGACCGGCTTGCGGGCGCTCGTGGCGGAACATTGGCTCAACGTACCAGAGCTTTACTGGCTGTGGCTGATTGAGCATGCCGTGCTCAATGTATGCGCGAGCAACTTGCGCGGTACCCTCAGGGCGAAGCGTTACGCGTGTTCCACCTTGATCAACAAAGGTAAACATTTCTTTTTCGACGATATCGGTCTCCTTACCAACACCGCGCTCAAAAAGTACCGTCTGCTCAAGGGCTGGCAAGCGAATACGACCAAAGCCGTAGGCTCGACTTAAAGAGCGCATGGAAGCCTCAGCGGCATCCCAGGCATTTTGCTCATCTGGCAGAACATCACGAAAGCCACGGAGCGTTTCTGGCACCTTGGACTTCTTACTTGCCGGCTTTTCTTTTTCTACCTTTGGTTTTTCAACCTTTGCTGGAGCTTTCATGCTCATAATGAGAGGAGTTCGTAATCAGGGACTGAGAAGGAGCCGATCTTATCAAGCGGCAGGCCGCGTAACCATACCCTACCTGTGAGATGATCCCTTGGAATAGCGCCGATAAAGCGGCTATCGAGACTAGCGTCTCGGTTATCCCCAAGAAGATAGAATTCGTCGGGGCCGAGTGTAACGACTTGCAAGCCAGAGGTAAAGTCTTCAATGTATTCTTCGTCGATCTCTATCCCGTTTGGAAACTCGCTGTTTGAAATAGTGATTTCACCGTCTTTGATCTCGACGGTTTCTCCTGGTAGACCGATGACACGCTTGATATAAAAGACGTCATCATTGCCTGGCGGATGGAACACCACCACCTCTCCGCGCATTGGCTCACGGAATCGATAGGAGAGTTCATCGATAATAAGGTACTCGTTCTCGTGAAAGTTCGGCTCCATTGATGCACCCTTTACAATGAAAGGCTGAACCAAGAAATAGCGGACCGGGATGATGATAGCGAGCGCTAGTACGGCAATTTGTACAATTTCTAGAACAAAAACTGCAATTGCTCCCCCAACGGGCCCAAGAGCGCGTTCAAGCGCTTCGGACCGCGCTTCGGTGCCCGAACGTCCAAAAAGAGGCATAGATGATAGAAAGACTACCAGGAAAAAATGAAAAAAGCAATGTCTACCCTTGATCAAGCGCCACTAGGCCCGGAAGCGGATCACCAGCTAAAAACGCCAACATCGCCCCACCGCCCGTTGAAAGATGCGTCATCTTTTTTTCAACGCCAGCATCGAGAATGGCGTCGACCGTCTCTCCCCCACCTACAAGCACCTGAAGACCCTTTTGCTTTGCTAGGGCCTGGGCAAAGGCTCGGGTAGCTGCCTCTCCCTGTTTTTTCTCAATGATTCCAAATGGCCCATTCCAAATAACGGTTTTTGCGCCCTTTAGTGCAGCGGTAAAAGCCTTTATGGAAAGAGGGCCATGATCAAAGATAATCTGCTTATCTGGATCGGCGACAAGATCAATTGGTAACACGATCTTTTTGTAAAATCGACGATAAATTCGCCCAGCCGAACGCAATGCGTCATCTGTTATAAAGGCCTTTGGGTAGGCTGGGAGCGTCACTTTGGTTGCAGTGAGCATGCTTGTTGCCGGCCCGCCGCCGATAATAATCTTGTCAGCCGTCGGCCCCAAGCGCTCGAGGAGTGGTAACTTGGTTGCAATCTTAGCGCCACCGACGACAAGAACAAATGGGTGCTTGAGTGGCTTTACTAGAGCCTCGATCTCTTCAATAAGCAAGCTACCTGCAAAACTTGGCAGGTGCCTCGTAATTGCAAACACCGAAGCATGCTTACGGTGACATACGCTAAAGGCGTTGTTTATGTAGACTTCAGCGCCACTTGCCAACTGCGAGGCAAAGCGATCATCGTTTTTTTCTTCACCGGAAAAGAAGCGAAGATTCTCAGCAAGTGCCACGCCGCCATCCTCAAGACTCTCAAAGATTTCGGTATTTTTCTTGCCGGTATAGGCTTCGGCAAATTTTACTGGTGTTTTAAGGACTGATTTTAGTAACGGCGCAAAACTTTTTAACGAAAGTTCAGCAACTTTTTTTCCAGCAGGATCACCAAGATGCGCAACGATAAGCGTACGAGCCTTAGCTTTTTGCAAACGACGCACCTCTTCTAGCGCTTTTTGCAACCGCCAGGATTTCTTCATGGCCGCAGTACTTCCTTTCGGTAAGTTGAGGTCTAAACGTAAAATAACGCGGGTTCCGACGCTTACATGCACCTTCTCTTTCCACACCGGAAGCTCACTCATAGCGTTATGCGTGATCATTTTTATTGTAAAGCGCCAGCGAACGAATAAGTCGTATTGATGCCTCGTGCCACGGCAAGATAGCGTAATAATACCGCACGTCTGCGATACGACGAAGCAAGAAACCTAAATACCCTGAAGTCCGCCAAACTTTAAGATCAGCTACGGCATACTTTCCACCGACAGCAACAGCTACATACCACTGTTTTGGCGGTTGATAGACGCGCATAGTGCCGCCACGCACAGCGCGCAAGAGCTCACGGCCAAAAAACGATGCCTGCTCATGCGCGGCTTGCGCAGTTTGTGGTAGTGCATCTATTTCCGAAGTCATCATCGCGGCGCAATCGCCAAGTGCATATATATGCGCCTCTCCCTGCACTTGAAATGTGCCGTCGGTCAGAATTCTGCCGCGCGGGGAAAGCGCCAAGCCAAGACTACGAACAAAATCATGCGGCTTAGTACCTGCAGTAAAGAGACACGTATCAAATGCAATATGCGATTCTTGATCGTTTTTCTTTACGATTGCAAGATTTGATCGGCAAGACATTAACCTTGCCCCGCATATCACCTCCACGCCCAAGGACTTCAAGCGCCACAGGGCATCGGCGCTTAGCTTTGGATCAGCACTCTTTAGTGGGCGATCTGCTCCTTCAAGAAGGAGCACTCTGAGCGATCTTATACCGAGAGCTTTAGCGGCATGCGCAATCTCTGCGCTACATTCAACGCCGTTTGGCCCCGCGCCACACACAAGTACCGTTTGCGGCTTTCCAGCTAGCGCCTCTTGAGCGCAAAGTCTTACGGCGTGCTGAGCTTTCGTAGCATCCGCAAGGCTTTTTAACATGAGCGTATGCTCTTGCACGCCTTCAATGCCAAAGTCATCTGCTTGAACCCCGCAAGCAAAAATAAGCGTATCGTATGCGAGCGTTAATCCATCCTGGAAGCGCACCTCTTTTCGATCGCGGTCTACGCTTATCACCCTCCCCTGTCGAAATTTAATTCCAAACTGCTGACACGTGCTTTTTAAAGGAATGCGTGCACCCTGTGTGAGTTTCTTAATGTAACTTTCGGCATTTTTTAATCCTCCTGCGACGATCTCGTAAAGCCATGGTGTATAGACTTGATGATCGCTTGCGTCGATAAGTGTTACTTCACATTTTGCATCAGCCGCTAGTGTGCGTGCCAATGTCAGGCCAGCAAAACCGCCGCCAACAACAACCATGCGGTACTTTTTCATAACTAGCCTAAAAAGAAACGGCTCAAAAATGTGTGACGCCGCATATTGCGGTACAAAAGGCCGTTGAGTCCGTAAATGTTTCCAGAGCCGCCGGTAGCAATAACCCCGCTCACTACCACCATGAGCCATGAGGCATCCGCTAGTTGTGGCGCCGCAATAAGCGGGAGGTTAAGTACTTGCGCGATAAGGATAGCGATTAAACTCAATCCCAAAAGGATACTCACCGGTCGTACAAAGAGACCCACTACAAGCAACATGCCACTTAACCACAGGTATGCAGAGGTTGATACAAGCCCCACCCCGCCACAAGCATCTAAACTCTTCACAAGTGTTGGTAGCCAAAAGCATGAGCTCGCAAAAGCTGATGCAATACCGCTTCCAAGCGCTATGCAGGAAAGTCCGAGCATGACACGCGTTGCAACAAGTGAAAAGCCAAGGGCGCCCTCATGTGCGGTGCGTGCAATCGTACTAAGTGATGACTGTGCCCGCATAGCTTCCTAAGCCGCGAGGATCGCCATCTCGATCAGGCGATTGGCGTAACCCCACTCGTTGTCGTACCAGGCAACGACCTTTACGAGGTTACCGTCAACAACCTGCGTTAATTGCGTATCCACTGTTGCTGATGCTGGGTTACCAATGTAATCAGAAGAGACGAGTGGCTCCCCGGACGTTTCAAGCACGCCTTTAAAGCGAGGTGTTTTTGATGCCTTCACAAGCGCGGCATTGACCTCATCAATAGTGACATTCTTTTTTAGGAGAAAAACCATGTCTGATAATGAGACGGTTGAAAGCGGTACGCGAATGGAGATGCCGTGAAAACGATCCTTCAACTGCGGCAAGGTTTTTGTAACGGCAACAGCGGCACCCGTTGTGGTTGGTACCATATTTTCAGCAGCCGCTCGACCCTCGCGCCAATCTGGTCGCACAGAATCAACAAGCGCCTGGGAGGCGGTATAGCCGTGCACTGTAGTCATGATCGCCTTCTCGATACCAAACACTTCATCAAGAACCGCTGTTACCGGAGCAACGCAGTTTGTAGTGCATGAAGCGTTATTGATAACGGCCTTCTTCTCTTCCTTTACCTTCCCGCAATTAACGGCGCGCACATATGTTGGCACACTGTCATCTTTACCGGGAGCAGAGATCACTACCCGTTTAGCGCCGGCCATAATATGCGCGCTCGCAGCGGCCTCGGTACGAAACGCGCCCGTACACTCAAGCACAACATCAACCTCAAGCTTGGCCCACGGCAATTTTGCCGGCTCTTTCTCAGCAAAAACTGGAATCTTGATGCCATCAATACTGATCGCTCCAGCTTCAGCTTTAATCTCAGCATTCCAGGTGCCGTAATTTGAATCGTACTTTAAAAGGTAAGCCAGTTGCTCTGGCGAACCGAGATCGTTAATACCAACAACACGCACTGCTTTATTTTTCCAAGCAACGCGCAGCGCACAACGCCCAATACGACCAAAGCCGTTAATCGCAAGATTTGCCATAGCTATTTCGTTATCCGAGCTCTTCTTCAATTTCTAACAAGCGATTGTACTTACACAAACGCTCAGAACGCGATGGTGCACCGGTTTTGATGTACTCAGCATTTACCGCAACGGCAAGATCGGCAATGGTCGTATCTGTTGTTTCCCCAGAACGATGCGAGATCACAACGCCGTAGCCACTCTTTTGAGCTAGCACGATGGTTTCAATGGTCTCTGACAGCGATCCTATCTGGTTTGGCTTGATGAGAATAGTATTTGCCACGCCAAGATCGATACCTTTTTGCAAACGATCTTTGTTGGTAACAAAAAGGTCGTCACCAACAAGTAGCAAATCCTCACCAAGGATCTCAGTCATTTCACGCCACTTTTCCCACTCATCTTCAGCGAGCCCGTCTTCAATGGAAAGCATTGGGTACTTCTTCATCCAGACACGGTACAGATCAATTAATTGATCGGCTGTTAACTTGCGACGATCGGTATTTAAAATGTATTTCTCAGTTCGTTCATCGAAAAACTCACTGGCCGCAACATCGATACCGAACTTAATCTCTTTTTCCGGTTTATACTTTGCGGCCTTTACGGCACGCATGAGATATTCAAGCGCTTGCTCGGTCTTACCCACGTCTGGCGCATAGCCACCTTCGTTTCCTACATCAGTATCTAAACCATCTTTCCGCAACTCATCACCGAGTGCGTGAAAAATCTCACTTCCTGCCTGGAGCTTCTTGGAAAATGTTTTTAGGCCGTGTGGCACGATAATAAACTCTTGCATGTCGAGGTTAGTATCTGCGTGCCGACCACCATTAAACACATTTAAAAACGGTGTTGGTAGTAAGAATTTCTTGTATGACAAACCGTAGGCATCTCTTAAATACGAGTAGAGCGGCATCTTGGCTTTATTTGCTCCAGCATGAGCTAAAGCAAGGGAAACACCAAGAATAGCGTTTGCTCCGAGATTCTTTTTGTTCTCAGAGCCATCGAGTTCAATCATGGCTGCATCAAGCTGCGCAAGGTTATAGACATCCTTACGACGCAACGCCTTATTGATGCGATCGTTTACATTGCGCACCGCCTTTAGAACACCCTGACCGCGGTAACGCTTCTTGTCACCGTCACGAAGTTCAAGAGCTTCATGAACGCCCGTAGAGGCACCCGACGGCACCGAAGCGGTGCCGCGGGTACCGTCCGCAAGCGTAACTGCTACATGCACGGTAGGATTGCCGCGCGAGTCGAGAATTTCGTGAGCGTGGATGAGATCAATCCGACCGAGCATAGGTTTAGCGAATAGAGAAAGTAATATTAACCGTCATTGATACCTCACCCTCGCCAGCCTCAATTGATGGGGCTACGCCACCGCCCATACCGCTATCTGCGTACACTGTGCCGTATCCATACTCATAGTAATCGCCACCACGGTACTCGCTGTAGCTTACAACCTCGATAATACGGCCGTTCATGGCGTTTGCGATGTCCTGTGCTTGAGCATAAGCCTCAGCGATAGCTTCGCGACGTGCCTCGTTCTCTGCCGCCTTATCATCCTCGCTCTCAAAGTAGAGTGATCCAATGTTGGTAGCACCAAGAGCGCCTGCGCGCTGAAGTACCGCACTTACCTGATCTGACTTACGGATCTTTACCGTGATCGTCTGATTAGCTTCGTAGCCAACAATAACTGAAGGCGAGACGTCCCAGTTATATTGTGGGTAAATGCTGTAGTTTGAAGTCTTGAGATCTTTTGACTCAATACCAAGCTCCTTCAAGCCGGCAATGATGGCGTTAGTTTTGGTGGTGTTATCAGTTTGCGCCTGTTCACTTGTCGCTGCGCTATTTGTGACCCCGATATCTACTGTCGCGATATCGTTTGGTGTACTTGCTTCACCGGTTGCTGACACTGAGATCGTTGGCGGCGCCTGATCGCCATAACCGACAGAGCGCAAGCCAAGCATTGTCTCCTGAATCTTTGCACCAGTTAGCACTATTACATAGACAAGTAGGATCGCAAGAAGCAATGCGAATAGCTTATTGTCATGCCACTGTGGCCAAAAGTTTCCTTGGTTTCCTCCTGATTTCTGCATAGAAAAAATTATGATTCAATTTAACGCCAGTATAGCATGCTATGAACACGATTTCCTTGATGTTTATCTAGCTTGTCTTGCCAAAATAAAACGACCGCTACGTGAAGTAGTGGTCGTTTTATTTTTCCTATAGCCCGAGATCACTTTCAATTGGCGTTGTTGCCTCAACTGGTGTGATTGTGGCTGGCGGAGTAACGGTGCCTGTTGTTACATCGCTAATTGCCTGCTGTACTGCGGTATTTCCTGGATTAAGTTCGAGCACCTTCTGCAGAAGCTGTAGGGCTGCCTGGGTATTTCCGGACTGCACCTCGATTGCCGCTAAATACCACATGGCATTGCTGTACTCTGGGTAAATTTCGAGCACGCGCTCAAACTCAGCACGAGCGAGATCCAGATTCTGTAGCTTTACGTACATGATACCAAGCTGGAACCCGAGACCAATATCAAGCGGCGCAACTCCCTTCAAGGCCGACAGACGTGCTGCCGACTCTTCTAACCGACCTTGGCGCTCATATACAGCTGCTAAGTAGTAGTGCGCTGGAGCGTAATCACCCTTTAACTGAATAGCAGCACTGAGAATTTTTTCTGCCTGTACGAGTAATTCTGTTTCTGTACGAACCGCGTCATCCTTTACCGACTGCTCAACATCCGCCTGATTCTTTACAACAGCAGCGCGTTCAGAGACGGCAAGGTATACACGTCCAAGTTCTGTTGCGTAGGATGGGTTTGTTGGCTCAAGGGCGATCGCCTGCAGGTATGAAACCGCTGCGAAGTCTTCGGCGTTTTGTGCAAACATCATGAGCTGGCGATATACAGCACCGCGAGCTGCCCAATTACTAGCATCGTTTGGAGCGACCTCCGTTGCCTGCACGGCAGCGTTCACCGCCGCACCTACAACTGATGACAATAACTGCGTCTGCTCTTCATTTAGCTCCCCGCCCTCGGCGCTTGCGATAATTTGCCCGGCATATGCTAGGAGAACGCTTGCGTGATTGCGGTGATACAGGGCATTGCCGTTTGAGCGGTCGATCGCTTTCTCTACCTGAGCAATAATATCTGTAACAGGCGCACCATCTTGATCCATGCGTACTGCCTTAGCAAAAGCCATGTCAGCTGAGTAGCGGCTAAAGAAGAACAGAACCGCAAGAACAATACCCAGCGTTGATAGACCAAAGCCTGCAGTAACACCAAGCGACAACTTTGGTGATTCAGAGAAATCAATTTCTTGCTTCTTTGTTACTGCATGGGCAACGAGCAATCCTGAGATGGTCCAGAGCAAGAATGTCAGCGTCATGTTTGAGGAGAACAGTACGTGAGTTGCAAACAGCGACATCCAACCAATCAGCAATGCGTAACCCATCTTCCAGTCTGCCTCTTCTTTATCACGTAAGATGCGCATTAATCCCGCGATACCGGCCGCAATAAACGTCCATGCCCAGGCAAGCGCACCAAGAACACCCATCGTTGCTAGCACTGTTATAGCGTGACTCTGTGCGCGATCAAAGCTTACTGACCAGAATGGCGAGGCGTTTACTTCAATCGGCTTATACTGAGCATACTGATACGCAAACGTTCCAGGACCAGTGCCGACAAGCGCGCGGATTCCTGCTGGCTTCTCAGCAAGAGCGCTGAAGGCGATCTGCTGGCTAGTAGCAATAGACGGTGAAACAACTACTGGAATATTCAGCTTTAGTGGTGTCTTTATAAAAAGGAAGAGAACAGCGACAAGTGCTAGCACGCCAGGCAATGCGAAGCGCTTCATGTCTGGGAAGTGACGTGGCTCAAGGAAAGAGATGGTAACAAGGGCAATCAAACCACCCAAGAAGATAAGCCAGAGTCCCCAAAAATCAATAGCAACAAGCGTGAACAGTGTAATAGCTGCGAGCGCGCCAATGATTACTTTTGCTACCAAACCAAGCGGGCCACCTGGCAAAATCGTTCCTTCTTCATCTGCGGTCAAGAAAAGCGCTAAGCCAGCAAGCGTAGCTGCCGTGAGCATGCTTGCGAGTGCATTTACAGTACCAACGGTATTGAATCCTGCACCGGCTGCAAAGGCGAACGGCAAAACCTGAACACCAAAAAGACCGAACAACCCGATGACGGCAACAAGGAGTGACGAGGCGAGAAATGCGATGAGTGCCGAGCTACCCACGCGCACACTGCTTGTGTTTACCGTTACAAAATACAAAAGGACAAGTGATAGGAGCGTGAGCACACTTGTGTAGTGCTGCATGTTGATACCGAGCCATGTTTCATATCCAGCCTCTGAAAAGGCGGCGGAAGCAAGCGCTACAACCGCAAAAGCAATTGGCGCGATATTCACCATGACGCCACCACGAAGTGACAAACGACGGTCAAATACCATCCCACCCAACCAGGCAACTACCGCGACCATGGAAAGCACAACCAAAACCGCTTGCTTATTCACTTCAAGCGCCTCAGTGGTCCATGGTAAAAATGTTAGCGGGACAAGAAAGAAAAGGGTCGGGATCACTAATCGAGAAATGTTGTGAAAAAGATCCGCGAACCCTGCAAAACGTTGGTGGGACATGCTGGACATAATGAAGATAATGAGAGTCTGACTGCGGATAAAACCGCTCACGGGATAGATAATACCACTCTCACTTAAAAAACACTCTAAAAAATGTGGATTACGCTCTCTTTGCCAGATGAGACTTTTGCCTATTTTTATCGTCTTCTATAAGGTATACTTCTCTTTGTCCTTGTATGCCATTTGACGATCGCGATTCACGCGTTGATTTTCTCACCCCTGAGCGTCACATTTCGCTCCCAGAAAGCAATTCACCATCTCCCGTACGCCCCGAGCGTCGAGGGGCTCGTTTTTCTTTTTTAAAGGTTAGCGGCTTTATATTAGGGCTTTTTGCTCTAAGCGCACTCGCTCTTTCTTACGGCATTGCGCGCACCACACCCACTGATATTGCCGACTCCGTTTCTTTCTTCTCTTCTTTCCGCAGACTCGTTCTTGCAGGTGACGCCTCCCCCCAATCCGCTGACGACGACCGCATTAACGTTCTTCTGCTTGGCATTGGTGGCAGCGGTCATGATGGCCCAGAGTTAACAGACACTATTATCTTTGCCAGTTATCGACCTTCCACAAATGAGGTTGGCATGATCTCAATTCCACGTGACCTTAATGTTCTTATTGATGGCTACGGGTATCGTAAAATCAACCACGTGAACGCCTATGCTGAGCTTGAGAAATCAGGCAGCGGACCACAGGCAACCGCAGAGGCTCTCGAGGAGATCTTTGATGAGGAGATCGATTACACGATCAAGGTAGATTTTGACGGCTTCTCGGATATTATCGATGCAGTTGGCGGCGTCTCCGTATATGTTGATCGATCATTCTCTGATCCAACATATCCTCTTGATGACGGGCTTGGTAGCGTACAGAGCGTTTCTTTTACCGAGGGTTGGGCGCAGATGGATGGCGAAATGGCTCTTATCTACTCTCGCAGTCGACATGGCACGAATGGCGAAGGGTCAGATTTTGCTCGCGCTGCTCGGCAGCAAAAGATCATCCTTGCTCTCAAAGACAAGCTCATGTCTATGGGCGTTCTTCTTAACCCCGGCAAGCTCAACAACATCTTGAGTGTTGTCATGGAGAATGTAAAAACGAACATCAGCGCTTGGGATGCTGTTTCTTTAGCAAAATATATTCCTGAAGTTTCAACTGATACGGTAACCATGCATGTTATTGACGGAAGAAGTGGCCTTGTCTACGAAACCTCCCTAAACGGCGCGTACGTACTCTTGCCGGTAGAAGATGATTGGAGCGACTTTAAAGCACTCGCTGACGCTATCTTTGAACCCGACGCTACCAGTGCCATTATTGCCAATCCACCCCTTGAGCCAGACCCAACTACGGTTGTGACGGTTGCCGTTAAAAACGGAACTGGCATCACCGGATTAGCATCTCGCACCGCTCAACTCCTTGAAAGTAGCGGCTTTATTGTAGAAAGTGTCGGCAATAGCGTTAACGCCTCACAGGCAAATACGATCGTTTACGACTTTACGCAAGGCACAAAAGATGATGCACTAGCGGCGCTCAAGGAGTATTTGGACGCTGAAGTCAAAACCGACGCCCAGGGACTTCTTAAAACAACCGCCCTTGTTCCGGATGGTATTTACAGTCCGGAAGAGTTTTCCGGTGAACAAATCGGTGCAAATGTTGACTTTTTAATCATGCTCGGCACCGACTCTGCTGACCTTGTTCTTCGCTAGTTTATGAATAAACTTCCTATCGCGGCCCTCATCGGCCGCACTAACGTTGGTAAATCCTCGTTGTTTAATAAAGTTATTGAAGAGCAAAAATCGCTCGTTTCAAATGTTGCGGGCACCACCCGCGACCGCTATGAGGCGCAGTGTATCTGGCGGGGTCGTGTATTGCGAGTTGTAGACACTGGCGGACTTGACGTTGATGAGCGTGATGAAATTGAGCGCAATATCGTCAAGCAGGCGCATATGGCCATTGAAAAGGCTGATCTTATCTTCTTTGTGGTTGACCTCATGGTTGGGCCAACACAGGACGATTTTGTTATTGCTAAGCGCCTACAATCAAGCGGTAAGCCGGTTATCGTTGTTGGTAATAAAGCGGATAATCCTACCGTGCGCGCTACAGTTGAATCAGAGGTTTGGAGCAACTGGCCGCTCAATCGCCCGCTTCCTATCTCTGCCAAGCAAGGTAGTGGCGTTGGTGACATGCTCGACGCCGCATATGACGCGCTTGAACTTGCAGGCATTCCGCCAGTTGATGTCTCCTCTGCGCTCCCGATGCGCGTTGCCGTGTTTGGTGAGCCAAACGTTGGTAAGTCAACTCTTCTTAATGCCCTTATTGGTGAAGAGCGTTTTATTACCGCAAACGTCGCTCACACCACGCGTCAACCAAATGACGCGATGCTTGAAACCGCAGATGGCAGCTATCTCTTTATAGATACGGCCGGCGTACGTAAGCAGGCAAATATCAACCGCGGTGGCGATAAACTTGAAAAAGAAGGTGTTCGACGCACCCTTGAAACACTTACGGAGGCCGACGTAGCTCTCTTTGTTATTGACGTAAGCCGTGGCATTACGGGCCAAGAGCGTCACTTAGCAGGCGTACTTGCAGCAAGCGGCGTCAGCACTGTTCTTATTGCCAACAAGTGGGATCTTGTTCCTAATAAGAAATCAAATTCTGTTAATGAGTTTGAGCGTAAAATTCGCCAGTACATTCCTCACCTGCGCTACGCACCTATTCTCTTTACCTCTGCACTTACCGGCAAGCGTGCAACCAAGGATGTACTCAAACTTGTACGTACCGTGTTCTCAACTCGTTTTACACAACTTTCTCAAGAAGAAACCCGCAGCTTTATCAATCGTGCTATCGTTCGTACGAAGCCTACAAAGGGTAAGGGCGTTAAGCATCCGAACATTATTCGCTTTGTTCAGGAAGCGGTTAATCCCCCATCCTTTGTTATCAATGTAAACCTGCCTCGCAAGGAATCCCTTGCTGATAGTTACGTACGCTTTATTGAAAATCTCTTGCGTGAAACTTATGACTTTACGGGCACGCCTATCCGACTACGTGTCGAAGCTGGCCGCAAAAAGCACACCACCTACTAAGAGCGCTGGGTCTTCTCACGCCTGGCTTGTTATTGGCCTTGGCAATCCTGGAAGCGAATACCAAAATACCCGCCACAACATAGGGTTTCTAGTTGTTGACGCAATCGCCAAGCGTCACGCTGTGACCTTTAAAAAAGACCGACTCTCGCAATCCGAACTTGCCGTTGTTCATCTTGATAACGGCGCAGTTGTTCATCTTGCAAAACCACAGACTTTCATGAATCTCTCCGGGAGATCTGCGGCGTCCCTTTGTGCCACTTATCGCATTGGTCCCGAACGAGTAATCGTAGTCTCCGACGACGTCGCTCTCCCGTTTGGCACACTTCGCATTCGTCTTGGCGGAAGCGCTGGTGGTCACAACGGACTCAAATCACTCATTGGCGCTATTAGTGACCGCTTTGTGCGATTTCGTGTTGGCGTCAATGCTCCCCCGCCGCAAGTACCACTTGAGGCCTATGTTTTGCAGCGCTTTTCACAAACTGAGACCAAAGCTCTCGCTGCGCTTGTGGATGGCATTGCCACTGAGGTACTTACATCACTTCATGAATCAACTCTTTCAGAGCGCACTCTTGCGCTTTTGCCTCAATCGTCAAACATAAGTTAACCATGTCACTTCCACATTTCATTGCCACCACGTTCTTTCCACAGTTTGGCGCTATATCGCTCATGCGTATCTTTCGCAGTACAGATGCATACGAGGATATATGGCGCGCTCCAAAAGAGCATCTTCTGTCTATCGGCCTGAAAGAGAAGGCAGTTGAGCAGTTTATTTCTTGGCGAGGCGATCAAGACCCGCAAGCACTTTATCTCCAAGCAACCGCTCACGACACTACCGTTATCACCTGCAATCACCCTGAATACCCGCCGCTTCTTGCAACCATTCACGATCCGCCACCTGTTCTTTTTGTGCGCGGCAAACTTGGCGATATCCGCCAAAGCGTCGCCATTGTTGGCTCGCGTAGTGTTACCCCCGACGGCCGCCGAGCGACCGCGCTTTTTGCGCAGGCATGTGCACAGATGGGTGCCCCTGTTGTAAGCGGACTAGCAGAGGGCGTTGATCACCTGGCCCATGAAGAGACCCTCAAAGCCGGAGGGCGCACCATTGCTGTGCTTGCCTCTGGTCTTGATGCCATGACTGGACACGAGCGACGGACGCTTGCGGCACGCATCACTGAACATGGGGCGATTATTTCTGAGCTTCCAGCAAGCACCCCGGCCGCAGCTTTTCGCTTCCCCATTCGCAACCGACTCGTTGCCGGCATGACACGAGCAACCGTCGTTATTGAAGCGGCGCTTAAGAGCGGATCGCTTATCACCGCTAAGGCCGCACTTGAGGCTGGACGCGATGTATATGCGGTACCGGGGAGTATCTTTAATCCAAACGCTAGCGGCACAAATGCCTTACTTAAGGATGGGGCTTTATTTGCAACCTCTGCGCAAGATCTTTTTCCAGCAAGCGCAGAAGTAGCTACAACTCTGCCACCCACCCCAAAGCCTGTACTCCATCTTACCGACGACGAAGCGCGCATTGTAGAACTCTTGGTTTCTCCTAAAAATTCCGCTGATATTTGCGACGCTTTGCCTATGGCACCAGGTAAAATACTTGCCCTTTTAACAGCACTTACAATCCGGGGGGTTATTTTTGAACGCAATGGCGTGTATCATGACCGTGAGTTTTCTTGACCTTCTAGTGCCAGGCGCACTATCGTAGCGACTTCTTTATGAGCAAATTATTAATCGTTGAGTCCCCCACTAAGGCCAAGACGATCGGAAAATTCCTTGGGCGCGACTATATTGTCGTATCTTCCTTTGGACATATTCGTGACCTACCTGAACGCAAAACCGGCGTTGATATTAAAAATGGCTTCACTCCAGAGTACGTTGTTCCTGACGATAAGAAACCAAAAGTAAAGGCACTTAAGGATGCTGCAAAGAAAGCCACGGAGATCTACCTCGCAACTGATGAAGACCGCGAAGGTGAGGCTATCTCTTGGCACATTGCAGAGGTTCTTGGACTTGATCCAGAAACCGCAAAGCGTATTACGTTTCATGAAATTACACGCCCAGCAATTGAGAACGCGCTAAAGAATGCGCGTCATATTGATATGCGTCTTGTTGACGCCCAGCAAACACGCCGTATCCTTGATCGTTTGGTGGGTTACGAACTCTCACCGCTTCTTTGGAAGAAGGTGCAGCGCGGCCTTTCTGCTGGCCGCGTGCAATCAGTAGCCGTGCGCCTTGTTGTTGAACGAGAGCGCGAGCGTTTGGCTTTCAAGTCAGAAGAGTACTGGAGCGTTGAGGCTGATTTCACAAAAGATGGCATGCTCTTTACCGGCAAGCTGACGCACGAGGGCGGCAAGAAGGTGGATAAGATGGATATTAAAGACGAGAAGCATGCGCACACTCTTCTGGCTGACATTAAAGCGCATGAGGGCACCGTTAGTGAAGTTGAAGAGAAACAAGCAACACGCAAACCACCAACTCCTCTCACTACCTCAACCCTTCAGCAGGAAGCGAACAATCGTTTGGGCATGGGCGCCAAGCAAACCATGACGCTTGCGCAGAAGCTCTACGAAACCGGTCAAATTACCTACATGCGTACCGATTCGCTTAACTTGAGCGATGAATTTTTGGCCTCTACCCAGGCTTTTATCGGTAAACAGTTCGGCGCGGAGTACGCAAAGGGTCCTACGCACTATAAAACGGCCAAGAAGGGTGCTCAGGAGGCTCACGAGGCTATTCGTCCAACAAACGTCTCAGCGACGCCTGAGTCGCTTCGAGGGCAGCTTGATCCTGGCATGTGGAAACTCTATGACCTTATTTGGCGCCGCACAGTAGCTTCACAGCTACCGCCAGCAAAGGTACAGCGCACCGCTATCGATATTACGAGTGGCAGCCATATGTTGCGCGCCACTGGTAGCGTTGTGATGTTTGATGGCTTCTTGCGCGTTTGGCACGGCGGCGAAGACAAGCTCCTACCAAAGCTCAGCGCCGGCAACCAGCTTGGCAAACCAAAAGATGCACGCGCCGATCAACACTTCACCGAACCGCCGCCACGTTACTCTGACGCTACGCTTGTTAAGGCGATGGAAGAGTTTGGCATTGGTCGCCCATCTACGTACGCGCCAACGATCGCAACCGTTGAGGCTCGCAAGTATGTTATTCGTGACGATAACAAGCGCTTGTTCCCGAGCGATACGGCACTTATTGTGACCGATCTTCTCAAGGAGCACTTCCCTAATATTGTTGATTACGACTTCACGGCAACCATGGAGAAGAAGCTCGATGAAATCGCCGAGGGCTCTCACGACTGGCGCATTGTGCTCGCTACATTCTACGGACCATTCCATGAACAGATCATAGAAAAAACCGGCGAACTTAGTCGTGGCACGGTGATGAAAGAACGCCTCGTTGGCAATGATCCTGAAACGAATCTTCCGATCACTGCTCGTATGGGACCATTTGGTCCATTTGTGCAGCTTGGCGAAGCAAAGACCAAAGAGGATAAGCCACGGCGCGCATCGCTTCGGGACGGGCAGACAATTGATGGCCTCACGGTTGCTGACGCTCTTAAACTTTTATCGCTTCCTCGTACACTTGGCGTTTATCACGATGGCAATGAAATCGTAGCGAACACTGGGCGCTTTGGTCCGTATCTTAAGTGCGGCGCCATGAATATCTCACTACCAAAAGACGTTGATCCTGCTGAAGTTTCTCTGGAGCACGCTATCACCCTGTGCGATGAAGGCATTGCTCGCAAGAAAAAGATGATGGAGCCGCTTGCGACACTTGGCAAGAATAAGGATGGTGCTGAAATCTTTGTACGCGATGGTCGCTATGGACCATACGTCACTGATGGCGAAATCAATGCCACCATTCCAAAGAAGACTGATCCACTTTCCGTATCTCTTGCTGACGCCTTGGAACTTATTGAGAAAAAGAAAAAAGCTCCAAAACGAGCTTGGGGCAAGAAGCGTGGTGCAAAGAAAGATGAGTAAACAAAAAACAACCTCGATTAACGAGGTTGTTTTTTTGTTATGTAGCCTGTGCCTGTGTCAGAATCTTTCGATCAAGAAGCTCTTTACCGGTGAGTGTTTCACTTGTTTGCAGATCAACAAAGCTTGCGTGCCATACTCCGCCCTCTTGTACTGGCACGATCGCTACTCTTCCTACAGCCCCCTCTTCAAGGAGCCACTTATCAAGGAAGCCGTCACGCTTAGCGATCTGATACACAAATTTACGCGCAAACTGGTCAACACTTGTCTCGTCGCCGTTACCGCCGTAGCCATACACCTCCGGATGCTCTTTCACTAGTCGATACATCGGGAAGGTAACGCCATCTTTAGCGGTTACGACCGCCTCTTGAGGTACGTTCATTGCTTCTATCTCTCCCACAAGAGGAGTCACCTCACCCTGTGGCTCAAGAGATGTTTCAGCTATCACCTCTGGAACCGCTGGTGCGTCTATTACGGAGACAGTTGGAGTCACCTCAGCTGCTTCAAGAACCGGCAATTGCGGTAAGGTGATTTCTGATTTTTGGGCAAACGCTTCCAATAGTGACTTAGAGGCATCAAGAGCTGACAAACCCTCTAGGGTAGCGGTCGTTAAGCCAACTGCACGTGCGAGCGTTCCGACAGCCTGCACCTGAGACAAACGACGCTGAGTCCACGTTGCGCCTTCTTTGCCACTAAGAGCCCGGGCCCAATCACGGAAGCCGTCGAGAAGTAAGGATTTTACCTTACCGCCACTGCGCTTACCCTCACCGACTTCACGAGTCACCTTCTGCCAACGCTCCACGAGCGAAAAGACGCCATACCCCGGGCCGCGCAAGAAACCAACACCAGCGAGCATGAGGGCAGTGTTTGCCGCCTCTTTTGTGACCTTCATGCCGGTAACGCGGCTCTTTACACCATCTTCAATTAACCGAGCTACCTCCTTGGCATGACGCTCACGTGTGAGCATGCGAGCCTGCGTGAATGCGTTCGCAGTTCCCTGCAGCTTATCAAGAATCTCTTGTTTTTTATCAGGAGTTAAGTAGCGGGATGCAATAATCTTGCTACGTAACTTATTTGCCCGTTCCTCTAGCAACTGCATCGACTCCTTCTTTTCGGCAGTTTGCACGACGTCTCTTAACGAAGAGTTAAGAGCATCTCGCTCGGCCTTAGTGTACATACTTTGCGGAGCGTAGCGGAGTGCATCGGGAATAATCGCAATGCCCCCGTAACTCATGACACCAGAAATGATCGCGCCTGTCATTTTGGCGGCATATCCAAAACGTGACAATTCTCGTTCGCCCAGTTCTTCCGGAGTTAACTCCCCTTTTACATGGACACGCCATGTCTCGCTCTCAGTTACGTTTGGTAACCAGCGTGAAGCAGCTAAATACTTCCAACCGCCTGCCAGACGATTGAGGAAAGACGGCTTTTCTTGAGCTACAACGCGTGCCTTTGGTGGAACAGCGACTCTAGCCTCTGGTGGTTTAACAAGCGGCTCGGATGGCCGTGGGGTAAGTAAAACAATAGGCGGATACTTTCCTTCTAAGCGCCCCTCCTGTACTTCGTCAAGAGCTTTGCCATCTTTTGGAAGATACGGTAGTCCATCTTTACCAAGCTCAATTGCCGGCGAAGCTCCCAAGGATCTGTGCTCAGGCATTGCAATGCCTGCACGCTTTGTATCCAAAGCCACTGTCCGCTCAAACTCACCCTCGGTAACATCTGACTCTGGCATGGCAAACGTTTCGATAGCCTCATCGTCTTCAGGCATTTCGATAACTTCTTCATTCGATACCTTGAGGCGAGATGGTGCTACAAATCCACCATCCACGACGTCATCGATCATCATCGGTGGCGCAATGTCTGGCGTTATGGCAGGAGCCACGAATTTTGGCAAAGCATTCTCGACTGGGGTTTCAATTGCATTGTTATCCTCCTTGCTAGGTAAAAGATGCGCAATCTGCGCGATAGACTCATCCTCTTTTGGCTGCATTACCCGCGTGTAGTCGTCCTGAACTTCCGTAGCGCGCGGCACATGCACTAATGCATGCTCAGTACTTAGCGGAGGGAGCTCTTGCGATGACAACTTTGCCAGCACCTCAAGACGCTCGCGCTGCACGTTAATACGACGCCTTGCCTTGATTAACTCACGACGCAAAATATCACGCTCTTGCGAACCAATCACCGCCTCCGTAACATTGAGCGCTTCATTTATTTGTAGACGAATATCGGCATCAAGATCTTGGAGCTGCTGACGAGCATTTTCAATATTTGCCTTAGTGTGGTGCTCATCTAAATATGCTGACAGATGATCAACGCGCTCATTGAGGCGCAGCAATCGAGCTTCTGATCGCTGGAATTCAAACTCCTCAAGTGCTGCATACTCGTAGCGATCTCCAATTTGGCGCAAAAGCTTTGTAGCCGCAAAGAACTCGTCAGAGTTTCTCAGCATTGAACGCTCTTCACCGATTTGTTGCCCAAATAGCGCTGCTTGTACAAGTGGGATGCGATCAGCGTATGACTCGATCACTTTGCCGCGCCCGTCTACCTGCCAGTAATATGGGTTCTCGCTGATCTGATCAACAACATCGCGTAATACTTGATCGAGGCGCTCTTTGGCAGCCACGTGACTAGCGCCAAGTGGCTGATTAATGGCGAGTGATAACGTCTCAAGCAAGGCCTCGTGCTTAGCACGGCCTTCCCCCTCGCTTACCACGACCGCCTGCACTTCTGGCGCAACTTCTACCTGAGGCTTTGCAGTGACCTTCTCCTTACGCTTCATCTTAGCGTCAGCGCGACGAGCGAAGTCTCGTGACAGTCGCTCCGTGACCTGAGCGAGAAGCGCGATCTGGCGATCTACCTCGGGGCTTGATGGCAGATCCGATAATGAACTCTCTAATTCTATCTGCAACTCGTCAACCTTCTTTTGATATGCAGCGAAGCTTTCAGCGCTTAGCTCATCTCGCGCCTCTGCGGCGACTTCGCTCATGCGTGAACGAGTCTCAAGGATGATTAATAATGCATTCAGCTCAGGACGTGGGCGTGGCATCGTCTTCAAGGCCTTTACGTCATCAATAACAACACTCGCACGCTTCTTTGCGTCAACAAACTTATCGTACAGTTCAGAAATAGTCTGCGTGACCTCAGGGGTCAGACGACGTTGCACTTTTGCAAAAATTGCCGGCCTAATAAGCGATGAGATGCGGTTAAACTCAACGCGTGTTTGATTCGGTGTCAGGCGACGGCGACTATCAATAAGCTCTTCAAAAGCCGCTTCAGCTGTAATTAAAAGTCTTGAATACTCTTCAACTGCCTGAAGATTATTCATGGACATGCGCTCAACTCCTTTACGTACGGCCTCATCTGAAATCTCATTCTTATCCTCTGCCTCGCTCTCGATATTTACGTCAGTATCTTCAGGCTCTTCCGCGCTATCAAGGTCGATAGAGCCATCAATAACGCCCTCAGCTGTTCGTAGAAGGCTGTCGTAATCCCTCAGGAGCAACTGAGTGCTCTCACGTGCGTCTGCCGGAAAATCTTCGCTTGTGATCCATTCAATGAGTAAATCGCGTTGCGTACCAGCGTTTCCTAAGACGCGCTTTATGCCTTCAATATCCCCTGGCCCACGTCGCTTTTCAAAATCAAGGTTTAAATCATGAAAAGCTCGGGTGGCGCCGGCTAGTTGAGGAAAATCCGTAATATCAAAGACGCGCTCTCTACTTGGAGCTTCGTGAGCTTCTCGCATCGGCTTATCTGCTATTGGTCGACCCTTTTTTGCCATACCTATTCTTTAGAGCCAGCTTCTTCAGCGGCCAAAAATTCTGCTTCAAGATCATCAAGTGCATGTACGAAATCCGTAGTAATAGCCGCCTCTTCTAAGTGACGCCTTGCTTCACTGGCTCGGATAGTAATTATCTGTTCCTCAAAGGCATCCGCAGCCAACTCCTGTAGCTTCTTTTTAAGCACCGCTTCTAGTTGCCCAAGCGCAGTGGCGTCCATGGCTGGAATAAGCGTAGCCCAAGCGGCTTTCTCATCATCGGAAATTGGCGAGGCATTTAATAACTCAGCCAGCTCTTTTCCGTGCTGGCGCGCTTCTTCTGCAATAGCCGATAAAGCCTCGGATCCCGAGTTTTTTTGCATACATGTATATTGTACCATCTCTACCTACCCCCTTTACCAAACCCGGATTGAGGGATATTGTCAGAGCACTATGGAGACTTCGTTTCCACAACTGCGTGACCTCTTGGATGATCGCTATACAAGCGAGGATGTTTCGCTTATAGAGCGGGCATATGTGTTTGCACAACAAGCCCATGACGGTCAGGTGCGCCACACCGGTGAGCCTTACTTTTTTCATGCTGCAGAGGTTGCGAAAAAGCTCGCCATGTTGAAGCTGCCAAGTAGTGTTATTGCTGCAGGTATTCTGCATGACGTGCCAGAAGATACCTCTAAAACCGTGGAGGATGTTCGTGACGCTTTTGGCGATGACGTCGCGCACATGGTTGGAGCGATCACTAAGCTTGGAAAGGTGAAGTATCGTGGCGAGGAACGCTACGCTGAGAACTTGCGCAAGATGTTCGTTGCCATGGCGGAAGATGTACGCGTTATTTTCATTAAGTTTGCTGATCGTATGCATAACCTGGAAACGCTTTATGCGCTTCCAGAACATAAACGGCTACGCATTGCTAAAGAAGTGCTGGAAATCTACGCCCCGATCGCTAACCGCCTTGGTATGGGTGAATACCGTGGTGCTTTTGAGGATTACTCCTTTAAGTACCTGGATCCTAAATCGTATAGCTGGACTCAGCATCTTCTTGAAGAGCGCGTTAAGAAATTTGGACCAGCCATGGATCGCGCCCTCAAGGAGGTCGATATAAGCTCACAAGAGCATGGTATTAAAGGAGCAAGCGTTCACGGCCGCGTTAAGCACTGCTATTCACTGCACAAAAAACTGGAGCGCTATAAGGGTGACATGAGCAAGGTGTATGACATCGTTGCCCTGCGTGTTGTTGTAAATTCTATTCCAGATTGTTACGCGGTTCTTGGTATTTTGCACGGTATGTATACCCCGCTTCCGGGGCGTATTAAGGATTACATCGCTCAGCCAAAGCCAAACGGCTATCAATCACTCCACACCACTGTTTTTGACAAAGATGGCTCAATCCTCGAGTTTCAGATTCGTACTAAAACCATGCATGAGGAGAATGAATACGGTATTGCGGCGCACTGGAAATACAAAGAAGGTGAAAATGATAAGGAGCGCCAGGTGCGGTGGATGGAAGAACTCGCCCTTATCCAGAAAGAACTCTCAACAAGCGACTTCATGCGTCACTTGAATGAGCTTAAGTTCGACATGTTTAATGGCCACATCTTCGTCTTTACCCCACGCGGAGATGTTCTTGATCTTCCTGAAGAGGCAACGCCGGTTGACTTAGCGTACGCAATCCACTCAGAAATCGGCAATAAAGCTGTGCAGTGCCGAGTGAATGGCGAAATTCGTGCTCTTGATACCCGCCTCAAATCAGGTGACATGTGTGAGATTATCGTTGATAAAAATCGCAAACTTCCCAATGAGGATTGGTTGCAGTTTGTAAAAACTCGTCATGCTAAGGAGAAAATAAAAGATGCCCTACGCGCGCAGCGTCAAGGCATCTGGTCATCACTTATGCGGCGGGTGCGGTAAGTTTTCGTACCAATTCTTTCAGATCTTCTCGGGAGTAGAATTGAATAACGACCTTACCACCCGTTCCTTGCTCATCAATGGTTACCTTTGTACCAAAGCGTTCACGAAGCTCAATCTCGATAGCGGCGATGTTTGGATCTTTATCCAAACGTAGTTGACGGCTGCGAGCCCCGGCTCTTGCCTCAGCTTCGCGCACCGTCATACCGCCCTCGAGCATCTTTTCAAAAAGCACTTTGCGACGGCTCGGAATCGGTTCAGCTAACAGGGTGCGAGCGTGCGAGCGAGAGATTTTACCCTCAGCTAGCGCGGCAAGCATCTCCTCCTCAAGCTCCAACAAGCGCATGGTGTTTGCAATCGCTGAGCGGCTTTTACCCATCTTTTGGGCAATATCCTCCTGGCGCAAGCCAAAGGTTTCAGCAAGGAGCTTATAGGCGCGCGCCTCTTCAACTGGATTGAGATCTTGGCGCTGGATGTTTTCAATCAACGCGAGCTCTAACTTCTTTTGATCACCTTCTTTTGGACGAATCACAACCGGCACGGTTGCTAGACCAAGAAACGATGCCGCTCGTAAACGACGCTCACCGGCAATAAGCTCATACGAACCCGGAGCATTCTCGCTTACAACAAGCGGCTGCAAAATACCGTGCTCCTTAATGCTATCGGCAAGTTCAGATAGGTGCTCTTCTGAAAAGAGCATGCGTGGCTGACGCGGATTGACCTTAATTGTCAGTGGGCTCACTTCTAAAATACGCAATTGCGTTTGCGCATCTTGGGTATCTTGCGGGATCAGTGCCGGTATCTGCTGAGGTGTATTCACTTCCACTGCGACCGGCGCAGCTGAATTCACCGTACCTACAACTGCGCTTTGTGAACCCTGTGGGGGCGCAGACAGGAGTGACCCTAAGCCGCGACCGAGTCCACCTTTACTTTTGTTCATACGATTACGGTTTCTTCACGCTCCAAGAATTCTTTTGCTAAACGTTCATACGCCTTGGCTGCCTTGGAGTATGCATCATAGTGAATGATAGATTGTCCGTAACTTGGCGCTTCTGCTAGCCGAATACTGCGTGGAATTACCGAGCGGAAGATTTTTCCCGGAAAGTGCTTGTACAGTTCTTGGAGTACCTGATTGGATAACTTTGTTCTTGGGTCGAACATTGTGATCACGGCGCCAAACACCTCAAGTTCCGGTTTGATATTGTCTTGGATGAGTTTCACCGTGTGCAGCAGTTGCCCAAGGCCCTCAAGAGCATAATACTCTGCCTGAACAGGTACGAGGACGCTATCACTGGCCACGAGACCGTTGATCGTCAATAGCCCAAGCGATGGTGGGTTATCAATAATCATGTAGTCGTAATCATCTCGCAGTGACTCAAGTGCGGTAAATAATTTCCGCTCTCGGTTGAACTCATTCACAAGCTCCACCTGTGCGCCGGCCAAATCTTGATTAGCCGGCAAGATGTATAACCCTTCGTGAGCAGTCGCCATAACAAGCGGCTTAGGATCAGCGCCACCGAGCACCTCATATGTGCCTTGAAGATCAGAGATATCAAGACCAAGGCCACTTGAGGCATTGCCTTGAGGATCTAGATCAACAAGCAGCACTCGCTTACCAAAAAGCGACAGGTATGCCGCTAAGTTCATACTGGTAGTGGTCTTTCCGACACCACCTTTTTGGTTCACGATTGAGACAATATGCGCCATAGCTTCCGCGTGATTCTAGCATTCTTTTTTGAGTCTTTCGAGCCGCCCTGTGTAGAGAAAAAACCACCGACCCTTGGCTAAGGGTCGGCGTACGGGGAGACATTTGAGCAAAGTATGGTTCACGGCGCCTTTGGCACGTACCAATATGCTGCAGCGATTGCAAGATCGGTAGCACAGCCACCAGTCAGCATTCGCAGATCCTCAGTCGGGCGCCAGAAAAAAGCCCTGAGTCTGCCGGCAAGCGTTGCTGCCTTAGGAGCTTCTTTCTTGCGTCGTTCGCGTTCGATCTCTGACGGCTTGAGATTTCGGACGCGACGGTTGTAGATAATCGCATCACCTACCTTCAAATTGCCGGCCTTCAGGTAGTCGATCAGCTCTGGAAAAAGTTCGAAATCCCTGTGTTCTTCCCAGGTGAAAAACACGGTATCTCCGGACTTTATATCCGTGCATATTCCACCACTTTCCCCAATCTTCCTAATCCGCGCTTCACGCGGGTTTGAATCACTTGTCATGACACCTCCAGCCGCATTACGGTACCGAGATTTTCTTGCCATGCCAAGGGCGTTATGCTATAGTTTCGCCACCTCTAACGCAGGGTAGAGCAGCCAGGCAGCTCGCCGGGCTCATAACCCGGAGGTCGTCGGTTCAAATCCGACCCCTGCAACCAAAAAAATCCCACTTTTGTGGGATTTTTTTATTCCTCCATTTTTCTGATCTTGCGGCACATATAGGCATGCCTTGTTACCAAACATCCCTCTTCCCTCCGCTACCGCTTTCTGTTACCCTATCCCCGCTTGCCACGATGGCGGAATGGTATACGCGGCGGACTCAAAATCCGCTTCCAGCGATGGATTGAGGGTTCGAGTCCCTCTCGTGGTACCAAAAACTCCCCGGAAACGGGGAGTTTTTGTTTAGTAGACGAAGTTGAGGAGAATCGCGATGAAACCTGCCTGCGCAATAAGCGCATAGCTTAGACGCACATCACCATACCGGCGCGAGAAGAAGTCGTGAAAGAAAAAATGTACTTTGTTGAAAGCTCGGAAGAAGCGGTACTCCTTACTTACCAGTTCTGAAAGACCCACAATGAGATCCGGGAGCACGCTACCAGCTACCGTAGCTGCAAAGGCAATATTAGGGGTTCCACCTTCTGGACGGGTAGCGAAAACCGCTAAAAGAACCAAAATTGCTAGCGCTGCATCCGTAGATACATAGGCAAGGGCCATCTTGGTTTTTTGCTTTGATTTATAGCCATCTGCTAGATAATTGTCCCCGTGCGGGATCATGTCTACAAGAAAATGCGAGGCGGCTCCAAGAGCGAAACCTAGCGCTGGCTGACCAATAACTGAGCCGATCGCAATACCGATTGCGGCATGGGTTGTGAGGGTCATATCTGGCGATTATAGTAGCATATTAGCGCTAATTCGGCTACTGCTTGCCCTCTTTTCCTTGGTTTGTTATTATTTTACCGTTTTTGGCTGGGTAGCTCAGTCGGTTAGAGCGAAGGACTCATAAGCCTTAGGTCGTGGGTTCGATTCCCACTCCAGCCACCAAAAAACACCCAATTTGGGTGTTTTTTTGTATGATCCACTCACTACTGCGCAACCTCTGCAACAATCCACGGCTCACTTACAGAGACTGATTCATACGGCCCGCAAGCAGTCGCCATTGGGGTATAGCAATCCCCCTCTAGCCGCAAACGGTTCTCTGGGGTCCATGAAACCATATCCGCAGCCGCATTTACCCAGTGCAACTCTCGCTGCTCAATATCAAAGATTTGATAACAATCTTGCTCCCAACAGGCAGCTGAAAGAACCGCATATTTGCCATCCGGGGACGTCAGTACATCTTGATACTTAATCTCATCAAAGGGATTGGTTACTCCCTTGTTTGCCATCGTTAGCGAATGCGCGACTAGTAAACTGTGATTGATACCGTCTTGCGCCGCATCTTGATTTGGATAGAAATAAAAAACATCACCAAAATCTTCATTCACTCTAATCACCTCGACACCGACTTTTCCTGACTTTTCACTATCAGCGACAGCGCTTCTTACAATCTGTGCCCGATGACCTTCGTAATCTCCCCACGGCAAGCCGATTGTTGCATAACGCGCATTTCCACTTGGCGAGCCGTCCATGGCGTCTACACAAAAACCATTGGACTCAGGCTGCCGCCCCGACTCTCCTTGCGCTGACGAACATGTACACTGACCGCCTTCAAAAATACCATCACTTAGTTCGCAGTTATACTTTGCCGCATCTGCCCAGGCTAAGGCACGCGTGTCTTCCCCTCTATTTTGAAAAAGGATACCGATCCACAAAGCTACAACAACCGTGACTCCGAGAATGCTGATCAGCATGATCTCAATGGCTCGCATCCCAGCTGGCATGGTTGTTTTCATAGTACGATCAGTATATCAAGCCGTCACCGGTCTGATACTTACTCATTGATAATCGCTAAAGCTCCTTTCGTGATCAACGCAACGATGATCGAGCCGATTATCACACCACCTGTGAGTGCTAAGCCCGCGTGTTTGACTGGAATCTTCAGAGAAACTGCACCGACCGTTGCCGTCCACACTCCGGTAAGCGGTAATGGAATAGCCACAAAGAGCAGAAGCGCCAGTGCGCCGTATCTTTCAAAATGATCTCGTAGCTTATGGTCGGCGCGTTTAATAAATGCATCAAGAGGTGCGACGAGCCTTGGCATGTATTTTGCAAGTAAACGACGCAAGCTCGCTAAGCCAAAATAGAGTGGAATAAACGGCAACATGTTGCCGATCGTTGTTAGAATGATCGCCTCTAAAACGCTAAAGCCGTGCACTTCAAGCGCGAATGGTATCGCTCCTCGAAACTCCACAATCGGCACAGCAGCGACTAGTAAAACCTGGAACCAAGCCGGGAGCGCTTCAACAAATGTAAAGACAACTTCTTTCATACTACTCGGGCCAAGCAAAAGTCTGATACGTCCAAAGTGCAAGTGACTGCGCGTCAGCAAAACGACCATCTATTTCATCTGACCCTAGAACCACTACATACACATCATTTCCTTCATGCTCAAATGCTGCCATGAAACAGTATCCGGCCTGTGGTAGGAAGCCGGTTTTACCGGCAGTAATCTCATAACCGTCTGGAAGCGTCGTCAGTAATGTATTCGTGCTTGTGATAGTGGCGGCAAAGCCACTTGCCTGACGAATCGTTATCTCACTTCTTGTCATGAGCGAAGTTAAGTCTTCATGCTTTGCAACCTCCGCGAGTAAAAGCGCAATGTCTCTCGCGCTTGAAGTGTTATTTGCAGAAAGTCCGCTCGGGTCAACAAACGTAGTAGTGATCATACCAAGCTCTTTTGCCTTGGTATTCATACGACTAATAAAATCCTCTTCAGATAACCCGGAAAGGTTGATGAGCGCCTTTGAGGCGCTGTTATCTGAGCCGATCATCGCCGCGGCAAGCACGTCTCTCGCGCGCAAGGCGTCATTTGTCTGCAGGTAAATACGACCACCAAACAAGATATCTTCATTCCTAATAACCACCATCTCCTCTAAATCAGGGGCTGCTTCCAGATACACGAGCGCAGTCATAGCTTTGGTGATACTGCCGATTGATCGCACTTCTTCCGGACCCTTTGCGTACAGAAGCGCGCCGCTTCTTGCATCGATCACAACTGCGGCATCAGCACCAATGCCAACGCCGTATGACTCTGCATCTATCTTCATTGGCACAGGCGCTTGGCGATCTGCCGCTTCTGGCAAATGGCGCGCCCGGGCTACCGACATAAAAACCGGCATGGAGCCAAGTCCTGCCTGCCATTCAAGTAGAGTAGCATCAGGGGCAAATAGGCCTCCCATAACACTCACGAGTACAAGTTGTCCGACATTTCGTAAGATCATACGCTCGCCTGAGGCGTTTCTAACGCCGCGAGGAGTCGCTCGATAGTGGTGTCTTTGTGCAATCGATCGTAGTGAGGCAGTTCAGCAAGCTTCGTGATGCCGAGATAGCGCATCGCATCGTGAGAAAGAGTATACACGGTACGTATTGGCGACTCTTCTTTTTCGTCAACCAATCCTCGCACCAAAAGATTTCGTAAAACAAGCGTGCAGTTTACGCCACGTACCGCTTCAATCTCCGGTTTTGTGATCGGTCCTTTGTAGGCAATAACCGTAAGCGTTTCAAGAGCTGGACGCGTTAACTCCCCCGCCTCATCTACTTTGGCCACTTCCTCCACCGCTTTTGCGGCCTCTTTTGCTGTTACTAATGACCACGTAACGCCATCAGTAAGAATCCGAAGGCCACGATCACCGGATTCGCACCCGCTCGCAAGCTCCTTGAGTGCAGCAATAACCTCATCTTGTGAAGCGTCTACCGCGGCAGCAAGCGTCTTCGCCCCAAGTGGTCGACCAGCGGCAAAGAGCACTGCTTCTAATATTGCATGTAATGATAAATCCATACGTTACTCGCTTCTTGTAAGATGAATATCCTGAAAAGCACCGGACTGCTCTGCTTTCACGGCCTTACGACGCAATAGCTCTAAAAGCGCCAAGAAACTTACAACAACATCCCCTTCCTTTGAATCATCACCTATTGTTTCTCGGAAGGTCATCTTAGCACGTGACTTTAACGCCTCATGAAGCCTCTCTATCTTCTCTTCGACCGAAATGGTTTTGTCCATCTTAGCTTCTCGCAAGGCAAAGAACGGCTCGAGTCTTTTGATCACCCCATGAAAGGCATCAGCGAGTGCTTGTGCATGTACATTGGCCGGCATTGCCCCTGGGGTTACTCGCTTCTTCTCTTCCCTACGACGAACGTACATCGTCGCTGCACCGAAACGTTCGTTTAGCATTTCTGCTACCTCCAGAAATTCTTTGTAAAGACGTAGGCGCTCTTCAAGATCAGCTACAGCATTCTCTTCTTCTTCAATGTAAAGATACGGAATGAGCTCCCGGCTTTTAAGATAAATAAGCCGAGCTGCAATCAATAAAAAATCGGCCAGCTCGTCACCTTCTACCTTTGCCTCTTTCACATAGGTGACGTATGCATCAGCGACACTCGCCAAAGAAACGCTTGTGATTGGCAATTTTTGACCCTCAATAAGCTCCAGAAGAAGCTCAAGCGGACCAGAGTATGATGGCTGTGCCACCGCAAAACCCATATAAGAAAAGTATACCTCTTTTTTCGAAAACCTCAATAACTACCGCGCTGTTTTGCCATATCGCCTACGGTCACATGTACTTTCACTGACACGCAAAACCCCCGAGCGCCATGTGCTCGGGGGTTATTCCTTTCTTAAGAAGCGATTTTTACGTTTGCTTCCTTCAATGCCTTTTCTGGCAACGGTGAAGGCGCGCCCATCATGTGGTCGCGAGCGTTACCGTCCTTTGGAAAAGCCATGACCTCACGAATATTCTGTTCGCCCTGGAAGAGCGCTAGCACGCGATCAATACCAAGGGCGATGCCGCCATGTGGAGGCGCGCCATAGGAGAAGGCATTAAGCATATGACCAAACTGCTCCTCAATCTGCTCATCTGTGAAGCCCATGATCTCAAAGACACGCTTCAAGGCCTCTGGCTGGTGATTGCGCACGCTACCGCCGCCAATCTCAAAACCGTTTAACACAATATCGTACTGACTAGTGATGATACTTGCGATGTCTTCTTTTGCCATCAACTTTTCTCGCCACTCAGGAAGTGCGGCCGAGAACGGGTTGTGGGTGAAAGTCCAACCGCCGTCTTCGGTTTTCTCAAAGAATGGGAAATCTATAACCCACAGGAAAGCGAACTCGTTCGGATCCTCCTTGTTTACGCGAATATCTGGACGATCAGTGCCGTACTTTTCCATCGCTTCCTTGTAAGACATGCGTGGGAACGGCACCTGCTGCATCTTAGCGTCAGGTCGGTACGCCTTCACGAGCTCGATAAGCAGCTTCTCGATCAGCTGCATGACATCTTCGCGTTCAACAAAGCTCATCTCAAGGTCAAGCTGCGTGAATTCTGGCTGACGATCACCGCGCTGGTCTTCATCACGGAAACACTTAGCAAGCTGATAGTAGCGCTCGACGCCACTTACCATGAGTAGCTGCTTAAACTGCTGAGGTGACTGTGGAAGTACGTAGAAGTTTCCCGCATGCAAACGTGATGGCACGATGAATTCACGAGCGCCTTCTGGGGTACCTTTTGTGAGAACCGGTGTTTCAACTTCAATAAATCCTTGATCACCAAGATACGAACGCATGTACTGAAACATCGCGTGACGATTGCGCAAGTTCTTTTGCATGCGCTCGGAGCGCAAATCAAGATAACGATACGTGAGACGTGTTTCTTCGTTAATGACACGTGTATCTTTATCAAGCTCAAAAGGTGGCGTCTTCGCTTCGTTTAGTACACGAATAGCTTTTGCTAGCAGCTCAACCGTGCCTGTCGCGATCTTGTCATTGACCTGCTTGGCTCCACGAGCCTGCACAACGCCTTCAATCTCAACCACCCACTCAGAACGAAGTTTGGTTGCAACTTCAGCAGAGTCGCCAAGTTCAGATGGTACCGCTACGACCTGCAACAGACCGTCCTTATCGCGAAGATCAAAAAAGGCCACCTTACCCATGTCACGGCGTGCATGGATCCAGCCAGCAACGGTAACGGTTTCACCTACCTTATTCACGATGTCTTTAGTAAAAATTCGATTCATACAATGAGTTTCGCGGGGAAATAAAAAGCGCCCTGCGTTGTTTATGCTCAGCATAAACGGTACGTAAGGGCGATCAAATCGCGGTGCCACCTTACTTTACCCGGCGTTTAGCCAGGGCCTCATTTGCGCAATAACGGGCGCTCCCGAAAGGGTCTACTACCTGGATATACCAGGGTTCTACCTTTAGCTCAGCGGTGTCAGCCGCCTCAATGCCGTTAACCTGAAGATAGCAAAGGGGGTTTTTATCGTCAATCCTTAAGCCTTTGGTAGTAAAAATAGGTCAGCCAATTCGTCACCCCAACCAATCGCGCCAGGCACATGCAATCTCACCAAACCCTGAACACATTGCGTAAAAGCATAGACATCAGCCACCCTGAGCTGTGGACGCAATAGGTCGTCATACGCACTCATGCGCGCAAAGCGTAAAAGCGCTAAAACCTCCTCAGGGGTGCTACGCGCCTCCACCCATTCATGCGGTGCACTTAATATACAGTCCGTGCAAACCACTCCCCCTTTTATGTCATGCCAACGAAATGACAATGGGACAATGTGTGTTGAGCAGCCAACACACCGCTTGAGCGATACTGCGTACCCAAGTGCGGTAAGCGTACGTAGTGCAAAGCCGCCAGCAAAAAAAGCCGCTCGAGCTCCGGTTAGCTGAGGTGCCTCATTTACGGTACGGGCGAAGGTGAGGAAGTCGAGATAGAGCTCAGCATCGGGCACTTCAGGGCGTAGTGAAGCATGCAGAAGCGAGGCAGCCGATAAAGCTGCCATGCGACCCTCGAGACTCGCATGCATATGCCTAAACACTTCTTGCCGTTCGGCATTAATCACCGTCATCTGGCGGGCGCCACGTACCAACTCTAATTGCACCACCGATAGTGGTTCAATATGTGCGGCAAGTTTTGCCTTGCCCTTGCGAGCTCCACGCCCAATGAACTCTAGATACCCCAACTCTGGCGAAATCGCCGTATAGCGACGATCAGCCTCTTTCCAGGGTTGCGTCGTTAAGACGATCGCTTCGGTTTTCACCGATGCCCACATAGCTATTTCTCATCAAGCCACGCTTGCAAAATCAACATTGCCGCTAACTCATCTTCTGAAATATTTGAACCGTACTCCTCCTGCATTCGACGCGCTTCCGCTGAGCTGAACTGTTCATCAACAACATGAACCGCAAGGCTTGAAACTCGCTTCAGCTCTTCAATATATGCAAGCGTACGATCAGTCTGCCCTCGATGCTGACCTGCTTCCGCTGTCGCCAAGCCAACAACAAAGGCCTCAACTCCTTCAGCGTGCGCAAGACGAATAACTTCTTCTAGCGTATTTTTTTCGCCTTCAAGACGACCAAAAGGAACAGCGACTTTAGCCTCAACATCACCGAGCGCTAAACCGGTTTTTTTTGTACCTAAATCAATCGCTAAAAGCTTCACAGGCTATCTGGACTTACCTCCTCTCCTGTGTTTGGCGAGTAATCCACACGAACCACAACTCCGTCAGCAGAGATTGGCAAATCGATGCCTGCCTCAAAGATCCCATCACCGTCGTCAGCAAAAAGTAATGCGATCAGCTTTGTTGGTGGCCAAGACGTCTCCCCAAGATCAAGCCGAATAACGCGAGAATCGGGCGATGCTGTTAAGAGCTCAGAAACACCAAGTACCGGGCCAGGAGCCGATCCTACGGCCTCGTGTACCGTTACAAAAGCAGGGACCGGGGCTGTTACCGTAAAGGTTGTTGCAGCCAGTGAGGAGTCCATGACTTCAAGGCTACTTCCGGCTACCTCTGTAGGCGCATAGGTTACTTCAGGCGCTTTTGGCGCAAAGACAAAGAAGAGGGCGATGAGCGCAATAACTGCAAGCACCATCGCTAAACCAATAACGTCACCTTTTTGCCAACCAAGTCTAGTAAAGATCATAGCGTTTCTTCACTTCATTTTCGATGTGGTCTTTATCTCCCCCATCAATTACCGGATACTCAAAAAAGAAATCTTCGCTACCAACACGCACTTCATACCCGCCGTCGTACAAATTTGGCGTAATATATATAGCTTCTTTTACTCCCGAACGCTTGACCGCCTCTGTTATAAAGCGTTTGTCGTACTCTAAATCACGCATCATAGCTCTTTAGAAACCTATTTCCGGCTGCGGAGTAAGAATTGCTGGGCCATCAGGAAGTACAGCGAGCGTTACCTCAAAATGCGCCGCATCTGATCCATCAGCGGTCACAATTGTCCAACCGTCCTTAGCTGTACGAACGTCGTCGGTTCCAAGCGTGAGCATTGGCTCGATCGCTAAACACATCCCCTCTTTAATGAGCACCTTAGGAAATCCACCGCCGGTAAAGTTTGGTACGTTTGGCCCCTCATGCACAGCGTGGCCAACGCCGTGACCTACGAGCGCCTTTACAATCCCGTACTTCTTCTCATCTATCTGCGCCTCAATGGCAGCGGCAACGTCTGAAATATGACGCCCTGCTCTAGCGGCATCCACGCCGGCATACATGGCGTTACGCGTTACCTTGAGAAGCTTTTTGCGCTCAGCTGTGGTCTCTCCAATTGGCACGGTTACCGCCATATCGGTGCAAAGACCCTTATACCAGCAGCCAATATCTAGTCCAACAATATCACCCTCTTCTAGCACAACCTCTCGCGTTCCAACGCCATGCACCACCTCACTATTTCGTGAAATACAGACCGTAGCTGGAAAAGGAATGCTTCCGCCGCCTTTATACCCTAAGAATGATGGCTTGCCGCCACCCTTTTCAATAACATCTCGAGCGATAGCATCAAGGCGTGCCATGGTGACACCTGGCTTTGCAGCGTCAACTGCAGCCTGGAGCGCGCGTGACAATAGTGCTCCGCCTTCTTGCATTGCAAGAATCTCTTCTTTGGTCTTTATAAGCGCCATACGATTCCCCCACTTTATGCTGAAGTGAGCATTTTTGCAATTCTATCCGCTACGTCATCAATTGAGGCATCGCCGTCGATCGTGCGTAAAATACCGCGCTCTTCATAAGCATTTAGGACTGGTTGTGTATCGGTTTCGTATATCTCAAGCCGACGATTAATGACTTCAAGCGTATCATCTGCCCTGCCTTCTTTTTGCGCGCGATCTAGAAGGCGCATGACACTCTTCTCTCTTGGTAGTGTTATTACAATAACGTCTGTCGGGCTATCGAACTTTTCAAAAGCTTCATATTGCTTCATGTCTCTTGGAAAGCCATCCAAAATGTACCCCTTCATAACATCCGGCTGACGCAAGCGCTGATGCAATACTTCTGAGGCGATCTCATCTGACACTAGCTCACCAGTCGCTACTGTGTTACCGATCTTTTTTCCCATAGGCGTACCGGCAGCAACCTCATCACGCAATAACTGACCCATGGAGATCTTCTGGAGACCAAAGAGTGTTGCCAGACGAGTGGCCTGCGTTCCCTTTCCACAGCCCTGTGGGCCAAGAATGATAATTTTTCTCATAAGCCGAGTAATGATAGCGTCAATAGCAAAGAAAAACAGCCCCGGTTGGGGGCTGTTTTCTAAACCACGTCGTCGTACGAACGCATGGTTAACTGCGAGTCAATCTGCTTCACAATGTCGATAACGACTGATACCACAATGAGCACTGACGAACCACCAACAACGAGGTTCACATTTCCCGTAAACTCTTGCACAAGTACCGGGAGAATTGCGAGCGTTGCGAGGAAAACCGCTCCGATAAGGAGCAAGCGGTTCATGACCCACTGTAAGTAATTTGCCGTCGGCTCACCCGGGCGTACACCTGGGATGAATCCACCCTGCTTTTGCAAGTTCTCAGCAACCTGATCTGGTTTAAAGACCACAGATGCGTAGAAGAACGTAAAGGTGACAACGAGTGCAAAGTAGAAGAGAGCGTAGAAGGCACTGTTTCCGAAAAGCGCGATCGTTTGCACGGCGATCGTTCTAATCACCTCGGTGCGCGCATTTACGAAAAACTGCGCGACGAGCGGTGGAAGAACAATGATCGAGAGCGCGAACAAGATCGGGATCATACCACCCATGTTCACACGAAGTGGGAGCGTAGAGACAACTTTCGTTGCCTGATTACGGCCACCGCGGGCGTACTGGACTGGAAGATTTCGCTGAGCTTCGCTGATAACAACGACGCTTACCACTGTTGCTACCGTAAGTGCCGCAAAGACAATTACGTTAATCAGATCAGCGCTCGTGTATGTGGCCACCGTTTGAGCAATAAAGCCCGGAAAGGCGGAAACGATACCGGCGAAGATCATGATCGAGATACCATTTCCCAGTTTTCGCTCGGAGATTAACTCACCAAGCCACATAAGAAATACCGTACCCGCAACCATTGATCCGATCGCTGTTACGAACTCAAGCGTCGAAAGTGCGCCGCTATTTAAAACTCCCTGCTGGGTCAAGAGCATCACCAAGCTGTAGCCTTGCAATACCGCCAAAGGCACCGTAGCAAATCGCGTGTAGCGATTTAACTTCTGGCGACCCTGCTCTTCTTTCTGCATCTCTTCCACGGATGGAAAGATCATGCCAAGAAGCTGGAAAATGATGGAAGCCGTGATATACGGCGCAACACCAAGTGCCACGATAGAGAAATTTTCAAGCGTACCACCTGAGAATACATTCAACAGACCTAGAAACTGGTTTCCTGCCAATAAACCTTCAAGGCCAGAGGCATCAATACCAGGAACAGGAATGTGAGCAACGACACGGAATATCGTTACTGCACCCAAGATGAACAACAGACCGTTGCGCAATTCCGGAGTTTTGAAGATACGGGCCAATGCGGTCATACTACGCGCGTTTGTTTAGGCGTCAATCTTACCTCCTGCCTTTGTGATCTTTTCAGCTGCAGAAGCACTTACCGTACAGTTCTTTACGGTTACTGCGATTGTGATATCGCCGTCACCTAGCAACTTTACCGGAGCGTTTGCTGAAGCAACAAGACCCTTCTTTGCAAGCGTGCGTGGGCTAACCACTTCACCAGCAATGAACGCCTTATCAAGGACTGCGATGTTAATCGCCTGACCCTTCTTTTGCATGGATTTGAAACCACGTACTTTCGGGATCGCGAGCAATTGTGCACGCAAACCAAGACGCTTCAAACCACCCGCGCCAGCGCGAGACTTTTGACCCTTCTGACCACGACCTGCCGTGGTGCCCTTTGAACCAAGACCACGACCAACACGCTTCTTTGAAGGGCGTGTGCCGGGCTTTGGTGCAAGGTTATGAAGTGAAAGTGTCATAGGAGGTTAGGAAGCGCTCTGTTCAGCTTTCTTCTTGAGTGAGCCAAGCTTCTTCAATGCTGCGAAGGTTGCCTTGGCGTTGTTGATCTTGTTATTTGATCCGAGCAACTTACTGACGGCGTTTGGCACGCCAGCGAGTTCAAGAATCATACGGGTAGGACCACCGGCCTTGAGTCCAGTACCTTTTGGCGCTGGCTTCAGAAGAACCTTGGCGGCTGCGAACTTGTACTCAACCTGGTGAGGAAGCGTCTCGTTCACAAGTGGAATGGTGAGAACGTTCTTCTTTGCCTGACGGTACGCCTTATCGATCGCCATAGAGACATCGAGACCCTTTGCGGTTCCGTATCCTACGCGACCTTTGCGGTCACCGATGACAAGCGTTGCGCGGAAACGCATGCGCTTACCACCCTTTGTCACACGAGTAACGCGGTTAAGCTCCAAGAGCTTCTGCTCGAACTCGCGTACTTCGCGCTCAGGACGACCACGGCGATCACCGCCGCGACCATTACCACGACCACCACCTGGCTGACCACCTCCAGGACCGCGACCATTACCACGACCACCTGCACCACCACGACCACCCATTGGGCGACGAGGAGCAGCAGAGTTCTGTACTGGAGCTGTCGGAGCTGTATTTGTTTTGGCTGCTTCGGTCATATGCTAAAACTCTAGTCCGTTTTCACGAGCCGCATCGGCAAGTGCCTTGATGCGACCATGGAACTTAAACGAACCGCGATCAAAAATGACCTTAGTAATACCCGCTGCCTTTGCTGCCTTAGCGATTTCGCTACCAACAACTACAGCGCGTTCTAGAGGCTTACCACTCTTACTCTTCATATCACTTGCGCTTGCAAGTGTGCGGCCAGCGACGTCGTCGATAACCTGCACGCTGATATAGCGAGTGGAGCGGAAAACGCTCAAGCGAGGTCGTTCGGCTGTGCCGGCGATCTTTGCGCGAGTTCGGGTAGCGCGGCGCTCTTGGCGACCACGCTTAGCAATAATTTCGTTGCGGTTCATAGGTCTTACTTGTCACCCTTCGCGGCCTTACCAGCCTTACGACGGATAACTTCATCGTGATACTTGAACCCTTTGCCCTTATATGGCTCAGGCTTCTTGAGTGCGCGGATTTCGGAAGCGACACGTCCGACAAGTTCGGCGCTAGCGCTCCACAAGGTCAGTACGTTATTCTCTACCTTTGCCGTCACACCTACTGGCAACTCGTATTCCACCTCATGGGAAAATCCGAGAGACATCTTGAGCTTCTGGCCGGAAAGGTTGATGCGGAAACCAACGCCGTTGAGTTCCAGTATCTTTGTAAACCCTTCCACAACTCCCTGCGCCATCTTTGCAAGTAACGCGCGGGTCGTTCCCCAGACAGCGCGATCTTCGCGCTCAGGGTCGTCCACGGTTACATCCATGCGCATCGCACCTTCCTCTTCAACCTGTGCAACGTGTGCATGAGGGTGAAGTTTAAGCGTCAATTCTCCCTTTGGACCAACAACCTTCACCTCTTCATCAGAGATAGTTGCTGTTACGCCTTTAGGAAGAAAGACGGGCTTTTTACCAATACGAGACATAGACTTAGAAGACTTCGCAGATAAGTTCTCCACCAAGGCGGCGCTTGCGCGCTTCACCTGCGGTCATAAGACCGTTTGGCGTGGAGAGAATAGCGAGGCCGAATCCGGAGCGTACTGCTCCAAGATCACTGGCTTTCACATAGACGCGGCGACCTGGCTTGCTTACTCGCTTGAGCGAGTGAACAACTGGGCTTCCGGCTTCGTCGTACTTTAATACGACGCGGAGCATCGGGCGAGTTCCTTCGTTGAATAATTCAACGTGCGCGAGGTATCCCTCAGACGCGAGGATCTTGGCGATGGACATTTTGATGTTCGACATTGGCATCTCTACATTTCGCAACCCTGCCATGGCAGCGTTACGGATGCGAGTAAGCATGTCGGAAATTGGATCGGTCATCATAGGGGGCTACCAGCTTGCTTTGCGAATACCAGGAATCTCACCGACGTTCGCAAGTTCTCGGAAACAGATACGGCAAAGGCCGAAATCACGCATGAAGAAACGCTTACGTCCACAGCGCCAGCAGCGATTTACGCGGCGGCTTGTGAACTTCGGAGTCTTCTTTGACTTTGCGATTTGATTAGCAGTTGCCATAGTTTATTTCTGCTCCTTCCCAACAAATGGGAAGCCGAGACCTTTGAAGAGCGCGGTACCGTGCTTGAAATCACCAGCGGTCGTTGAGATCGTTACTTGCAAACCATGCAACGATTCTACTTCATCTGGACGAATTTCAGGGAAGGCAATGTGCTCAGTGAAACCGAAGTTGAAATTACCATCGCGATCAACAGAACGCTCTGGAATACCACGGAAGTCGCGGATACGAGCAAACGCAATGTTGTTCATCTTTTCAAGGAAGTCCCACATGCGCTCACCACGAAGTGTCACCATAGCACCAACAACCATTCCCTCACGAAGCTTGAAACCGGCAATTGACTTGCGAGCTTTAGTCTTCACTGGGGCCTGGCCACTGATGCGGCGCAACGTATCAACAATGACGTCTGCAAACTTTGCATCACGTCCTTTGCCGAGGCCGACGTTCAAAGTGATCTTTACGATCTTTGGTACGTCGTGTGCATTGGTATAGCCGAACTCGCTCTTAAGAGCAGGAACGACGGATTTGAGATATTTCTCCTTCATGGTCATACTAGCCAACCTCCTCAACGCTCTTCTTTGAACGAAGGACGCGAATTTTCTTGTCACCGGTAATCTTGTATCCAACGCGACCCGTCGCACCTGATGGCAACGTGAGTGAAACGTTCTCTGCGCGAAGTGGCGCATTGTACGTGACACGCTCGCCCTGCTTCTTCTCACCTCGTGGCTTCAAGTGACGCGTGCTTGCACGCACACCTTCAACTACGACGAGATTCATGTCTGGAAAGACCTGCATGATCTTTCCAATCTTGCCCTTATCCTTCCCTACCATCACTTTGACGGAATCGCCAACTTTGAATTTCATAGGAATGGATTAAAGGACTTCAGGAGCGAGAGATACGATCTTCATGAAACCTTCAGTACGCAATTCGCGTGCTACCGGTCCGAAGATACGTGTACCCTTTGGCTCTTTTGTTTCACGATTGACGATAACGGCTGCGTTCTCATCGAAGCGGATGTATGAACCATCCTTACGACGCGTCTCCTTGCGGGTACGTACGATTACAGCGTGTACAACGTCACTCTTTTTTACTGGGTTGTGTGGTGAAGCTTCCTTCACGACCGCGGTAACAATGTCACCAATGCGGGCGTAGCGCTTCTTGTAGCCGCCGAGGACGCGAATGACTTGCAGTTTCTTCGCGCCGGAATTATCGGCGACACTCATCATGGATCGGTGTTGCAACATACGAATGGTGGGCCATTACGCCTTGCTAATCACACGCCAACGCTTGCGCGCTGACAGTGGACGCGTCTCCTCGATAACAACCGAATCGCCTACCTTGAATTCACCTTCCGCGTGCGCCAAGAACTTGCGGCTAACCACATAGCGCTTGCCATACTTTGGATGCGTTACTGTGCGTGTTACTACAACACTGACGGTTTTCGTCATCTTGTTGGAAGCAACGACGCCCGTAAGCGTTCGGCGTTTTGTTGTGCGTTTCGTTTGCATACTTAGGCGGAGCGCTCGTTAGCACGAAGCGCGGTATTGATGCGAGCAATGGTCTTTCGCAAGACACGGAGCTCACGAACATTTTTCACACCACCCGTGACTCGCTGTAAGCGTAAGCCATGAAGCTTTGTGCGAAGCTCTGTGCGAGTCTTATCTAACTCGGCAGAGGTTTTTTGAGCGATTTCTTTATACTCCATATTAGACTCGGGTGATGATCTTAGTCTTCACAGGGAGTTTGTAAGCCGCGAGGCGGAATGCTTCACGCGCCACTTCCTCTGTTACGCCATCCATTTCGAACATTACTGTTCCGGCGCGTACAGGGGTCATGTAGTAATCCACACCACCTTTACCCTTACCCATCGGCGCTTCTGCACCGTGATTGGTAACTGGGTTATCAGGGAAGATGCGGATCCAGATCTTACCGCCGCGCTTGATAGCACGCGTCATTGCACGACGCGCTGCCTCAATCTGACGAGCGGTGACCCAGGAACCGGTGATCGCCTTAAGGCCAAACGTTCCGAATGAAACGTCAGTCTTTTGGGTTGCAACACGGTTATCCTTCGCGTGGCGCTTTTGCCACTTGCGGTATTTCATTTTCTTCGGAAGCAGCATAGGAGCTCTTCTCTAAGAGGTTTAGCGTGCCGCTCGACCACGAGGTGGACGAGGGGCTCGGTTGTTATCCTGTTCAGCAGAGGCACGAGTGTCAGTGTCCTTACGATCGAAAACGTCACCTCGGTAGATCCAGACTTTCACACCAACTACACCTTGAAGGGTGGTTGCACGCACGCGTGCGAAGTCTACGTCAGCGCGGAGGTTATGAAGTGGAATGCTGCCGTTTGCGATTGTTTCTGTACGAGCAATTTCTGCACCGTTCAAACGACCGGAAAGCGTAAGCTTCACACCGCGACCGCCGCCCTTCATGACACGCTCAATCGCCATTTTCATGGAACGACGGAACGGCATGCGGCGCTCGATCTCTTGGGCAATCTGCTGACCAACAACCTCCGCAGAGAGCATTGGGCGAGCGATTTCCTGCACATTGATATTTAGCGTTACGCGGCGACCGCTGTAAAAACGCTTCATGATCTTTTTCTTGAGTTCTTCGATGCCAGCGCCAGCACGACCGATGACGAATCCGGGCTTTGCAGCGTGAATAGTAATCGTAACGTTCTTTGGCGTGCGCTCAACATTGATCTCGCTTACACCGGCATCTTTCAATGCGATGCGGAGGAATTCACGCAACTCTACGTCCTCTTGTAGTTGGGACACGAACTGCTTTCCGCGGGCGAACCACTTGGAATCCCAGGTGTAGATCGTTGAGAGGCGGAATACTTTCGGATGTACTTTGTGACCCATAGGACTTAGGCGCGATTCTTCTTACCTGAACTCTTTCCAGCTAACTTTGGCGTGCCAGGGGCAACAGCGATAGTGATGTGCGACATACGCAATCGAATCGGCGTTGCGCGACCTTGCGCGCGAGGCGTGAAACGCTTGATCTTTGGACCCTCGTCCACGAAGGCGCGAGAGACAACAAGCGATTCAGCAGCTGTCTTATTGTTGTTAACGGCGTTTGCGACAGCCGAATCAAGTGCCTTAAGTACTGCGCGAGCAGCAAGCTTCTTGGAGACCAAGAGCTGCTGACGTGCGTCCGCAACACGGCGGCCACGGATAAGACCTACAACAAGGCGGGTCTTTCGTGGGGCGATGCGAATAAAGCGAGCTTTAGAGATTGCTTCCATACTTTGGAGCACTAGCGGCTAATCTTTTGAGCAGCTGGAGCGGCAGCTGGTGCTGCTTCTGCTACTTTGCCACCATGACGAGCGAACTTACGCGTTGGCGAAAATTCACCCAACTTGTGGCCGACCATGTTTTCAATAACGCGTACCTGGATGAAGTCACGACCATTATGGACGGCAAAGGTGAAGCCAACCATTTCTGGAGTGATCGTAGAAGCACGTGACCAGGTTTTGACGATTGTCTTATCGCCTGGGCGGAGCTTACTTACTTTCTTCAAGAGGTGTGATGCCACGAATGGGCCTTTTTTGAGACTACGTGTCATACGGGGTTAGGCCTGGTTCTTGCCGTGATTGCGGCGACGAAGAATGAACTTGTTCGACGGCTTCTTCGCACGGCGCGTCTTAACGCCAAGTGCCGGCTTACCAGTAGGAGTCTTAGGGTGTTTGAGACCGATTGAGTTACGACCCTCACCACCACCGTGTGGGTGATCGACTGGGTTCATAGCCTTACCGCGAACGGTTGGGCGAATACCGCGCCAACGTGAGCGACCTGCCTTACCCCAGCGGATCAATCCCCAGTCTGGGTTTGAGACAGTACCGATCGTTGCCATACAGGTCTTCTTGACGGTACGCATCTCACCTGATGGGAGGCGCAAGATAGCGTTGTCGCCATCGATCGCAAGAAGTTCAACGCCGTTACCAGCACCACGCGCAAGCTGAGCGCCGCGACCTGGAGCAAGTTCAACGTTATGCACCTGCATACCAACTGGAACTTTCTCAAGTGGGAAACGGTTGCCAATACTTGGCTCACCGCGTTCCTTGGAGTTCATGATTTGCATGCCAACCGTGAGACCTGCTGGAGCGAGCACGTAGCGCTTCTCACCATCCGCATAGGAGATAAGAGCGATACGAGCACCACGATTTGGATCGTATTCGATTGTCTGCACTTTGGCAGGAATCTCGTACTTATCCATCTTCCAGTCGATCATACGGATATGACGACGGACACCACCTCCACGATGACGAACGGTAATCTTACCGCCTGCACCGCGACCAGCTTGCTGCTTCTTAGAAAGAAGGAGCTTCTTTTCTGGATTTTTTGATGTTACATCCTTGAAGGACTGCACGCTTGAGAGGCGGCGACCGGCGGATGTTGGTTTATACTTTGTAATCGGCATACTACACGGTTTCAAACACATTTACCGTTGTACCCTCTGGCAAAAGCACGATCGCCTTCTTCCAGTCGGAACGACGAGATGCGAAGCCACCAAAACGCTTCTCCTTACCATGAACGTTCATAACGTTTACCTTTCTTGGCATTACGCCGTAAGCCTCTTTAAAGGCCTGGCGAACGGATACGCGGTTTGCTGAAGGATGAACCTTGAAGGTTACCATGCTTGCATCTGAGAGCTTGGCGGACTTTTCCGTAGCAATCGGAGCGATAAGAATGGAAACCGCGAACGCTGAGAGACCGGGGGACTTTTGCGCTTTTGGAGCTGCTACCTTTTTGGCAACACGCTTCTTAGCTACAACCTTCTTTGTTTCAGCCGTTTCAACAGGCTTAGCTACTTCATCAGCAGCTACATCTGTCGTTTTCTTTGTACGTTTGAGAATCGGCATACTTAGGAGGTGAACGTTTCGACGATCATCGCAATCGCATCTTTAGAAGCGATAACGTAATTCGCCTTAACAAGGTCTCGGACGTTCAAGCTGTGTGCATGCATGGTCTCGGTCTTTGGCAAGTTCTGCATTGCGCGCTTCATCTTGCTATCGCCCGTTACCACGAGCACGAGAGCTCGCTTATCCGCTCCAGGAAGCGCAGAACGCATGGTGTTTGCGTGCTTTGTTTTTGCTTCTGGAATATTGAAATCTTCAACTGCAACAAACTTCCCTTCACGCAACTTATCGGTAAGAGCCATGGCAAGAGCCAAACGCTTGGCCTTCTTGTTGAGCTTTACTGAGAAATTACGATCTTTGGTTGGACCGTGTGCCACACCACCACCTACCCAAATTGGGGAGCGTGAGGAACCGTGACGAGCACGACCTGTACCCTTTTGTTTCCAAGGCTTCTTACCACCACCCCGAACCTCGCTGCGATCCTTAACGTGCGCCGAAATAGCGCGACTGTTCGCATCTTGCGCGGTTACGGCCTGGTGGACTACTTCCGCCTTTGGCTCAACTGCAAAGAGAGCATCAGAAAGAGGGATCAATCCCGCTTCCTTGCCTTCCCAGGTATAAAGCTTTACTTCCGCCATACATTGCCATCAGTTGCAATAATCGTGATGAGTGTTCCGCGAGCTCCTGGAACGGCACCTTTGATGCCGATCACATTCTTCTCTGGATCAATCGTCACCACCTCCAAATTTTTCACCGTCACCTGATCACCACCCATGCGGCCTGCCATGCGCATTCCTTTGAACACGCGCTGGATGCCACCCGCACCGATAGATCCGGACTTACGTACCTGATCTTTGTGACCGTGCGTTGTTGGGTGACCGCGGAATCCATGGCGCTTTACAACACCTTGGAAGCCACGACCCTTGCTCGTGCCTGTGATAGACACTGCGTCACCCGGAGCAAATGTCGAAACGGTGAACACTGTACCCGCAGCTACTTCTTCACCTTCCCCGAGGCGAACTGAGCGCGTGACAGCAAATGGACCCATGTCGCCAAACTCTTTCTGTTGTGGTTTTGCGGCGCGAACATTTTTGCCGAAACCAAGTACAGCGACCGAGCGACCCTGAGTGTCCTTACGAAGAGCGGCGACAGTCATCGGTCCCGCTTCAATGAGCGTTACCGGAACCACCGAACCGTCTTCGCGGAAAACCTGGGTCATTTCAAGCTTTTTCCCTAGAAGATATTTCATACACCTACGTTCATGCCTGGAGAAAGACAGAGGAACGCTTTTATGAACAAAAACTAGAAGCCCGTCTGACGCATACGCGTCACCAGCGGCTTCCAGCCTGAAGCAAAACCTTAACTGCTATCAGGATGTTGTGTCTTCGTTCAATGAATAATTCGTCTCCTTGCGCCGGTACGAAGCGTCGGGAAGGTTTTTCCTTTTTGCCTAAGCATTAAGGAATCTTTCTTTCCGGTTCGGTTTCGACGTGCAGTTGAGAAACTGCGCACGATATCTCTTTATAAAGAGCTGCCGTGCGCAGCCACCCATGTGGGGGCTTGCGTTTTGTTTACATTTTGATCTCGATGTCCACACCAGCTGGCAAGTTCAGACTCATCAAGGAGTCAATCGTGCGCTCGGTTGGGTTCACGATATCGATCAAGCGCTTGTGTACACGCATCTCGTACTGATCGCGTGAGGTCTTGTCGATAAAGGTTGCGCGGTTCACGGTGTAACGGCGGCGCTCGGTTGGCAGAGGTACTGGACCGATGATGCTTGCACCACTGCGCTCAGCCGTCTTGATGATCGTGACGGTAGCGGCGTCGATCACCTTGTGATCATACGCGCGGATCTTGATGCGAATGCGCTGCTCTTTCTGATCTTGCACTTTTTTTGCTGCGTCGGACATAGAAGAAGGTACGGTAAGAACGGTAAGGAGGGAAACCTTGTGGGTTCCCCTCCATTACTTAATTACTCAAGAATTTTTACTACAACACCAGCACCAACTGTGCGACCACCTTCACGAACAGCGAAGCGCATCTTGTCTTCAAGAGCAACTGGGCTTGAAAGGGTAACGATACAGTTAACGGTGTCGCCTGGCATAACCATCTCAACACCTGCTGGAAGCTCGATCTCACCCGTTACATCTGTGGTACGGATGTAGAACTGTGGCTTGTAACCCTTAAAGAAAGGCTTGTGGCGACCACCTTCTTCCTTTGTAAGAGCGATAAGCTCAGCCTCGAACTTGGTGTGAGGAGTTACGGAACCTGGCTTAGCAAGAACCTGACCACGCTCAAGGTCGGTCTTCTTCACACCGCGAAGAAGAACACCAGCGTTGTCACCTGCCATACCAGAATCAAGAGACTTGTTGAACATTTCGATACCCGTAACAACCGTCTTCTGGGTGTCGCGGAGACCAACAACTTCAACTTCATCACCTACCTTAAGCTGACCGCGCTCGATACGACCGGTTGCTACCGTACCACGACCTTCAATAGAGAAGACGTCTTCGATAGACATGAGGAACGGCTTTTCGGTCTCGCGAACTGGATCTGGAACGTACTCATCAAGAGCCTTGATGAGGTCAAGGATACACTTAGCAGCCGCATCGTCAGATGGGTTCTCAAGTGCCTTGGAAGCTGAACCACGAACGATCGGCGTGGTGTCGCCTGGGAAGTTGTACTTGTTCAAAAGGTCACGGATTTCCTGCTCAACGAGATCCAAAAGCTCTGGATCGTCAACAAGGTCAACCTTGTTCAAGAAAACGATGATGTATGGAACACCAACCTGACGAGCCAAAAGAATGTGCTCGCGGGTCTGTGGCATTGGACCGTCAGCTGCGGAAACTACAAGAATTGCAGCGTCCATCTGAGCGGCACCAGTAATCATGTTCTTGACGTAGTCGGCGTGACCTGGACAGTCAACGTGCGCATAGTGGCGCTTGTCCGAGGAATACTCAACATGAGAGGTAGCGATAGTAACGATCTTTGAAGAATCGCGCACCGTACCACCCTTTGCGATATCCGCGTAGGACTTAACTTTACCAAGACCGCGAGCCGCAGAAACGGCTGTAAGAGCGGCGGTAGTTGTGGTCTTACCATGGTCAACGTGACCAATAGTTCCGACGTTCAAGTGCGGTTTCTCACGCACGAATTGCTCTGCCATAAGCTTTTGTTGCTCGTTCCTTCTCGCGAAAATAGCGAAAAGGCTCTAAGACAAGTACAAATCTAATAATGAAATGCGCAATGAGTGTAGCAAAGTGCGAAATTTCTTGCAAGTACTGACCCTTATCTCGGTGGACACCTTCTTTTAGCTAGACAGATTCTAGGTAAAACCGCTCCTCTCCCCCTTCATTTCGCTCGGTTGGACGCCTCAGAATTGGGCGGCGACTTTGCGTATTTTCCTGAGGTTTCTGTCTTATTTCTCCTTTTGGCTCAGCTACCTCGCGCGTGGCATTCAAAGACTGACGTGGGCGCATAGCTGCCATACCGCCAAGCGGTCTTGGAGGACGCGGTGGCGCCACTTCCTCTACCTGCCTCTCCACGACCTGAGGATCAAAATCTTCGTCCTCGTAGACTCGTTCGCGTGGTGAAAGATTCTGGGAACCGGAGCCCTGGTCAGATAGCGCCTCGTACGCGCTTAGCGTCAGGACAACAAGTGGCTCTTCGCCGCCTTCGCCAGCAATGACCACTGGTCCGCCTCCTTTTCGGACTAGGCGCAACAACCGTTCAAAATATGCAGGAATATCCATACGCTCGCATGGTAAGACCTGAACCTCGTGGCGTCAAAACAAAAGACCGGCATTTGCCGGTCTTTTGAGGATAAACTGGGGACTACTTCCCTGCTCGCTCCTTAATAATTGCCTCAGAAACATTGCGCGGCACCTCCTGGTACTCTCCAAACTCCATAGAGTACGAAGCGCGACCCTGAGTAATAGAACGCAAGTTTGTGGCGTAGCCGAACATTTCAGCAAGTGGAACCATAGCGCGCACGGTCTTGACCGTACCACGATCGCCCATTTCCTGGATCTGACCACGCTTAGAGTTCAAATCTCCAACAACTGTACCCATGAAATCTTCCGGGGTAACAACCTCAACACGCATAACTGGCTCAAGAAGAACTGGTTTAGACTTCTTAATACCCTCCTGGAAGGCTAGTGAACCAGCCATCTTGAAAGCCGCTTCGTTTGAGTCGACATCGTGGTAGGAGCCGTCAAAAACGGTCGCCTTGATGTTGATGAGCGGGAAACCTGCCAAAACACCGCGATCACATGACTCACGAGCACCCTTTTCAATAGCTGGGATGTATTCGCGAGGAACAGAGCCACCCTTTACTTCATCAAAGAAAGTGAAGTTTGGCTGATCTGGCTCGGTCTGAGGCTCAATGCGCAACCAACAGTGACCGTACTGACCACGACCACCAGACTGCTTGATATAGCGACCTTCTGCTTCTGCGGAACCACGAATGGTTTCGCGGTAGCTTACCTGCGGCTTACCAACATTCACCTCAACACTGTATTCACGCTTCATGCGGTCAACCATGATTTCAAGGTGGAGCTCACCCATACCATCAATGATGGTTTGGCTGGTCTCGGCATCGGTGCGGGCGCGGAAGGTTGGATCTTCTTCCATGAGCTTTGCAAGTGCCATGCCCATCTTCTCCTGATCTCCCTTGGTTTTTGGCTCAATTGCCTGAGAAATAACTGGATCAGCAAAGGTGATTGCCTCAAGAACAACTGGGTGTTCTGGGGAGCACATCGTGTGACCTGTGATCGTACCCTTCAAACCAACAGCGGCAGCAATTTCACCAGCGAATACTTCATCCACCTCTTCACGAGAGTTGGCGTGCAAACGCACGATGCGAGAAAGACGCTCCTTTTCACCGGTGCTTGAGTTCAAAATGTATGAACCAGCCTTTACCGAACCGGAGTATACGCGGAAGAAAGCAAGCTTACCCACGAATGGATCAGCGGCGATCTTGAAAGCAAGGGCGGCAAATGGTGCGTCATCCTTTGCTGGGCAAGGGATGATTTCATCTGGGTTTTCTGGGTTAAAACCTTCAAGCGGTGGACGATCAAGTGGGCTTGGCAAAAGTTCAACAACAGCGTCAAGCATCTGCTGTACACCCTTGTTCTTCAAAGAAGATCCACAAATAACTGGGAAAATCTTCATGGCAACAACACCCTTGCGAAGCGCTGCTTTGAGCTCAGGAACCGTGATCTCCTCTCCCGCCAAGTAGCGTTCCATGAGGTTCTCATCCTGTTCAACGATCGCCTCAACCAAACGAGCTCGGTATTCCTCTACCTTAGCCTTCATGTCTTCTGGAACATCTACCTCATCAATCTGCTTACCAAGGTCGTCCTTGTAGATGTAAGCCTTGCGTGTGAAGAGGTCGATCAAGCCTACGAAGTTTGATTCAGCACCGATTGGCAACTGAATTGGGTAAGCTTTCGTTGTGAGACGAGCGTGAATAGAAGCAAGATCTTTGTAGAAGTCAGCACCGGTACGATCAAGCTTATTGATGTAACAAACGCGAGGTACATTGTACTTATCAGCCTGGTGCCAAACAGTTTCTGACTGTGGCTCCACGCCAGCAACGCCGTCGAAAACGGTTACGCCACCGTCAAGAACGCGAAGTGAACGCTCAACTTCAACGGTAAAGTCTACGTGACCTGGGGTATCAATGATGTTAATGCGGTGATCTTTCCAGAAACAGGTGGTGGCAGCGGCAGTAATGGTGATACCACGCTCCTGCTCTTGCTCCATCCAGTCCATGGTTGCCTCACCTTCGTGTACCTCACCGATCTTGTGCTTCTTTCCTGTATAGAAAAGTACGCGCTCGGTAGTAGTGGTCTTACCAGCGTCGATGTGAGCAATGATACCGATGTTACGTACCCGGTCTAGTGGATAATCACGAGTCATATAAAGAAATGAGGAATTGTTCTTTGAAAGAAAACGAGACCGCGGAAATGCCGCAGCCTCGTTTTTGCGCGTTTAGCGGGCAAGGTGAGCGAACGCACGGTTGGCTTCTGCCATACGCTGTACGTCTGCACGCTTCTTTACCGCTTCGCCTTCATTTTTGGCCGCAAGCATGATTTCTTCCGCGAGCTTCTCTGCCATTGGACGGCCCTTACGAGCACGTGCTGCAGCGAGAACCCAGCGGTATGCAAGTGCGTAGCGACGATCGCCACGAACTGGCATTGGAACCTGGTAGTTTGCACCACCAACACGCTTGGACTTTACTTCAACCGTTGGAATGATGTTCTTGAGCGCGTTGTCAAAGACATCGATCGGGCTTTGTTCAGCCTCTGTCGCGATGATATCCATCGCATCATATACCACACGTGTTGCGGTGGACTTTTTACCATCGCGCATCACGTAATTAATCAACTTTGCAACAAGTACATTGTTGTACTTGAGGTCTGGCGCTAGATAGCGCTTAACGGCGGCCTTACCACGCATAATGAGTCTTGCAATGCCGTTCACCTTCCCGCGTGGAGCGGTACTGAGCGGACATTGTTAATATTTATTTAGTGAATGTTACTTTTTCTTAGGAGCAGCACCAGCCTTTGGACGCTTGGTACCGTAACGTGAACGACCGCGGTTGCGGCCCTCTACGCCGGTAGCATCGTAGCGACCACGGACAATGTGGTAGCGCACACCTGGAAGATCTTTTACACGACCACCGCGAATCATCACGATAGAGTGCTCTTGAAGGTTGTGACCTTCGCCAGGGATGTAAGCAGTAACTTCAGTACCGTTTGAAAGACGGATACGAGCAATCTTACGAAGAGCCGAGTTCGGCTTCTTTGGCGTCATGGTCGTAACCTTGAGACAGACGCCGCGCTTAAACGGAGCGCCTTTTGGCAAGAGGGTGCGCTTACGGTGGAGGGAGTCCAACGCGTACTGCATAGCAGGCGACTTTGACTTCGCCTTCTTGGTGCTGCGACCCTTGCGGATGAGTTGATTAATTGTTGGCATACAAAAAGTGGGCAAACTCTAGCATAAGCCAAAAAATGGGTCAACCGCTCTGGGGTACAAATATAACACTGACTTTTCAGGAGTCAGAACTACCTCTTCAGGGCCCGGATGCTTAACCGGCAAGATAAGGCACGCAAGACTGCCCAATGAACGCAGAACAGCCCAAAAAGGCCGGTAATTGAACGATAATAAAGATATTGAGCGGGGTAACGAGCGAGATTAGGATCAAAACCAAGAGTAGATTTGGACCATAGCGCGTAAGAAGCTCAAGGGTTTTGAAGGCTTTCAGGCGCCACAAAACGAGATCCGCAATCTTTGCCCCATCAAGAGGATGCACTGGAATGAAGTTAAAGAAGCACAGGAGAAGGTTAACAAAAACCAGAATTCCCAAAAATGGCGGCAACAGTGAGTCGACCGGCATAATGCCCGCTGAACTTAACGCACGGAAAGTAAGCCCAGCTACCGCAGCAAAGAGGATATTTGCCAAAGGACCCGCAAAGGCGATGAGTGCGCCGTCACGAAACGGATCTGCCAGGCGACGTGGGTCAAAAGGCACTGGTTTTGCCCATCCTACGCCCAGAATCAACAGAGCGATCGTGCCGGCAACATCAAGGTGCGCAAGTGGGTTTAAGGTGAGACGCCCCATACGCTCGGCTGTATCGTCACCGCGCAAGTGACCGACAAGAGCGTGTGAGAATTCATGCACTGTTAGCGACAAAACTAAGGCAATTATCCAAAGAATGCCGAAAATGGGGTTTCCGAAGAGAAGGTCAAATATCATACGTTGTTAGTCGCGTACGACTTCTATATCAGCGCCGATTGCCTCAAGCTTGCCGTATAGGTCTTCATAGCCACGCTCCAGGTGCTCGACACCGGTTAGTTCACTCGTGCCCTCAGCGACAAGCGCTGCGATAACATAAGCCAAGCCCGCACGAATATCTGGAATGACCATTTTTGTTGCACTTAACTTTGCCGGCCCCTTGATTACTGCGCTGTGCTTGTAGTTATGATCCTTAAATCGACACTTTATTTCACCAAGACAACTATCAAAGAGCGTGACATCTGCGCCCATTTGTTTGAGTGTCGCTGTATAGCCGAATCGCTCTTGATAAACGGTCTCGTGCACAACCGATGTTCCTTCCGCTTGCGTTAGAACAACTGTAAACGGCTGCTGCCAGTCGGTCATGAAGCCTGGATGGGTATCTGTTTCCAGCTGAAGGCCGTGATACTTGCCATTGCCCCGGAATAAAATGCCATCCTTGCGAACCTCGTATTCTCCCCCGATGCGACGCACAGCGTTTAACAAAGTAATAACATCTCGATGATCTGCTCCTTTGCAGAAAATCTCACCGTGCGTTGCAAGAGCTAAACTCGCAAACGATGCGACTTCATTGCGATCTGGAATAACGCGGTGTGTGCAACCGTGCAATTCATGAACACCAAGAATTTCAATATTACGATCCTCCTTAACATCAATGATCGCACCCATTTTTTGCAGCATCATGATGAGCTCGATGATTTCTGGTTCGATAGCAGCATTCTTGAGTACCGTGCGGCCCTCCGCAAGAACGCCAGCGAAAAGTACGGTTTCCGTGGCTCCAACGGAAGGATATGGCAATGCAATGACAGCACCTTTCAGGCGACCATTCACTGAAGCGCGATAACCATCGGCATCAACTTCAATTTTAGCACCCATTGATTCAAGGGCGTCCAGGTGAAAATTTACCGGACGAGGACCGATTTTATCGCCACCAAGGGTTGGCACATATGCTTCCCCAGTGCGGTGCAGAAGCGGAGCTAACGCCAAAATCGCTAGACGGTTTTTGCGCGACAACTGCATGGCAGATGTACGCGTAATCTCTTTAGCGTGCAGTTTTAAGGTGTGACCCTCGAGCGATGATGCAGCGCCAAGCGTAGTAACCAGTTCACGTGAAATATCGGTTTCTTGCTGGAGCGGCACGTTCTCAAGCGTCATCTCCCCCGCTGTTAACAGCGAAGCGATGATCATTTTTGAAGCTCCATTTTTTACTCCAGCAATCTGCACTTCACCACGTAGCGGCTTTCCACCTGTAATCTTCAGAACGCTCATACAGATCAGCTTGAGATCAGTTCAAAATTATTTTCATCTCAAGTTATAGCAAATTTAAAAAACCCCCACAAATAAGAAGCGCCCCACACCTGGCGAGGTGTGGGGCTTTGCGAACTAGCGAGCGGACCGAGCCAGGACCTTGGCGCGACGTCGGTAGTCCATGAAGGTTCGCATGCGCTGATCGAACTGCGAACCGGGTGTCCAGTCGATGCCGTGGATGAAGCGCGGGTATCGGAACGGGCAGAAGTAGCGCTGCAGTTGCTCAAACCGATAGAGCTCGTGCCGAGCCGGCGAAAGCGACCAACGGTCGTTGAGGTAGTCGTCGACGAACTGAACGTTCACCTCCACGCGGTACTTGCTGTGGCCCGGGTCGGCGTACTCAGCCACGAAGCGATGTACGCGGAAGTCCTCCTTACTCACCGGGTTATTGCTGTCCACCTTCCCAGCCGTGGAGATATTCTCACTCTCTTCGATGACCTGAAAGCGGCCACGAGAGAGCTCTGAACGCAGCGCCTTCACGAACTCGTTGAAGGCCTTCTGGGAGAAAACGATCATGCGCACGCCGCGCTTATCGTTCTCCTTGCCCATGTCTTGATTCTTCCTCAGCATCTTGAGGATGCTGCTGAAATCGGATTTCACGCGATCCTCGATGTAGACGGGGTGATTGACGCCATCGATCTCGAAGGCTCGGCACAGGAAGCGCTCCTGCAGGCGGATGCGGCCGTCGAGCCGACGACCGTCGATCGACCAGTCCTTGATGCGCCACTTGGCGCGACGATCAAGAGACAGATCCAGGAAGGTCTCGAGGGAACACTCTTGCACGAACAACCGCGGGAGCAGTTGCGCGAGAATTACCCCTTCTTGCTCGCCGACGTCAACCTCACTCTCGTGAAGATCGGCGTACAGCAAGAGGCGCGAGGTGATGAAGCGTGCCACAGCTTCCACGCGTGCCTGCATGTCAATCAGGCCGTCGCTTGCACCGAGATTGCAGTAGCCGAGAAGCGACTCGGGATCGTAGGTGTTGCGCACGCGACTTTCCGCATGCAGATCCGCCTCATACGGGTAGAAGAACTCCTTCACGATCCGCTCATCTTCCGTGCGGATACGAGCAGCGCACTGCTTGAACCGGCGGTGAATGACCTCTGCCGCGTACTCACTTGGCCCGTAAACCTCCTGGTATGCCATCCCGAATCGGGAGCGGCGCCCATGCTTGTTGGAGGAAGTGGGGAGCAGAACCTCCAGCAGCTGCATCATCAGCCTGTATTCACGACCGAGCGTTGGATGCTCTTTGATCGAAGCGAACCAAGCATCACTCGACGAATCGTCGATGAAGTGGACCATACGCTATAACCTCCCAAGTGGTGAAAGAACGACACTTCAGTGAAGCATAGAAAAACAAAAAGCACAAGGATTTTCCTTGTGCTTTTATCTGGTTCTTTTAGATTCCCTCGCCAAAATGGAACTTGTCGGTCATCTTTTCGTACTGCATAAGCTCCTCTGGCTTAAAGAAACGAGTGATTTCCGTAGTAGCAGCCTCGACAGAATCTGAGGCGTGCACCATGTTTGACGGTACATTCATGGAAAGATCGGCACGGATGGTACCAGCGTCAGCAGCACGAGGGTTCGTGGCGCCAACTACCTTACGTACGGATTCAATGACATCAAGACCTTCAAGCACAAGAGCAACCACCGGGGTCTGCATCATGAACTGCACAAGACTTGGAAAGAACGCCTTATCCTTCAAATGTCCGTAGTGCTCGGTGAGGGTTGCTTCATCAAGGTGCGTAAGCTTCATGGCGATCATCTTCAAGCCTTTGCGCTCAAAGCGAGTCACGACCTCACCAACGAGCTCGCGCTGTACGGCATCTGGCTTAATAAGAACAAGTGTTCGCTGGATATCGGCCATAGATAGAAAAAATAATTTGGCGAAAGTGTAACAAAAATACCCTAGTAGTCAATATATTGCACAACAGGCACCGGCCTGTTACCTTAGCGCTAGCTCTTTCATAGGAGGCGGGCGTGGGACGCGTTTACTTGGCCGCCGACGTACGTCTGAAGAAGGTTCCTACTCACGAGAACTTCACCGTAGTTGCGACAACCCTTCTGACCTGGCTCAAAGAGCAGCCCTGGGTGGTGAACGCCGTCATTTGCGGCTCGTATGCCGCGGGCCTACACGGGCCGCGGTCTGACCTTGATGTGTTCATCCTGTACGAGAGCACGACGCTTGATCCGCGCGAGACGCGGCGTCGAGCGCAGCAAGTCGATGAGTTCCTCGCGAACTTGGCACACTATCACGTGAAGGTCTCCACCATCTGGTGCGACCTTTTCCTGGCACGTAGCGCCAAGCACGCGATCGGTGAAGGGTTCGCCTCTCACCTGCACGCGTGCGCTGCGATTGGACTTGCCTCACGCACGCCTGAACCGACCCGCTACTTCAAGTTCAACGGTCGGCACAAGCCGCGCGCGGTGGCACTCTCCTACCTGACGTACAAGCATCAGGCCATGGAGGATGCACTGTCTCGCCAACGAGCGCTGCGGCGCCAGGAGAGCGCCGACCTTCTGACCGATGCCACCAAGGCCCCGTTTCACGGAGTCCGCAACGTACTTCAATGCCTGGGAGAGCCGTGTCCGATGCTCGTGCACTACGATGAGATCATCGCGCGTGCCGAGGCGCACCCACTCATCTTCGACGAAGACCTCGTAGCTGGCCTCAGGCAGCTGCGCGCAGTGAATCAGGCGTACAACGACGAGCTTAGCGAACAGCTGCGCTCGTACAACGCCGAAGGGTACCAACGCGCGGTGGACAAGCTTGGCGACAGCGCCGTTCTTGCGACCACGCTCCTGCACCGCCTGCTTGTTGCTGTGCCTTAGGCAATTCTCCCCGCACCAGATCCCCTCTGGTGCGGGCCTTCTTTTTTATAGTGAAAAACGTTTTACCGTTATTTCTTGACCAAAGTCTATCCGAATATCACCATGAAGATTGGTTTGATACACGGTGACGCCGTATTCAAGCAGACGATCAACGACGTCCGGGTGCGGATGACCGTAATCATTATCTTTGCCCGCCGGAATGATTGCGATCTCTGGCTTTGCTGCCTCTAAAAGCTCGGCACTTGTTGAAGTACGACTCCCGTGATGACCCACTTTTAATACATCGATGTCCGGTAAGCTGTTTACTATCTCTCGCTCTTGCTCGACTCCAGCATCGCCCGTCAACAGCATAGCCTGATCCCCAACATGAAGTATGGCGATAATCGAGGCGCCGTTTGGATCGCTGAGTTTATTTCGATCAAAGGTTTGCTCCGGGTATACAATCTCAAGATACGCTCCCCCGCCAAGCTCTAGCCTATCGCCCGCATGTAGCCCTTGCCTTCTTGGCCCGGATAATTCTTCATAGGCGGCGTACTCGGCAGATGAACCGGCCTGAAGTGAGTCGAACACATTTAGTATTCGATACCGACCCAGTAGATGCGCGAGGCCGTTCATATGATCCGCATCCGGGTGCGTCATGAGGGTAGCATCGATAGAGGTGTCCCACGGATAGAGGATGGCACCGATTTTTTCGACGACCATATCCGTTGGTCCACCATCAATGACAAGATCGTAATCCTGGCCATCGATATAGATGGCATCGCCCTGCCCGATATCAAATACCCAGACGCAGACTATCGCCTCACATTGGCGTGGTAACTTTGGCATGAGCGTAAGAGCGCAAAGTACTGCAATGCCAAGCGTGATTGCTATCGGTCGTTTATTCATATGAACGTGTTCTATGTACCGCGTACATAATCGCAAGTAGAGACGCGAGTATGAGCAACTCCTTCACTCCAGGTGGCGCCACAAGCGCATCGCCAAACTGTGCAAAGGAACGAATCACAAACAGCATCCAGGCAGTGCAGCCAACTGCTCCAAGACCAACCAATCGACCAAGACTTTCTGACACAATGCCGACGACAGCTGCGAGCGCTCCAAATCCCATGGCATATGGCACAAATGGCAGGATGAAAAAGTTAGTCAGAAACGACGTTACGGAGATGCCACTACCGGCGGCAAGTAGTACCGGGAGCGTGGTAAAACTAGCTGCGAACGTTGAGGCGACTGACTCGCGGATACCGAAAGTCTCTGGAATGAATATGAGCCTTTTCCCAAGAGGAGACGCGAAAAGCAGCAACCCCATTGTTGAGGTTACTGAGAGCTGAAACCCGATGTCGTCACGCAAGAGAAGTGGGTTAATGGCGAGCATGACGCACACGGCATAAAAGAGCGCCCTTGGAGCACCGCTTGGTCGACCGACGTAGGTAGCGACAAGTGCGATTGAAGCCATCATGCCGGCACGTGTTACCGCTGCTCCGGCCCCTGCGAAAAAGACGAAACAGATAACACCGATGATCAGTGCCGGTATCGCGGAACGGCGACGAATTCCGCAGGCAACAGCGAGTCCGCCCAGGAGTGATACTAGGAGCGTAACGTTGTATCCCGAGGCGGCTACAACGTGGGTTGTACCGGTTCGTAAAAAGCGCTCATCCCAAGCCTCTGAAAAGCGAGCATCGCCAAAAAGAAGACCGGCAAGTAACGCATCATGAGGAGGAAGCGCGGTGCGTTCAATGGCGCGCAATGAAGCGTCATGCAGGTCTGCAATTAATGAGCGCGGCGTGACTCTATGTTCGACAATAAGTGGCGACTGATACGTTTTACAGGTGGCGTATATGTCTTTGGCGGCTAGGTAATGATCGTAACGAAAGTCATCAAATGGCTCCGGAGCCTTGAGGCTGCACGCGGTTCGTACTACGTCGCCGATGCGATACAGCGGGAGCCTAGGAACCGTGAGTAGTACCCGATCATTTACCCCACTACCTTGAACACGAAGATTGTTCAGGGTTAAACGCTGCCCGGAATCAGTGATCTGGATCGCTACCACTTGCCCCTCCACCTCTTTATCGCCGAGTACGCCAGCCACGCTCTGACTATCGGGCGTCATGGCGGCATACCTTCCCCATGACAAAGCAGCTCCGAGCATAAAAGCCCCAAACACAATCAGACGCCACGTACTCTTATTAATGCCAAAAAGATATCTGGCTCCAAAGAAAGCACCCAGAGCACACGCGAGCGGCAACCACCAGGAAACAATGAACGAACAAGCGATAACACCAATAACAAAACCGCCGCACAGTGCGGAAAGCACGTATGACGGCGGGATCGCTTCCTCCACTTTTCTCACACTACACCACGAAATTAACAATTTTACCTGGAACAACAATGACCTTCTTTGGCTCACCTGTAATGAACTTTGCAACTCCTTCTTCGGCTTGCGCCAAGGCGATTAAAGCTTCCTTCTCAATGGCAGGAGCCACAGAAACCGTGCCACGCAACTTGCCATTTACCTGAATAGAGATAGTAATAACATCCTCGATAAGTAGCGATTCATCAACAATTGGCCACTGCTGCCCTTGCGCGATCTGAGACTCTCCAAGGCGCTCAGCGATTTCATTAGCAACGTGTGGAGCAAGTGGACAAAGAATCTGAGCGAACTTCACAAGCGATTCTTTGGTGATGGCGCCGGCATCAGTGGCGGCGTTGACAAACATCATGAGTTGCGACACGGCGGTGTTGAAATGCAAGCCATCAAGATCTGATCCGACTTTTTTGATGGTTTTATGGAGAGCCTTGGTAACCTCGATCGGCTCAGCGCTTGCAACTTTTTCAATAAGACGAAGCGAGCGGTCAAGGAAGCGCTTAACGCCAGCGACGCCATTCATGCTCCATGGCGCTGGCTCTTCAAAGGGGCCAATGAAAAGCTCATAGACACGCAAAGTATCAGCACCGTGCTTGTACACGATTTCATCCGGGTTGACGACGTTGCCTTTTGACTTGGACATCTTTGAGCCATCTTCAGCCAAAATGAGCCCATGACTGTGGCGGCGGTGATAGGGCTCACTTACCGGTACGTGACCGCGATCAAAAAGTACCTTATTCCAAAAACGGGAGTATAGAAGGTGGAGTGTCGTGTGCTCCATGCCGCCGTTATACAGATCAACCGGCATCCAATACTTCAGATTCTCCTTGGAAGCAAAGGCTTGATCGTTGTTTGGATCAATATAACGCAAGAAATACCAGCTTGAACCCGCCCAATTTGGCATGGTGTCGGTTTCGCGCTTGGCAGGACCGTTACAGGTTGGGCAGGTAGTATTTACAAAGCTATCAATAGCGGAAAGCGGAGACTCACCGTTATCGGTTGGTTCGTACTTTTCTACTTGCGGCAAGGTTACTGGCAATTGATCCTCCGGAACCGCCACCCAACCATCTTTTTCACAGTGAATAAGTGGAATAGGTTCGCCCCAATATCGCTGGCGTGAAAAGACCCAATCGCGCAGCTTGTATTTCACCTGCTTCTTGCCGCCGGTAGCCTTGAGAGCCTCAGCGAATGAAACAAGCGGCTTATCAAGAACAGGGAGGTTGTACTTCTTGGCAAAGGCAGCATCGCGTTCATCATGCTGTGGCACAGCCATGACAACGCCAGTGCCGTAATGTGGGAGTACGTAATCCCCTACCCAAACAGGCACTTCTTCACCTGTTGCTGGATTGATGGCTTTGATGCCTTTTAGCTCAACACCGGTTTTCTCTTTATCGTCATTGGTGCGATCAATGTCGGTGCGCTTTTTTACGTCCTCGACATACGCTGTAACCTCAGCCTTATTTTCAAGAACTTCGTGATTGCTATCGAGCGCCAAGGTGACCCACGGGTGTTCTGGGGCAATGACTATATAGGTTACACCGAAAATAGTATCTGGGCGCGTGGTAAACACCGGGAGTTGTGCAACCTCGCCATTTGGACCGCGATTATTATTAGCCTCTTTGTTGAAAATAAATTTCAAGGCAAAGCTAATTTCTGCACCTTCTGATCGACCAATCCAGTCTTCTTGCTGCTTTTTAATCTTCGGCAAGTAATCGACGGTTTTTAAATCGTCGATTAGACGATCAGCGTATTTGGTAATAGCGAGCATCCACTGCTCTTTCTCGCGCTTCTCAACAGGCGTTCCGCAGCGTTCACATGCGCCAGCGACAACCTCCTCATTAGCGAGACCGGTCTTATCTTTGGGGCACCAATTGATGGTGGTGGTGGCCTTATATGCCAAACCTGCTTTGAAAAACTCTAAGAACATCCACTGTGTCCAGCGGTAGTATTTCGGATCGGTCGTATCAATCTCACGGTCCCAATCAAAGCTAAAACCCATGCTTTGTAATTGGCGGCGGAAGGTATCGGTATTTTCTTTAGTAATCACCGAGGGGTGAATACCGGTTTTAATAGCATAGTTCTCAGCTGGCAAACCAAAGGCATCCCAACCCATTGGGAACAGCACATTCTTGCCGTCCATGCGTTTCTTGCGCGCGACAGCATCAAGCGCCGTATAGCTGCGCACGTGACCAACGTGCAAACCGGCGCCCGAAGGAAAAGGAAACTCTACGAGAACGTAGTATTTCTCACGGGGATCATTATTTTTAGCAGCGAAGGCCTTATTTTCAAGCCACCTTGCCTGCCACTTTCCATCAATCTTTTCAAAATCGTACGACATACTGAAGTAGTGTAGGAACTTGGGGGGTTACTGGCAAGTGCCTTAATAAACGGCCGCGGTTGCTAGACGTTTCAGAGCCAGAACAAGCGCAGCGGTACGTAAACTGTAGCCATGCGCCTCATGCAGATCCCAGATCTCATTTGCGGCATCAGTCATGGTTTTTTGCAGCTTTGCTTCAACCTCAGCCGCTGACCAAGTCAGATGAGTTCTATTTTGTTCCCATTCAAAGTAACTCACAGTAACGCCACCAGCGTTTGCCAAGATATCCGGAATGACAGTAATCCCTCGCTCTTCAAGGACACGGTCCGCTTCAATGGTTGCTGGGCCGCTTGCAAGTTCCAGTACAACCTTAGCGTCCACGTGCTTTGCATCAACTTCTTGCATTTGACCCTCAAACGCCGAAGGAACAAAAATGTCGCAGGCAACGGAGATGATCTCATCAGTATTTAGCGGCTTAGCATCTGGATAACCAACAACGGAGCCGGTTTTCAACTTGTGATCGCATAGTTGGTCCATAGCCAAACCATCGGGATCGTAAATGCCGCCTTGAGAATCAGCCACGGCAACTATGAGGTCCCCGCGCTTTTGTGCGGCGCGAGCAAACGATTGACCGACGCGACCAAAACCGTGAATCGCAATACGCGCTCCTCGCTTTGGGAGATCAAGGCATGGACGCAAGGCGGCTAGCACGTACCAGCCGCCATCACCGATCGCTGTTTCTCGCCCCTCACTCCCTCCTTGTTCAATACTTTTTCCAGTGACTACGCCCGGATGCCCAAACACTCGTGCCATAACATCCATGTGTCGGTCCTCAAAGGTATCAGGGCCTGGAACATCTGTTTCTGGCCCGAGAATATCGCTAAACGCCTCAATGTACCCTTGTGCCAATCGCTCAAGCTCAGTATGAGAAAGCTTTTTTGGATCAATGGCTATGCCGCCTTTAGCTCCGCCCATGGGAATATTCACGACCGCCGTTTTTAACGACAGCAAGGTAGCAAGCGTGCGCATCTCATCAAGATCAATTGCGGCATCAACGCGAATGCCGCCTTTGAATGGTCCTCGCCAATTGTTGTGCTGAACACGAAAAGCCGGGATCTCCTTAACACTGCCATTATCTAAGCGCAGCTTAATTCGGCGGTGCACCTCTGCCATTGGCATTTTTAGATAGGAAAGAAAACGCTTTGGATACGAAGTAACCCGTTCAGCATCTTTAAGTTGTGATAGGAAGTTTTCCGAAGCAACCATAACTATTTTACAAAAAAGAGCGGAAAACCGCTCTTGGGGACATTTCTAGGATGATGCCCCGCCCTCAACGGCGTAACCGGCCTCCATCCAACCCATTAACCCACCCTGTAACCGATGCACATTTGTATAGCCGAGAGACTGCAAGACCGCTTCCGCGGCAGAGCCCTTACCTAGCTCATCAAACTCACCATAGATCACAATAAACGCATCTTTATCTTTGAGCACATTTCCTACCTCAGCCTCATCGCCTACTTGCACAACAAGGTGCGTAGCGCTTGGGATGTGGCGGTGCGTAAACCCTTGATCGTCCTGCAAATCAATAAGCGTGACTGGCTTTTGAGCCTCAAGGTGAGCCTTGAGTTCGGTGGCGAGAATGGCTTGCATACTAGGAACAGTGTACTTTATTATCACTAACCTGGCTACCGTTTTTTCCAGAAAGCGCTAATCTTGGCACTATACCCATCCGACTTTGCGTCATGTATGAAAAATCCCCTACATCAAACCCTCTACGATCGACTGCGTACTCAATTTGGCGATCATATAACCGACGCGATGGTGAAGGTTTTTGGTAGCCCTCGCAAAACAACGTTTCGAGTAAACACAATCGTTACCGATGACGCATCAGTCATGGAGACACTGCGGAACGATGCTATTGCCTTTGAGCGTGTGAAGGATATTCCGCATGCCTTTGTAGTTAAAAATAAAGGTGACAAAGAGATGCTTGCTCACCCGCTTACCACAAGTGGCAAGATCTATCTTCAAGGCATAGCCTCTCAATTGCCACCGCTTGTTCTTGCGCCAACCAAGAGCGATCTTGTTCTTGACCTTTGTGCGGCTCCTGGCAGTAAGACGTCGCAGATGGCGGCACTTATGCATGATCAGGGCACGCTCATTGCCTGTGAAGAGAATGACATCCGCGTGCAAAAACTGCAGCATACGCTTGATGTGCAACGCGTACTTCATACCGAGGTAAAGCATATTGATAGCACTCGCCTACCTGAAGAGTGGAATGGTCGTTTTACCAAGATCCTAGCCGACGTCCCCTGCTCGGCTGAAGGGCGCGTTGATTTTAGCGACGTACGTACCTTTAAGTACTGGTCTGAGAAAAATATTACCGAGCATGCCAAGCTGCAGCGCCGACTCTTGCGTGCAGCTGTACGCGCACTTGCCCCAGGAGGCGAACTTGTTTACTCAACCTGCACGCTTGCGCCGCAAGAAAATGAACAGATGATTACTTGGCTTCTTACTGAGTTTCCTGAATTAAGCTTGCAGCCAAGCGCACTCCCCCTTAAAGATATTAAAAAGACAACTGCAGGCACGATTGTTTTACCAACTGTGCTTCATGAAGGGTTCTTCGTTGCAAAGGTGAAGAAGTCCGACAAATAGAAAAGCCACCCGCACCTCTTTCAAGGCTTGGGTGGCGAGGTGGTCGCGGCGCCTAGCGCGCGGACCAGGAACGGTGCGGGGTGAGCACCGAGAGCACGCTGTAGCCAAGGATCCGGAACTCATCGCTTGGACCCTGGCTGATCTTGCTTCCGGCGAGCAGCTCGATCATCTGCTCGTGGTAGACGTGGTACTCGGCCATCGTGGCCTCGAACCCGGCTGCCCAACGCTCCTTGGTGTGTTCGGGGAGCTCACGGAAGGCCGCCATGATCTTCCTTGCCGCCGGTCGACCGAGATCCGGATCTGGCTCGATGTTCGTGGCGAGGAAGCTCTCGAAGCGCACGAGGGTGGCTTCGATGTCGTGCGGCGCATCGCCGGTGAGCACCGCGGCCATGATGTGGCTCAGGCAGGACGCCCGTTCGTCGCGGATGCTCTGCATGAAGGGGCTGTCGAACTTGCCGTAGAGGGACGCGTTCGACTGGCTGCCACGGTACAGCTCGATGTGCTCGAGCATGGTGCGGGCGCCACCGGCGGCCTTGATCTCGTCCGCGGTGCGCATGATCGGACGGAAGTGCTCGGCGGGATCGATGGCGTAGAAGCCATCGCCATCGAAGTCCTTCCGCACGTTCGTGAGGGTGAGCACGTGCCGACCGATGAAGGTCGGACCGTTCAGGTCGCAGCGATCGACCCAGCGGGGTCCCCAGATCGACATCACGGGGGACCCATCCGGGTGCAGGTCCACGAACGGCTTGACCTCACGCTCGACGCCGTCCTTGCAGACGACCTTCATGGGCCGCGGGTAGTGGGTGTGACCCACGATCCCAAGGACCGCGAGCTCGCTCACGAGCGGGTCGATACCCGCTTCCGTGAACACGAGCTGCATGAGGTACGCGCCGGCCTCGGCGTGACGAACGGCGCGCTCGCCGTCTTCGTAGCGCCCCTGCAGGGCGCAGCCGATGTCGTGGAAGGTGCCAGCGAGGACGACCGCGAAGCGCGCGACGTTCGAGCATTCCATGGAGGGCGCGAGGATGAGCGCCATCGTGTAGTCACGCACGATGTGGCCCATGCCGTGGCCGGCGTCCATGGAGTGGGTCTCGAAGCCCCAGCGGTGCAGAACGGCCACACAGCGATCCACCGCCTGCATAGCTTCCTGCAGAAGCTCGGTAGGCGTGAGGCTGTCCCAGTTGGTCTTCTCGCGCTCCTTCGCGATCGTGGCGAGACTTCCCTCGTGAAGCTCCATGAGCCAGGTGTAGGCCGCCGACTCGTCGGCGAGCAAGGAACGAAATCCTTCCAGCATGTCTGATCTCCCGGTGTCCACAGGTGCGGACTAATAATCCTAGTATTTTACGTGACAAAAGTCAATCTTCCAACTACTGTCATTTTATTGCTATGGACCTCTTTGATGCCAAAATGAACACCCTACCTAAAGGGGTTCCGCTTGCTGATCGCATTCGACCAACGACCCTTTCTGAGTACGAGGGTCAACTTGGGGCCATCGGTGAGGGTACTTGGCTTAAGCAAGCAATTGAACAAGATTCATTGCCATCACTTGTGCTCTGGGGCCCACCGGGGGTTGGGAAAACAACACTTGCCCGGATTATCGCCACACTCACCAAGGCACGCTTTGTGCCATTTTCAGCAGTCGGTGGAAGCATTACTGATGTACGAGCTGTGATTAAAGATGCCGAGGAGCGTCGCAAGTTTTACGGCGAACGGACAACACTCTTTGTTGATGAGATTCATCGCTTTAACAAGGCACAGCAGGATGCATTTTTGCCAGCAGTTGAAAAAGGGATTGTGACTTTTATTGGTGCTACGACTGAGAATCCTTCATTTGAAGTAAATGCCGCCTTGCTTTCTCGGTGCCGAGTGGTGGTACTCGAACAGTTACCAGAAGAAGCTCTTGTGCGTATTTTGCAACGGGCGCTTAACGAGAGTGAGAAGGGTCTTGGAAAACTTGGAGTCACAGCAGATAAAGCAGCGCTCGGCTTTTTGGCGGCAACCGCAAGTGGCGACGCACGCAGTGCGCTAAACGCGCTTGAGATTGCGGCAACGACCACGAAGAATAAGAAGATCACCAAAGAACTCGTGGCGGACGTTTTGAAAAAGAATGCCGTTCTTTATGACAAGGGTGGCGAAGAGCATTACAACATCATCTCAGCCCTCCACAAATCGATGCGAGGAGGTGATGCGGGAGCTGCTATGTACTGGCTTGGTCGGATGCTTGAGGGAGGCGAAGATCCGCTCTACATCACCAGGCGCTTGGTCCGCTTTGCCTCTGAAGATATCGGTCTCGCTGATCCGCAGGCGCTTGTTCAGGCGGTGGCGGCGCACCAAGCTGCGCACGCCATTGGCATGCCGGAATGCAACGTCGTTTTATCACAGTGTGTGGCGTATCTTGCGAAAGCCCCGAAATCAAATGCGCTTTATGTTGGATACGCAAAAGTGAAGCAAGACATTGCTGAACTTCCGAACGAGCCGGTACCAATCCACCTACGCAATGCGCCAACGAAGCTCATGAAAGAGCTTGGCTACGGAAAGAACTACAAATACACACCAGCTTTTGAAAATGCAGAGGATGCCAAGCAGGACTATCTGCCTGATCGACTAAAGAAACGAAAGTATCTATAGCTTGTAAAAGTCTTGTGGGTTTAGCCACTTAGCAAGCTCGCTTGATTTTCCGACATAGCCCGCCAACTGCACCGCTTCACCTTTCCAAACACTAAAGTGCAGATGCTGACGCTCGCCGTCGGTTTGGGTTGAATAAGGGTCGCCAAGAAGCGCAAAGACTTCGCCCTTTTGTAGCGGCTCACCCACGTCTTGCGTGACTGAATCAAGATCAAGGTGTCCGTAGAGCGATCGATAGATTTCGCCTGAGATTTCATGCTCGATAATTACCACTCCCCCATAACCTCCTACCCAATTTTTGTACACAATGTAACCCTCTGCTGCTGCGCGTACTTCAACATCACTTCCTTCAAATTCTGGAAGTACTTCCACATCTTCACCGGCGTGATAGCCATAGAAACGGTCATCGACAAATTGGCCAAAAACTTTAAGCGTCGCGTGATAACCCCAAGCCGCTTCCGGATCAATCGGCGGCACGACAAGGTCCTGAGATTCTTCAGCATCTTCCAGTATTTCATTCTCACTATTTTCGGTCGCTTCATCGATCGCTGAAGAGTTATTATCTGGATTTGCGACACGATCTTCAGTAGTTTCTCGACCTTGTTGCGCGCAACCAGCGCCGAGCAAAAATATAAGGGCAACAACGATGATAAAACGCATATAGCTTGAGGGTAGCAAAGTATGTTTGAAAACAAAAATCACCTCGCGTTTATGCAAGGTGATTTTTTACTGAATACAAAATGTATTTTAGTGAGCCAAGAAACGCTCCACTTCAAGGGCGGCCATACAGCCAGTACCGGCCGCAGTTACCGCTTGGCGGTAGGTGGCGTCCATAACGTCACCGCATGCAAAAACGCCTGGAATGTTGGTTTTTGTAGAACGATTTTCAGTAACGATGTAGCCTTTTTGATCAACAGTGATGCGACCTTGGAACAAATCAGTGTTCGGCTTGTGACCGATAGCAACGAATAATCCGTCGGCTTTATACTCACTCTCCTCTCCTGTGACGATATTCTTGATCTTTACGGCGGTTAAGCGGTCTTCCCCAACAACACCCGTAACTGCACTATCGAGAATAAACTCGATCTTGGGATTTTGCTTAGCGCGCTCAACCATGATTTTACTAGCGCGGAGCTCTTGTGATCGATGCACAACCGTGACTTTATTTGCGAAGCGCGTGAGAAATGTAGCCTCTTCCATAGCGCTATCACCTCCACCAACAACAACTACCTCTTTACCGCGGAAGAAAAAGCCGTCACAAGTAGCGCACGCTGAAACACCACGACCATGCAGACGCTCTTCACCAACGTGTAACCATTTAGCTGAGGCGCCGGTTGCGATAATGATCGCGCTTGCACTGAATTCCTTACCCGTCTCTGTGGTTACTTTATAAGGAGCTGCGCTTAGATCAACGCTTGTTACTACATCTTGATACATTTCTGTACCAAAACGTTCAGCCTGCTTTTTCAACTTTTCCATGAGTTCTGGACCCATGATGCCGGTTGGCTCACCTGGCCAGTTCTCTACCTCACTTGTAAGCATGAGTTGCCCGCCAAGTTCACGGCCAGAAATAAGAATTGGCTGGAGCATGGCGCGGGCAGCATAAATAGCCGCGGTATAGCCCGCTGGACCCGAACCAATAATAATAACGTTTCGAGCGTCCATAGGACCTTATTAGGACACGTATGGGGCAACGCGCTCCAAGAACTGCTCCTTACTCATAGCGCCAGCAAAGCGAGCAACCTCTCCCCCGCCCTTCATGACCACGAAGGTTGGGATGGAAAGGATGTTAAAGCGCATAGCAAGATCCTGATTTTCATCCACATTTACCTTAGCGAGGGTAACGTTTGGCAGCTCTTTTTGTACTTCTTCAAGTACTGGACCCATCATCTTGCACGGTGTACACCAGGGCGCCCAAAAATCAACAAGGACAACGCCGCCAGCCTGAATTACCTGTGCGTCAAAATTACCTGAATTTAGTTCCAACATAGACAGAAAATGAAATACCCACACCTCAATATGCAGGTATGGGCATTCTAACAAAGGTCGATTTATTTTGCACCATCGACGATCAGTGTGCGGGCCTGGATCTCTTCCTGGTAGGCCTCGAGCTGATCACCTGGTTCGATCTTGGCCTTTCCAATAAAGGAAATACCGCATTCTTGACCTGCTAAGACATCTCGTACCGCCATCTTTCCGGCCTGAATGGCCTCAATCTTACCCTCACCAATCATCTGACCGTCACGAAGCACGCGGATAACGGCGCCTGGGATGAACTTGCCCTTCTTCACACGGGCACCAATAACCTGCCCCTTATCAAGCTTCTTGAAAAGAGCAAGCACTTCACCAGTACCAAGCTCGGTATACACCTTCTCCGAAGGGATGAGTTTCTTCAAGCGTTCAACGATACCGTCAAAGAGCTTATAGATAACTGAGTACTCTTCAATCGCTACATTCTTATCACGAGCGATTTCAGCAGCATTACCCATTGGCTTCACGTTGAAAGCGTAGACAACGGCGTTTGCTGATTCTGCACGCAGTACGTCGGCATCGGTAACGTTACCAAGACCCTTACCTACAACCTTTACACCAACGTGTGGGTTACTGACCTTATCAACCATACCAAGAAGCGCTTCAAGTGAGCCGAGTACGTCGGACTTCACAATGATATTAAGCGTTGCCTTGGTGGCTTCGTCATCAGCGTTTCCAGGGCCCTTAGTGCTAGCACCGGTTGTTTGCATTTCCTGCACACCAACCTTGCGAGATGCCTGGGAACGAAGTTCTTGCAACGAATCAAGATCGGTTGCGACTTCAAGAATGTCACCAACTGACGGCGCCTCTTTTAGACCAATGATCTTTACAGGCGTTGATGGTGGAGCCTCCTTGAGCACTGAACCATCAAAAGACTTCATAGCGCGAACACGACCATAGTTATACCCGCGAACGCTCAAATAATCCTGCACGCGCAGTGTGCCGGTTTGCACGATAACAGTTGCGGTTGGACCCTGGTTCTTATCAACCCTTGATTCAATAATGGTACCGGCGGCGGGACGGTCTGGATTAGCGACGATATTTGCCTTCTCCATGTCCGCAACAAGAAGTAGCACATCAAGCAAGCCGTCAATATTCTTGTTCTGCTTAGCAGAGACAGGAACACAAACAGTCTTTCCACCCCAATCTTCTGGAACGAAACCGAGCTCAGCCAATTGTCCCTTGATGAGCTCAAGATTAGCTTCTTCTTTATCGATCTTATTGATCGCTACCACGAACGGAAGCTTAGCTGCCTTAATAATATCAGCGGCTTCACGTGTTTGCGGCTGCACACCGTCATCTGCCGCAACTACAAGAATAGCAATGTCAGCAACCTTAGCGCCACGTGAACGCATGACCGTAAAGGCCTCGTGACCTGGAGTATCAATGAATGTTAATGCACGGCCACTACGCTCTACCTGGTAGGCGCCAATGTGCTGCGTAATACCACCCGCTTCGCCGGCTACTACGTTTGTCTTACGAATGACGTCAAGAAGCGAAGTCTTACCGTGGTCAACGTGACCCATGACAACGATAACGGGAGCGCGAGGTGTTGATTCACCGGCAGCACGCTCTTCTTCACGAATCTGAGCGAGCTTGTCTGCGCCAAACGCATCTACGTCTTCAGCTTTTTCTTCAGCGCGTTCAGCGATAAAACCAAGATCCTCGGCAATGATTGCCGCGGTATCGTAGTCGATCTTTTCATTCAATGAAGCCAAAATGCCATTTCGCATGAGCTCTTGCATGACCTTGGCAATTGGTATGTGCACCATGGCAGAAAAGTCACGGACGTTAATAGTGGCAGGAAGCGCGACGCGCTCTGCAACACCAGCGGCAACCTGAGCTTTACGCTCGGCACGAGCCTTCTGATCCTCCATTTTCTTCTGAAGGTACTGACGCTTTTTCAAGTCATGCCAGGCGGCCGTGATCTTACCCACGTCCTTATCTGGGATCTTGATGGCCTTGTTTCCAATGTCAAAACCTAGCTCTGGAAGCTTGGAACGTAATTCTTCGGTTGATACCCGGAGCTGACGGGCAAGCTGTGAGATATTCATGGCCGAGAGGATACTTAAAAAAGGGCTTTCTGTAAAGAAAATTTCTTGAAGCGCGATTATCGCAAGAGATCTGTCTGCAAAATAACCTCACCTTGTTCCGCCTGGCAGGCGCCTATTTCAACATCAGTCGAGCTAAAGCTTAGGTAATACGTCCCGTGTAAAACCTTTGTGACCGGGTCTACGGGTAAAGCTGCAAGGTATGCGTCCGGCAAGGCATCGAACTGAATACAGGTATCGGCGACCAGTTCATCTGAGCAGCGTTCACTAAATGAGCCGTCACAAGATGCCCCGAAGCTGATAACATACTTTTCATTTCCTTGCGCCTGGAGCGCCTCCTTCCAGATTACAAAAGATGCTGGATCGTCATGTGACCACTGCAGAAGTGCAGCCATAACAGCGCGCACGCCATCCGAGCGGACCCCATTGCGCCGGGCTCGGGCCTCAGCGAGCGGCTGCGTGACCATGATCGTTAAAAACACCAGGAACGCAAAGATGACAAAACTCGTCAGGATATCAAGCGTGGTAGCGCGCATGAATTTTGCGTGATGTCGTGCCATACAAATGAAGTATAGCAACTACTTTTGGCACGACGCGCAATAGTGTGTACCGCGTGAGGCATGCACTGTGCGCTTGATCGGTGTTTTGCAGTTCACACATGGCTCGTGCTCGCGACCATAGACACGCAGAAGACCCAGGAATCCGCCGCGCTCTCCTTTTGCATCTACATAATCATTTGCGCTCGTTCCTTTTTGCGCGATTGATTCTTTGAGGACGGCCTGTACATGAATTGCGATACGCTCTAGATCAGTTATCGAAAGGTCGTGCACTCGAGTCATGGGAAGAATTCCGGCTCGAAAGCAGGCTTCATCGGCATAGATATTACCAACGCCCGCAATTACCGATTGATCGAGGAGCGCGGCTTTTACGGAACGTGATCGACCTTGCTTTTGCAGGGCAAGTGCTAAGGTGTTTACGGAAGCATCAAGAGGCTCAGGGCCGTACTCACCTAAGAGCAACTCGATCGCTTCACTCTCAAGATATCTCGTGTAACCAAAGCGACGAACATCCGACCACTGCAGGACATCGTTACTATTTGTGAAGCTCAGGCGCCAACGATCATGCTTAGTTGGTATGGATTCTTTGGCAACAAAAACCAAACGACCGGTCATCTTTAAATGAATAGTGACGCCGGAGTTGTCACTGAACCGAATGATCAACAATTTCGCCCGGCGATCAACGGACTTGATCAGCTTATCGCCAAGGGCAACAGCAAACCCCTCCCCCTTTGGCGACTCTTTATCGCTATCAATAATGATGATCGAATCGATAATCTGACCGGCGAGCCTTTCATGGAGCTGACGGCGGATTGTTTCCACTTCTGGCAGTTCTGGCATAAGATAGTGTGCAGTGTATATGTCTTTTCTTCTCATCGACAAACCAGCGGGCATGACTAGTCACGGCGTTGTGGCGCGTATTCGACGTATCACCGGAGAAAAACGCGTTGGTCACTCCGGCACCCTTGACCCATTTGCTACCGGACTTCTTATCATTGGCATTACCCGGGACTCAACCAAGCACCTTGGGCAGCTCCTTGGTATGGATAAGGCGTATGAGGCCGAGATCGTCCTTGGGCAAACGACTGAGACTTTTGATCCTGAAGCTGAGGTTATTAACGTACCGCGAGCTGATGGACGAACCGAGATTTCTGCCCATGAGGTTCAAGAGGCGATCAAGGGCCTTACCGGCGAGCTAGCTCAAATACCACCCATGCACTCTGCTATTAAGGTTGGTGGAAAAAAGCTCTATGAATTAGCGCGTGCTGGAAAAACCATCGAGCGCGAACCTCGCCAGGTACGCGTTCATACGTTTGAACTACTTGAAGCGATACCAGATACCATTCCCCTACCCGTCACGCTTTCTGTCCGTATCTCCTGCTCATCTGGAACGTATATCCGAGCAATCGCTCGTGACCTAGGCGCTGCGCTTCAAACTGGCGGCTACCTTAAAAGCCTTCGCCGTACATCAATTGGCGAGTTTAGCCTGACGCAAGCCACGCCGCTTAGCGAAGTATCTCCGGAAAATTGGCTTGACCTTGCTAAAAACCTCGTGCTACCGTCCGCATAGGAATTCTTGATGGTCCGGTTTTCGGTTGCGGCCCTTTGTTGTACTTGTGCCGCCTTGACGCAACTTCCTCTTCGTCAATAGATATCGTGCGAAAGTCTTCTTTCGCCGGCGCCGTAGCCGCACCTTTTTATCATATGAACGTGCTGATACCGGTTCTACTTGCTCTTCTTGGGCTCTTGTTAGGTGGAGGTGTTGGCTATGGGGTTCGCGCACTTCTGGGAAAACGCCTTACCGACTCTGCTGAAAGTCGAGCGGCTAGGATTCTTGAAGACGCAAAGAATAAGGAACGCACCATTGAAGAGCTTGCTCAGGTTGAAAAACAGCGAGCGCTTGAAAACGCCAAAAGCGAAGAGCAGCGTATTTTGTTGTCTGCTAAAGAAAAGTCACTAGCGATCATCGAGGACGGTCGCAAAGAGATCGTTAACCTTGAGAAGGAACACAAGGCTGCTATTGAAAGACTCGGTGAGCGTGAACGCATGTTTGATAAGACGCTTTTGGAATTTGAGGATAAGAAGACTCAGCTTGAAAATACAAAGCTTGAACTTGGTCAGGAGAAACTGAAACTTTCAGAAAAGATTGAAGATGTTGTTCGCAAGCTCCATGAGGTTGCAGGACTTACTCGCGAGCAGGCGCTTGAGAAAGTAATGACCCAAATTGAGGCTGACTATCAGGAGGCTCTTGTTAGCCGCACACGCAAACTTGATCAGATGAGTGAAGAGGAGCTCGAAGTGCGCGCACGTAAGATCCTTTCTCTTGTTATCCAGCGCTACGCTAGCAGCCAAGTTGTAGACGCTACTACTACGTACGTTGAACTTCCAAGCGAAGACATGAAGGGTCGCATTATTGGTAAGGAAGGTCGTAATATTAAAGCGATCGAGCACCAGACAGGTTGTGAACTTATTGTTGACGACACACCGGGGCTTATTACCGTCAGTGGCTTCTCCCCTGTTCGCCGCCAGGTTGCTAAGCGTGCGCTTGAGATGCTCATGAAGGATGGTCGCATTCAGCCCGCTAAGATTGAGGATGCAGTGAAAGAAGCAAAGAATGAACTTGCTAAGGAAATGAAAAAGGCTGGTGAGGATGCGCTTTTTGAACTTGGTATTCCAGTCTCTTCTATTGATCCAAAGCTCGTTTCTATTCTTGGTCGCTTAAAGTTCCGCACAAGCTACGGCCAGAATGTCCTTCAGCACTCCATGGAGGTGGCACGTATTGCCGGCATGATTGGTGAGGAGCTTGGCATGGATCCGTTCCCTCTTAAGAAGGGTGGCTTGTTCCATGATATTGGCAAGGCAGTTGATCACGACATGCAAGGCGCGCATCCGCAGATTGGTTATAACATCATGAAAAAGTTCGGCTTTCCTGAGGAGCTTTGTTATCAATCCATTGCGCATCACGAGGACAGACCACGCACTATTGAGGGCGTGATTGTGAAGGCAGCAGACGCCATTTCTGGTGCTCGACCAGGAGCACGCCGCAACTCGATTGAGGAGTACCTACAGCGTCTGCAGAACCTTGAGAATGCTGCCATGAGCTTTGGTGGCGTTGAAAAGGCGTATGCGATTCAGGCTGGTCGTGAAATCCGCGTGTTTGTTGAGCCTGGTCAGATAGATGATTTTAAGGCCTTTGAACTTGCTCGTGATCTTGCTAAGAAGATTGAGGATGAACTTACTTATCCTGGCGAAGTTAAGGTGACCGTTATTCGTGAAAAGCGCGTAACGGAGTTTGCTCGATAGTTGGCTAGCACTTGCCAAATTTTAGCCACTTAGGTACCATCACCCCATATTCTTTCTTCTCACGAACGGTATGAATAAAGCGGAACTAGCGCTGCGCGTTGCAGAACGCATGGATCTTCCTAAAAAGACTGCCGAAGACTTTGTTGAGTACTTTGAGCAGATCGTTACCAAGGCTCTTGTTGAGGGTGATGAGGTAACTATTGCTGGATTCGGTACGTTCTCAGCTCGTACACGCACCGCGCGTATGGGTGTGAATCCTCGCAATCCGTCAGAGAAGATTCGTGTGCCCGAGGTACGTGTTCCTAAGTTCAAAGCTGGTAAGGCACTCAAGGATGCCCTCAAGGCTAAGCGCCAAGCACCAGCAGGGCAACCGATTATCAATACCTAAACAAAAAGAGCGGCGTTCGTCGCTCTTTTTGTTTATACTGCACAGGTATGAACTCTCGAACTCGAACGATACTTATAGTGAATTTCGCTATAGACGCACTCCTCCTCGCGATCTTTGTCCCGCACTTTTTATTCACCCGACCGCTGTCTGAAGACGAGCGCGCTATCTTACTGCCAGTCTTTGAGCAGAGTGTTGACCTTGAGGCGGTACGGATTAAATCAGGTGGACCGCTGACGCTTGTTTATCCGGGTATCACGCTTGGCAACACGATCGCGTTTCCGAAAGGACGCTTTGACCTCGCCGTGAGCGATGATCAGGCGCTACTTGTGCATGAAGTTGTGCATGTTTGGCAGTATCAACATTTTGGCCTTAGCTATATTCCCCGCTCGTTATTTGAACTGATTAGCCAAAGGGATACGTATGTTGTCCACCATGATAGCGAGAAGGATTTTCTTGATTACGACATTGAGGAACAGGCGGAAATTGTTGCTGAGTACTACCTTACTTCGCCCGAGATATATCAGCCGTATATTGAAACACTACGTGAGCAGCGATGAAATAAAAAACCGCCCTTCGAAACATCGGGGGCGGCTTTTTTTGTTTTACGATCGATACCAGGTAACAATTTTTTCAACGACGTCGGCAATTGGCACCATTTGTGCATCTGCATCCTTGCGACCTTTCCATTCGGCTACACCTTGCGCCAAAGTCTTTTCCGAAAGAACGAGACGAAGTGGCATGCCAAGTAGATCAGCGTCCGCAAACTTAGCACCAGCGGAAACGTCTTTACGCTCGTCCCACAGCACATCTATTCCGGCTTTGCGTAGCGCGCTATAAAGCTCCTCGCTCGCTTTTTGTACCTGATCGATGGATTCATCAGTTCGACCATAGAGAGACGTCAGGTGAACGGCATATGGGGCGATAGCCTTTGGCCAAACGATTCCCTTCTCGTCATTATGCGTTTCAACGAGCGCACCAACAAGACGCGTGGTTCCGATACCGTAACAGCCCATGAGCACACGCTCTTTTTCGCTCTTTTCGTTTACGAAATCGAACTTGAAGGCGTCTGAGTACTTAGTGCCAAGGTCAAAGATATTTCCTACCTCGACGCCTTTCATCTGCGCAAGCGTGCCTGCACACTTTGGACAGGATTCACCCACTTTCAAGGTAGCGATCTCGGTGTTCTGGCCAAACTCACAGTTTGGACAGGCAACGAGTATATCCTCACCTGCCTCAGTTAGCGCCTGGAATTCGTGTGACATGTTTTGCGTGAAGACACCACCTGACGCCTGAACCACTTTTACTTGCAAACCGCAACGATTGAAGGCGCGCACATAAGCCCCTAATGCCTTCTCGTAGAACGCTGTGAGATCTTCCTGGTTAGTATGGAAGCTATACATGTCCTTCATGCGGAACTCACGGCCACGCAAAACTCCAGACTTGGCACGAAGTTCATCACGGAACTTGGTGTTAATTTGATAAACCGCAAACGGGAAATCTTTGTACGAACGCGCAAACTTTTGAGCAAGCGGCGTTACCACCTCTTCATGTGTACAGCCAAGGGCGTACTCTTTCTTGGTTTGAGACTGGAGCTTAAAAAGCACATCAACCCCTTCCCAGCGGTTGGTAGCCTCCCAATACTCTTTTGGCTGGAGGGATGGCATGAAAATCTCCATAGCGCCAAGATCGTTCATTTCCTCACGAACGACTTGCTCAACCTTGCGAAGTACAGCTAAGCCAAGCGGTAGCCAGGTGTAAACACCGGCCATTTCCTGATCAACAAAACCACCCTGAACGAGAAGGCGTGCGTTCACGCTTTCAGCATCCGCAGGGCGGTTTTTTTCTGTTTGTGAGAAAAGAAGAGAATAACGCATACGACGCGGATAGTACCGCGCCTTGGCTACTCTTTCAAATTTATGGACTAACAACGATCACGTTGCCAACAATGTGACCCGCAATAAAGAGGGCACCAATCAACATGATAATGAGCGCTAAGTTGAAGATAGCACGGGCATCTTTATCATCTGAAATAAAGCCCCAGAAGATGTAGGCGGCAAAGCCGATGATGAGCGCGGCTGGCAAGCCGAAGAGTACAATACCGATGAGCAGGAGGATGGGCATAGTGGACGTTTCTTATAGTATAGCAAATACAAAAAACCTCCTGATTGAGGAGGTTTTTTGGTGCAGCGTGAGAGACTCGAACTCCCGACCTTCTGGTTCGAAGCCAGACGCTCTATCCAACTGAGCTAACGCCGCATGCGAAAATAGGGTACGTGAGTTGTTGACTTAGGTCAAAAATCATGTCATACTACCGACGTTTTCAGGTATACTTTCTCCCATGGATCGGTAGCTCAGCGGTAGAGCAGTTGACTCTTAATCAATTGGTCGCGGGTTCGATCCCCGCCCGGTCCACCAAAAAAGCACCCGCTTTACGCTGGTGCTTTTTTGTTTTCTTACCACCCCTTGGCTTTCAGGCCATTTTCAGCGGCGGAGATTTGGGCCTCCTGCTTACTTGAACCGCTACCTTCTGCCACGAGCTCTTTACCTAAGTAGACACCCATGCGGAAAAGCTTCGCGTGATCCGGACCAGACTCCTCGAGAACTTTGTAGCTTGGTGTAACCGAAGCTACTGATTGCGCCGCCTCTTGGAAGCGACTCTTTGGATCAATGTACGTTCGCTTCTCAATGATCTCGGTGAGTTTACTTACTACGTGTTTCATGACAAATGTTTTTGCGATGTCCCAACCAAAATCTAGATACACAGCGCCGATCACTGCCTCCATAGCGTTTGCCAGAATGTAACGACGAGCCTTGGAGTTAGCATCACGCTCCTCTCCTTTTGAAAGGTAGAGGTATGGCTCAATGCCAAGTTCGATAGCGATATCAGCCAAACTGTCACCGTTTACAAGCGCTGAACGCCAGGTTGTCAGCTCCCCTTCTGGGTTGCCGTACGTGAGATACAAGTGCTCAGTTACAACAAGCTCTAAAACCGCATCTCCTAAAAATTCGAGGCGCTCGTTGTGGGCAAGAGGAAAGTCACCGTGCTCATTGAGGTAAGACCGGTGAACAACCGCCTGCTCTAAGTGTCCATCTGCTTTGTAAGGAACCCCTAAGACTTCTGCTAACTGCGTAATATTCTTTCTCATATCTATGTTTCAAGCGGCGCATCGCTCTCTTGAACTTCGGCGATCGTCGCATCTTTTTGTTTAGCCTCCTTTTCTTTGGCTTTCTTTTCAGCATCGATATCTGCTTGCTTTACAATGCCCTTCCCCGTCATGTCCTTGAAGACAGCGCCAAGAACACCATTCACGAACTTACCTGACGCCTCCCCACCAAATGATTTACCGAGCTCGATCGCTTCATTAATGGCCACCTTGGAAGGAATGGATTCATCGAAGCGCAATTCATATACGCCAAGGCGTAAAATATTGCGATCAATAGCGGTCATGGTTTCAATATTCCAGTTTGGCGTGAACTCATTTAACAGGGCGTCGATCTCCGCCATTTTGCCCATAACACCTGCAACCTGACTCTCTAGGTAGCCACCGTCATCAAAGCCCTTAGCAAACTCCTCCTTTACGAAGGCGAGAATTTCAGGCAATCGAGCGGCGTTCTGACCACGAAAATCCCACTCATAGAGGGCTTGCATAGCCATGGTGCGCGCGAGGTGACGATTGGACATAGACAACAAAGAAAGATAAGCCTTAGGGAGCATACCGCATATTTCTAGCTCGCGGAAGTGGGTGGCGCTCTCGGCTGATTGAACTAAAAAGTCCCCTCGCGGGGACTTTTTGTTACTCGGATTTGTCGGCCTTCTTGGCTACGCGCTTTTTAGCGACAGCCTTCTTGGCTACCGGCTTTTCCTCAGTGGAAGTAGCTGCAACCTTCTTAGCCAAAACCTTCTTTACCTCGGCGTCACCAGTCTTCTTTACAGAGCGACCGTTGTACGCACCACAGGCCTTACAGGCGCGGTGTGGAAGCACGGTAGCACCACAAGCTGCACAAGCGTTTACCGCAAGTGGCTTAAGGGCGTGGTGTGAGCGGCGGCGGCGAACCTTGGAACGAGAGTTACGAAATGATGGCAATGGCATAAGAGGATGCGTAAGAATGGGCGTATGCTAGCGGAATTGTGAAAAGCCGTCAAGCATTCCTGTGCGTCTGGCTCACAAATGAAAACCCCGTACTTTTTAGGTACGAGGCTCTCTTTTTTACTCTTTCTTGGCTTTTTTCTCAGTTGCAGGCTCTGGAATCTCGGCATCCTCACCAATGAGGGTTACCGTTGTTACCGCGTCTGCCGGGGTTTTGAAGCGCATAACACGCACCCCCTGGGTAGCACGACCGAGAATTGAAACTGAGGTCACTGAGGTGCGGATAACTTGACCGGCAACTGACACGACAAGCAGGTCTCGTTCGTCGTCGTTTGCAACGAGGCGAGCGGCTACGAGCTTGCCCGTCTTTGTGGTGATCTGAGCAGTCTTAATGCCCATGCCGCCACGACCCTGAAGTGTGTACTCATTTACATCTGTGCGCTTGCCATAGCCGTTTGCCATCACAATCAAGAGCTGCTTGGCGTTCTTCAGATCTTCTGGGGTTACAACCTCCATGCCGATCACCGAATCCTCACCCTTGAGTTTTACGCCGCGTACGCCGGCGGCAACACGACCCATAGAGCGAACATCATCCTCAGAGAAACGGATAGAGAGACCGTTTGCAGTGACGAGCATGATTTCATCTTTGCCGGTTGAGGTACGAACCCACTCGAGGTTATCGCCGTCATTTAACTTGATGGCGATAAGGCCGGAACTGCGGACGTTTTCAAAGTCATCGAGTGATGTCTTTTTGATCGTTCCACGGTTTGTAACCATGACGATGAATTTTGCTTTTTCTTTCTTAAGATCTCCGGAAAGAACAGCGGTGACCTTTTCACCAGGACCGAGGTTTAAGAAGTTCACGATCGCCTGACCCTTAGCGGTACGAGACGCCTCAGGAATCTCATAGGCTTTCAGGCGGAAAACGCGGCCACGAGAGGTGAAGAACATCAGATCCTGGTGGGTGGTGGTGGTATAAACCGCTTCAACAGAATCTTCCTCTTTGGTGGTGAGGCCCATGACACCCTTTCCACCACGACCCTGCTGAGCAAAGGCGTCAGAGGCAAGACGCTTGATGTAGCCGTCTTTGGTCATGAGGACGATTGTTTGCACATCTGGAATAAGATCCTCCATGGAGAATTCCTTAACGCCAGACTTAACGATCTTAGTGCGACGATCATCGCCGTACTGCTTCATGAGCGCTTCAACCTCATCACGGATCACTTTGAGCATCTTCTTCTCAGAGGCCAAGATTGATTCAAGTTCACGCATGATGGCGGACTTTTCATCATACTCTTGCTCGATCTTTAAACGCTCAAGGTTGGCAAGATTCTGCAGGCGCATTTCCAAAATAGCGGAAGCTTGACGCTCACTCATCTTGAACTTCTTCATGAGGTTCTCGCGAGCCTCATCTTTATCAGCCGACTTCTTGATGGTAGCGATGACGTCATCGATATTGGCAAGCGCGATGCGCAAGCCTTCCAAGATATGCAAACGATCTTTGATCTTATCAAGATCAAATTGCGTGCGACGACGAACGACCTCTTTACGGTGCTTGACGTGCTCTTCAAGGATTTGCTTCACGGTCAAAATACGTGGCTGCAAACCATCAACAAGCGCAAGCATGTTGTAGTGGAATGTGGTCTGGAGTGGCGTGAGCTGATACAGCATGTTCAAGACCTTGCGAGGATAGGAATCCTTCTTGAGCTCAACCACGATACGTACGCCCTCTTTGTTACTCTCATCGCGCAAATCGCGAATGCCTTCAAGCTTTTTATCACGAACAAGATCAGCGATCTTTTCTAAAAGCGTAGCTTTGTTGACCATGTACGGTATTTCCGTGATCACGATCATGTGCGCATCCTTTTTGCCCTCTACGATATCCGCCTTGGCGCGCACAACAACGCCACCCTTACCGGTTGCGTAAGCGGCCTTCAAGTCATTGGCGCCGTAAACAATACCGCCCGTTGGAAAATCAGGACCAGGAATGTGTACGAGAAGATCATCAACGGTGAGTTCTGGATTATCAATAAGCGCGAGTAAGCCAGTACAAACCTCTTTGGCGTTATGCGGTGGCAGGTTTGTTGCCATACCAACCGCAATACCCAGCATGCCGTTCACGAGCAGGTTTGGCAGTTTGGTTGGCAAAACTACCGGCTCATCATGAGAGCCGTCGTAGTTTGGACGAAAATCAACAGTGTTCTTTTCAATGTCCGTTAACAGCTCTTCAGCGATAGCGGTGAGCTTAGCCTCGGTATAACGCATGGCAGCCGCTGCATCGCCGTCCATGGAACCGAAGTTTCCTTGACCGTTAACAAGCGGGTAGCGGTATGAGAAATCCTGAGCCATGCGGACCATGGAATCATAGATCGCGAAGTCGCCGTGCGGGTGATACTTAGCCATCACTTCACCCACGACGTTTGCGCTCTTACGGAAACGCGCACCAGAGCGCAAACCGATCGACCACATGGCATACAAAATACGGCGGTGTACCGGCTTTAAGCCATCACGCACATCCGGAAGGGCGCGTGAAACGATAACCGACATGGCGTAATCAAGATACGCTCGGCGCATTTCATCCGTAATGCTTTGCGAGATGATCGTTCCAACAGGCACGAGACTATTCTCTTGCTTTGGTTCTGGTTCTGGATTGACGGGCTTTTTATCGGCCATAGCTCATGATTACTGATTTTGTACCTCATCTTGCGCAACGTCCCAAGCTTCCTGCGTCACACCCTTTAATCCGGTCACTGACTCTTTTAAGGAGTCCATCCCATTTATCAGCCGTCCATTTGTTTCAGTCTCTTGCGCCGAGGGTGGGGCTGATGTCGGAGGCTTTGTGAGGGTAACGACCACTTGAAAACTGATCAAGGTAACCACAGCGAGACCACCGAAAATACCAACCATGAGTGCGCGACGTCTTTGTTCAGGCGTTATAGTACGCGTCACGCTTGGCATACGTATTGACTAGGTTAAAATAACGTATTTCATTTCTTCTTGTGGTAACTGTGCACGGGTAATCTTGTACTTGCCTACTGACTCCGGCACTAGTCCCAGTTCTTTTGCTAGTGCATCCGGTGGGGTTCCACCGTCGTCAGCGGACGATACATATGAAGGGATCACAACCCGTGGCTCTAGGGCGGTAATAAGTTCAGCGGCATCCTTTACGCCTAATACATCCCCACCACCACACGGAACAATGGCAATATCAATACTACCTAGTTCTTCTATTTCTGCATTTGTGAGCGCTCTGTTTAGAGCTCCAAGAAAGGCAATATTCAAGCCCTCGGAGCGGATGCGGTACACGGCGTGACGCACGCCACCCTTTCTTGGGGCATGTACACCTGTTACAAACACGCCTTGTACTTCAAACTCACCGGCGTGCTCAATAGCAAACACCTTTCTGCCTTCTTCAGGGTGTTCTGCGTTTACCAAGGAAAGCGCATTAGCGTCTTTATCATCATGAGACATGACAACAAGAGAAGCGGTTTGCTCCTTCATTTTCTGCTCCTTGGTCGAGAACGGATTAGTAACCAAAGTAACGTCAGCTTGCGCTGGTTTGCTCACAATTGAAAACGATCCCAAGCCATTCCAAGATATTTGCATACGGTTGCATCAAAGTCGGCCAAAGCGTAACACACCAAATATCCTTAAGGAAGGCGGGGTGTTTAGAACGTTCCGGTATCGGTATCAGCACTTGACTCGCCTTCTTCTAAAACCGTGTGCCAGTATTCGAGTTCTTTTTGCACTTCTTGGTGATCCGGATCGCGCTCAACGACCGACCAGCCTTCTTCTAACTGATCGGCTTTACCAATAATCTCACTCGCCCACTTTTCATCACGGGTGGACATGCCACGCAGCTGATCAATGAGCGTTTGTATCTCGTTTTGTTTAGCGCGCCACTTGGCTACTAATTGTTCATATGATTCTTTTCGTTCAGCCGCACGATCACTACACTGCTTCTTCAGCTCATCATGCGCAATTAGGATCGCCTGTTCTACGTGATAACGCTCATCTGAACTCAACTGCTCCTCAAAAAGTCGGCTATTCACATAATCAAGCACATGAACTCCGTTATCAAATAACGGCTGGAGCTTGACCTGAACGGCGGGCTCTAGGCGCCCGATGACCGCTGATTGTAGGCGCTTTTCTTCATCAGTGGCGCAGAGTTCTTCATAGGCCTTTCGGTATGCGTACTCTTTTTTACCGATATGCACGAGTGCCTGACGAATCTGACGCTCAGTAACGTTTTCATTACGCTGAAAGTCTTCAAAAAGCTTCTGCGCTTCCCCAATTACGTCCGGTGGCGTTAAAGGAACGAGTTTTTTGATTGAAATTTCGTATTCTTGCAGGAGGTATTGATACGGATGGGCCATATGCGCACAGTGTAGCAGGTTTGACATTTTAGGCTTACTTCACTACTATTTCCACGTTCTTCTTTCTTATAAGAAGTACGAATTCTTAGCGCCCGGAGGCTTTCATGCACATGTACATGAGACTCCGCCGGGAATATTTCTATGAATGATGTTTCATCATCAGAACTCGATAAGTTGTTTGAGGATGGTACGTACCTAACAATCCCAAGCAAGGGCGACCTTGTTAAGGGCAAGGTTCTCTCCACCAAGGGTCGTCAGATCAAGGTAGACATCAACGGCCTTATGGTCGGCGTTGTCCGTGGTCGCGAGCTTTATAACGAGAGCGATGTTTACCGTAACCTCAATGCAGGAGACGAAGTAGAGGCAACGGTTGTTGACCTTGAAAACGAGAATGGCGAAATGGAGCTTTCCTTCCGTCACGCCGGTCAGAAGCGTACCTGGCAGGATCTTTCCGAGCTCTCTGAGCGCGGTGAAGCGATCGCTGTTAAGGTTCTTGACGCCAACAAGGGTGGACTCATCGTCCGCGTTGGTCACGTACAGGGCTTCTTGCCAGTTTCCCAGCTTGCTCCTGAGCACTACCCACGTGTAGCGGGCGGCGACAAGCAGAAGATTCTTGAAAAGTTGAAGAGCTACGTTGGCAACGAGATGCGCGTTCGCGTTCTCGATGTTCAGGAAGGCGACGGCAAGCTCATCGTTTCTGAGAAAGCTATCTGGGAGGACGAGCAGAAGAACGTTATCGCTCAGTGCAAGGTTGGTGACGTTATTGCGGGTGAAGTTTCTGCAGTTGCAGACTTCGGCGCATTCGTGAAGTTCTACCCAACAGGTACAAGCACGCCACTTGAGGGTCTTGTCCACATTTCTGAGATCGCTTGGCAGCGTATTGATCACCCGAAGGATGTCCTGAAGGTTGGCGATAATGCTCAAGCTGAGATCATCGGCATTGAGGGCTCCAAGATCTTCCTTTCCATGAAGAAGCTCACCGAGGATCCATGGAAGAACGTAGCGAAGAAGTACAACACCGGTGACTGGGTTGAGGGTAAGATCGTAAAGGTGAACCCATTCGGCTTCTTTGTAGAGCTTGATGAGGACATCCAGGGTCTTGCACACGTCTCTGAATTGTCTGACAAGGCAGTTGAGGATCCAACCAAGATCGGCAAGGTTGGTGAGACGATGAAGTTCCGTATCGTTTCCATTGAACCAAACGAACACCGCCTTGGCCTCTCTCTTCGTGAAGAGAAGAAGAGCAAGGAGAAGGAAAAGAAAGAAGAAGTAGCTCCAGAAGCCGCTTCCTAAATCATGACCGGTAAAAACTCGCCAGCATAGGCGGGTTTTTACTTTGCTTGCTCCATTTCATTTTTTCTGCCAAAATCAGCCATGAACGTATGAAACCATTCTCCAAAAATCTCATCGCCTTTCTTGGCGCAATTGTGCTCCTTGGGCTTGTGCTTTCTTTTGCTTCCCTTAAGCCGCAAGAGAATACCGACATCGCTCTCTCTGAAATGGTGACTAAGATCAATAATCAAGAGATTAGCCGTGTTGAGGTTCGCGATAACCTTTTAACCGCCACAGCTAAAGATGAAACTATCTACACGGCAAAGAAGGAATCTGGCCAAACGGCTGGTGACGTCTTTACCGATTACGGCGTTTCTCAAGAAGCGCTTAATACCCTTCAGGTTGAAGTTATTGAGCCATCGCAGAGCTCGCAGATTATTCGCTCACTTTTGCCAACCGTACTGTTTATCGTTGGCTTAACAATTGTGATGTGGATCTTCTTGCGCCAGATGCAGGGCGCAAACTCAAAAGCCATGATGTTTGGTCAGGCAAATGCTCGTGAAGTCACAAACAAAAAGAATCGCGTTACCTTTGCCGACGTTGCTGGAAACACTGAGGCTAAAGAAGAGTTGAATGAGGTTGTTGAATTCTTGAAGACACCGAAGAAGTTTGCCGATCTTGGAGCCAAGATTCCAAAGGGTGTTCTTCTCATGGGTCCACCGGGAACTGGTAAAACGCTTATTGCTCGCGCTGTTGCCGGTGAGGCTAACGTACCGTTCTTCCATATTTCTGGATCTGAATTTGTTGAGATGTTTGTTGGTGTTGGTGCGAGCCGTGTTCGTGATCTTTTCGCAAAAGCAAAAAAGGCAGCGCCTTGTATTATCTTCATTGATGAAATCGATGCGGTTGGTCGCCAGCGTGGCGCTGGGCTTGGCGGAGGCCATGATGAACGTGAGCAGACGCTCAACCAGATCCTCGTTGAGATGGACGGCTTTGATCCGAATCTTGGCGTGATCATCATTGCAGCCACGAACCGACCGGATGTTCTTGATCCAGCTCTTCTTCGCCCTGGGCGCTTTGATCGTCGCGTTATTCTTGATCGCCCAGACCTTAAAGATCGCTTAGCTATCCTTGGCATTCATGCTGAAGGCAAGCCGCTTGCAAAGGAAGTTGACCTCCAGCGTGTTGCTGAACGCACGGTTGGGTTCTCAGGAGCTGACCTTGGCAACATCATGAATGAAGGTGCGATCTTTGCAGCCCGACGCGACCGTAAGGAGATCAATCAGATTGATCTTTTGGACGCCATTGAAAAGGTTATGCTTGGACCTGAGCGCAAGAGCCACATCCTTTCTGAGGATGAACGTGTTCTTACCGCCTACCATGAAGCTGGACATGCAGTTGTAGGCCATCTACTCCCCCACTGTGACGATGTTCACAAGGTTTCGATCATCTCGCGTGGCAGAGCTGCTGGGTACACCATGAGCATCCCAGCGGAAGATAGAAAGATGCATTCACGCCAGGAGTTTTTGGAAGAAATGGCAATGATGCTTGGTGGCTATGTTGCCGAGAAAGAGATCTTTGGCGACCTCACCACGGGCGCTAGCAACGACCTGCAGCGCGCTACATCCCTTGCTCGCTCACTTGTTACGCAGTACGGCATGAGTGACGCCCTTGGGCCGCGTACCTATGGAGAGACTGATAGCGAGGTCTTCCTTGGCAAGCAACTTCATGAAACACGCAACTACTCTGAAAAGGTAGCTGAGCGCATTGATGAGGAAGTGACCCGCATTCTCGCTGGAGCACTTGAAACAGCAACATCCATCATCCGCAAAGAACGCGCGAAGATGGATAAGGTTGTAGAAACACTGATCAAAAAAGAAACGATCGAGAAGGAAGAGTTCATCGCGCTTGTTGGTGAGTCACCAAAAGCTCCGAAATTCGCACCAAAACCTGCCGTCGCGTAGGACAAATAACGCACCTGGGAAATCCTGGTGCGTTTTTGTTTTGCAACGTTGTATACTGTGAGAGTATTTATCGCCTTCACCGGCGAGCAACATGGAGGACTATGCGGCATACGCCGATTTATCGACCGATTTTACAGAAAGCGTTGGCTGCTAGTTGGCGTCATCGTGAACTTTGGCTTGTGGGTGCACTTGCTGGACTTGCAGGCACCGGCTCCATCATCAATGACGCCCTCACGCAGGCACGCGCTGCGCGCTCACTTAGCGAGGGTGGTCTTCTTGGTATTCCGGCAGGTGCAACAGCCCTTGCCTCAACCCTTAAAGATGTTTTACTTGCTGGGCCTCAAGCAGCAGTTGGCGGCATTCTCTTGATTGCGTTTGGTGTAGCGTTTCTACTTTTGACTATCGTTGCCTCACAGCAAATACTCTTGCGAGCTGCGCACCGTGCGGCCATTAACGCTAAACCACTCTCCGCAAAAGAATTCTTGCTTGATCTTGCCCACCCTCGATTCTTGCGTATCTTTACGCTTGACGTCTTTTTTAAGCTGATCTCATTTAACTTAATGGTGGCCTCAGCTTACCTACTTATCACCCTCAACTCCCCGTGGCCAATTCTTGATGCGCTATTTGGTGCAATATTCTCCGCAAGTACCCTTGTAGCTGCGCTTGTTCTCAACATCTTGTGCATGATTTCGCTTATTACTATCGCTCGAGATGATGCAACGGTTCCCCAGTCTCTGCACCAAAGCTGGCGCATCTTTAGCAAGCACCCGTTTGTGTATCTTGAGATGTCAGCGATGCTCTTTGCGATTAACTTCGTCATCTCCTTAGCGTACCTTGCGGCAGCGCTTCTCTTGTTTGCCGGCTCCACGCCACTTTTTGCTCTTGCACTTGAAGCGGAGTCTGTCTCGCTTTTTTACGCGCTTTCATTTGCACTTGTGCTCTCAGGTGCCCTGTTAAGCATCGGCTTTGCTGGCTTTACCACCACCTTCACCTATAGCACCTGGGTTGAACTTGTTATCAAGGCACAGAAAACAAAAATTGTTACAAGAACCGTGGCTCACGGCAAGCACTTCTTGACTCTCTTCTCATGAGCTCCGACCTTCCTAGCATTGGTGACCTGCTGAAGAAAATTCAGACCGAGAAACAGGAGCAGCAGAAGATCACCGACACCTTGCAAGCAGAGGCTAATCCAACGGAAGCCGCTGCAGCCACCCCCGCCTTGCATCAGGCGCCTGTTTTAGCATCAGCGCCCCCTACCCCACATGATGGCTCGGCAGCCTCACTTCTTGCTGAGAAAATGCAAGAGATTCAAAAGAAACAGATGGAAGAGGAGGCCAGTAAAACTGCGGCGGCGCTTGGCATTCCTTCAATCAACCTCAAAGGCTTCCCCATTAGCCCGGAAGCTATCAGTCTTGTTCCAGAGGAGCGTGCTAAAGAGCTCAAGGCAGTAACTTTCGTGTTCACCGGTCCTGAGATTCGCATTGGCGCAGTCACTCCCGAGGATTCAGCGGTCAAGGAGCTCGTATACGAACTTGGTGAGCGCCATAAGGCCAACACAAAGCTCTACATTATCTCGGAGGAGAGCTATCTGCAGGCCATGAAGCTCTATGCAGCCATTCCTAAGATCAAGAACATTATCAAAGGTGTTCAGATCACTGAAGATGAACTTGCCCGCTACCAGAAGCAGATGGCTGATTTTTCATCGATCGCTGCGGTTTTGCAAAAGGCTACCGTGACCGACGTTTTGACTGTTATTCTAGCAGCCGCTCTTAAGCTTGGATCATCCGACATTCACATTGAGGCTGAAGAAAAAGGTATTGCTGTACGCGTACGCGCTGACGGTATCTTGACTGACGTTTCAAAACTTGATCGCGAACTCTGGAAGCGCATCATTAACCGCATCAAGTTGATCGCTTCACTTAAGATGAACGTCACCAATCAGGCGCAGGACGGTCGCTTTACTATTTTTCAAAAAAATAAGCAGATCGATGTTCGTATTTCAACGATTCCTACCTCTTTTGGTGAATCGGTTGTTATGCGTATCTTGAATCCAGATACGATCTCTTTGGAATTTGATTCTCTTGGCTTCCGAGCGCCGGTTCTTAAGAAGATCATGAAGGAGATTGAGCGACCAAATGGCATGATCATCACAACCGGTCCAACAGGATCCGGTAAAACAACGACGCTGTACGCCATTTTGAAGCGCTTGAATACTTCGGACGTGAAGATTATTACCCTTGAAGATCCAGTCGAATACAAAGTAGAGGGCTTAAACCAAAGCCAGATTGATCACAGCCGGGATTACACATTTGCCAAAGGCTTGCGCTCAATTTTGCGCCAGGATCCGGATATTGTGATGGTTGGTGAGATCCGTGACCAAGAGACAGCTGAAATCGCTGTGCAGGCAGCGCTCACCGGCCACCTGCTTCTTTCTACCATTCACACGAACGATGCCGCTGGCGCTATTCCACGCTTCCTTTCCATGGGTGTTCCGCCACACCTGCTTGCGCCAGCGATTAACGCCATCATGGGTCAGCGACTTATTCGCAAGCTGTGCCAGGCCTGTAAAAAGGAGGCACCACTTGAGGCCGACCTACTCACGGATGTAAAAAAAGTTCTCGCCGACATTCCAGAAGCCTCGGGTGAGGCGAAAATTGATCTTGAAAAGTTGGTATTTTACGCTCCTGCCGGCTGCGATATATGCAATAACACCGGATACAAAGGCCGTGTTGGTGTTTACGAGGTGCTTACCAAAGGCCAGGAGGTTGAAAAGGCTATTTTAGGTGGCAGCGTTTCTGAATATGAGATGCGGACTATCGCAAAAACCCAAGGCATGATTACAATGGCGCAAGATGGCCTGTTGAAATGCCTCGACGGCCTTACCTCGGTTGATGAGGTAAAACGCATTGTTGGACTCTAGTATGCGCACTGCTCGTTTCTTTGTGCCTGAAACCTGGATGGCTCACACCATTCAAGCCTTTACGATTCCTGCCGGTCCACTTCATAAGCAGATAGTGTCTGTTTTACGATTAAAGGCTGGTGATTCCCTCTCCCTTCTTACCGGTAACGGCAAAGAGGCTGACTGCTTAATTACGGAAGTAAATCGCTCATCAATCATGGGGACTATTGTTCAAGTTACAACGAGTAAGCCGACTACCCCGCAAGTTGTAGTGTGTGCAGCTGTGACAAAAAAAGATACATACGAATTTGTTTTGCAAAAATGTACTGAGCTTGGAGCGAGTGCCTTTTTACCAATCATCAGCGAGCGCGTTATTAAAAAGCCAACTGAGATTCCAAAGCGCTGGCACGATATTGTTCGTGAAGCTTCTGAGCAATCAGGACGCACCACCCTTCCGCAACTGCATGAACCGCGAAGCTTTACGCAGGCGTTTAGTTTCACGGAAGGCATGGTACGTATACTCATGCATGAAAGCGGCAAGCAATCTGTACTGCCTAAAGTGCACAAAACAAGCACCATTGCCCTCTTTATTGGCCCTGAAGGAGGATTCACTGATAAAGAAGTGGAGGTAGCACAGAAGCATGAATTCCACGTGCTGACCCTAGGATCACTTGTGCTCCGAGCCGAGACAGCAGCTATCGCCGGTACAGCAAAATTACTTCTATAAAACAGAGAAGCACCGACCACGGGTCGGTGCTTTTGCTTTACTACGCTGCGCGGGCGTAGCTTGGCACGTTGTTCGTGAGCTCGAGTACCCGCAGGCACCCGAAGCAGTAGAACGTGTAGGGCACGAGCTCGAGACGCTCGGGGTCGATCGCCTGCAGACAGCACTTGCACTGCCCGTAGTTGTAGCCCTGCCGCAGGAGCGCGACCGCAGTCTCGCAGGCAGCGAGCTCACGCTCGACCTGCTTGGCCTTCGGGAGTCGCTTGTGCAGACACAGCGAGTACTGCTTGCGCAGCTTTCCGCGGCGCTCCTCGAGGGCGAGAAGGGCGGCGGCATTTACTTCAGACGCGGTCATGGGGAACCTCGGGGTGGGCGGAAGGTGCGGAAGGTGGAATGTTACGGCGCTTAGTATAGCGAAAAATTGCCTTTTGTCAAGGCATGAATACTAAAATATCGGCAAATGTTAGCTAAAAGTTACCTCGCGACCGCCACCTTGCACATGCTCAATCTGTACCGTGATATCTGGCTTGAAATCGACATTCTCTATGGCATTTGGCCACTCGGCGATGATAACAACGTTCGGCTTACGGTAGCTTTCAAGTTCAAGCGCGCCAAGCTCACGCTCAGTTGTAAAACGATAGAGATCAAGGTGAACAACTTTAGTGATCGTGGCGTGCCCCTCAATCACGTACTCGTTCATGACGGTGTAGGTTGGAGACTTTACGCGAGCGACTGATCCTAGGCCGGCGACAAGACCTTGGGTAAAGGTGGTCTTCCCTGCCCCAAGATCACCAATGAGTGCCACAAACTCTCCCCCATTGAGTGACTTCGCGAATTCTTTAGCGCAGGCGCGCATGTTCTCCTCGGTTTTGATATGCATAGCTAGACGATATCCATGTTTGGATCAACGACAAGTTTCAATGGATCGATCGTGGCGCCGGCCTTAAAGCGATAATAACCAGCGGCCGCAATCATGGCGGCGTTATCGAGTGAGTATGCAAAATCTGGTACATGAAGCGTGGTACCAATCGCATCACAGGCTTTACGCAATGATTCGCGCAAGTGAAGGTTAGCCGCAACGCCACCGGCAAGAATCACCGAAGCGGGTTGATGCTTTTTTACGGCACGCATGGTCTTTTTAACAAGCACATCAATAACCGCCTCTTCAAATGAAGCGGCGATATTACGACGGAAGGTTGGATCAATGAGCTTATCGTCGTTCTCCCGCAGGGTATAGAGAACCGATGTTTTCAAACCAGAAAAACTAAACATGAAATCATCGCGATCGAGCATGGCGCGCGGGAAATCAAAAGCCGTGCGATCGCCTGAACTTGCGAGTTCGGCCACTCTTGGGCCACCTGGGTAACCTAGGCCTAGCATCTTTGCGACCTTGTCAAAAGCCTCCCCCGCGGCGTCATCAAGCGTTTCACCTAAGCGTTCAAACTTGCCGTGATCACGCATAAGTACAAGCTCCGTGTGACCTCCAGAAACTATGAGCGCCAAAGCTGGAAAAGCGACGTTGGCGTTTTCTGAAAGCCACGAGGCGTAGATGTGACCTTCAAGGTGGCAAACTGGTACAAGAGGCTTTTGCCAAGCGTAAGCGAGGGCCTTAGCAGTTTCCGTGCCCACTCGAAGAGCCGGCGCTAAACCGGGGCCAGCGGTAACCGCAATCGCATCGATACCTTCACCTGTTGAGGGTAATTCATGAAGAAGGGCGGCAATAACTTCCAAGTGCTCACGCGCCGCAACCTCAGGCACAACACCACCAAAGACGTCGTGCATCTGGGCTTGCGAGCGGATAATAGATTTTTCAACGCGAACTCCTGACTCATCTCCGACCACAAGGGAGATCGCCGTTTCGTCGCAACTAGATTCGATGCCGAGGATGCGCATATAAGGGAGATTGTAGGCGGAAAAAGGGAAAGGTGGAAGGGCGGAAAGGGAGAAGGGATCAGGGTGCGCTAGGCTACCCTACACTCAACACCCAACACCTGTTACACTCATTTCATATGTATACCGAACTCTCCTTCCAGTTGCCTGCCATGCAGGGTCTTTCAGAAAAACAGATCGCCGCGCACCTTAAGCTCTATGCTGGCTACGTTAAGAATACCAACACCCTTCTTGAGACCGTAAAAGAGCTCAAGCAGGATTCTGCCAAGAATGCTGTAGCGCTATCAGAGCTCACTCGACGCTTTGGTTTTGAGTGGAACGGCATGCGACTACATGAGAATTACTTCAGCTCTCTTGGCGGCAGTGGAGCTATTGATGGTAACGGCAAATTAGCGAAAGCGATTGCAGAGACTTGGGGTTCAATAGATGCCTGGGTAGCCGAATTCAAAGCCATGGGTGTGATGCGCGGCATTGGCTGGGTGCTTTTGGTACATGATGAAACGACTGATCATTTGCATAATGTCTGGGTAAGCGATCATGAACTTGGTCACCTTGCTGGCGCTAAAATTCTCCTTGCCATGGATGTATGGGAGCACGCATATTTGCTCGATTATCTACCAGCTGAGCGCGGTAACTACATTACAGCTTTCTTTGCGAACTTGAACTTCAACGCTGTTGAGGCTCGTTATTAAACAATCACGAAACAAAAGCCCTCGCTTAGCGGGGGCTTTTCATTTGCCGAGGTTTTAATCCCCTGCTAACGTCTGTGGCGTATGACGCAATTTTCTGGAATTGTTATCGCAGGTCATGGTGAAGCCGCTAAGTACTACAGCTTACCAACGGCAAACATCGCCGGCATCCCGAACGCCCTCCCTGCCGGATCTTATCTTGCTAACGCTACCGCGGGAGGCTTTTCTTATCCGGCGCTTGTGGCCATTGATGCGCGTCGTAACCTTACCGAAGTGCATCTTTTTGGCTTTGCTGGCGATCTACTTGGTCAAACGCTCGAACTCTCGATCGGTGATCAGATCGCAATCTGGGAACCGTTCACTACAATTGAAGCCATGCGAGCAAAGATCGCTCTGATTACAAAACTTGCTCGTAAACTTCATAACCTTTCCTAACTATGTTTACTGGCATCATTCTTGGTACAGCACCGCTTCTTGGTGCCGAAACCACTGCGACTGGCAAGCGCTTTACTCTTGCTCGCTCGCCTTTTCTTACTGATGTGCAGCTTGGTGCAAGTGTCAGTATTTCCGGCGCCTGCCTGACAGTACGAGAGATACATGATCAAACTGTGGCTTTTGACGTTATTCCAGAAACGCTCCAAAAGACTACGCTCAATATGCTTCGGGCAGGTGACCTCGTTAACCTTGAGCGCTCACTTAAGCAAGGCGATGAACTTGGTGGTCATATTGTGTCTGGGCACGTGATTGCAACGGGCAGCATTATTAGCATCTCTCAAGACACGCGCGGCTATGGCGTCACCATTCAAACCACGCCCGAGGTAATGACCTATGTTTTTCATAAAGGCTTCATTGCGCTTGATGGAGCAAGTCTCACGATCGGTGACATTGATCGAACACGAAATGTTTTCACGGTCTGGCTCATTCCGGAGACACTAGAGCGCACGACGTTTGGCGTGAAAAAGACTGGGGATTTTGTAAATATCGAGGTTGATTTTCGTACACAGGCGACAGTTGATGCGCTTTCTACGCTTCTCCCTCAGGCGGTCGAACACTTTTTGAGTTCACAAAAGGGTTGATTTATTCCCTTTCCCATGCTTTAATAGTGCGTCCCTGAAAGTTGGAGGAATTCTTGGATCAGCCCATTTCACCGGTCGCTATTGCCGTGCGTACCGTTATCGAGTCCTGCGGGCTCAACGCCGAAGAAGCGCTTCGGACCCTGGAAGGTCAACTGACCACCGCTCAGTGGTTTGATGATGCCTTCCACGTGTTCCCCGTCCCCCACCACCTGAGCGCGGCGAAGCCGAAGCCGTGGCGGACCCACGGGATCGCGTTTGCGAACTGCGATGACGCCATCGTCATCGCGTGCAAGGAGAGCGCCACGCAAGACGGCGTGCAGATCACGATCGTTTCGAAGCACCTCCTTCAAGGTGCTCCGCAACGGCCGCCTGTGCGACGGCGACCGTCGCTTCAGCGTGAAGTGGTCGACCTGACGAACAACTAGCTCACCGAGACCCCTGGAGGGCACATGACTACCACTTGGCGACATGCCGTGGTGTTTCTGCCCATCCAGGACGTGGGCAGTCACCGGTTTCTCCTTCTTGCAAGGCGTAGGCGCGGCAAGTACGCCGACTGCCTCACTCCGCCTGGAGGCGAACTCGAAGTATTCGACACCTCACTGTATGCAACAGCAGTGCGTGAGTCGGAGGAGGAACTTGGTATCACGCCAAGCTTCCCCACCTTCTACGCTGGCGGCATTGCCATTCCGCACTACGGCCTTGCGCTGCACGCGTTCATTGGCCGCTACACCGGGCAACCGCAAGAGAGTGAGGAGCTCGATCAACCGCGGCCGTACTCCGTGAATCGCCTCCCCAAAGGCATGCGACCGGATGCGTACCTGTGGGTGAACAGCACGCTCGAACGATTCGACGCGATGCGCTATCGGGAGCCGCGCTTCCTACGCATTGTGCACAGCGATCAGGGCACGCTGCGACGACTTGATCATGAGTGGCCACACGACCTGCGACTGCCGCGGCAACCGTGGTGGCCGCCGCCCGAAAGCTAGCCGCCTCGCATCCTTCACCAGGTGCTGAGGCGGTCTTTTTTTTGAAAAAGAAGGACCCCACGCGCCTGTTAGAGCGCATGGGGTCAAGTACGATAACGGCACAGTGCGTGCCGCTACTCGCAGGCGATCACGTCGTAGTTCTCGGGATCGCAGTCCTGGTCGTTGCCGGCCCAGTCACCGTCGGCACGGAGCCCGGGCTGAGGCGGCATGGCGCACAGGGTGATCGCGGTCGACAGCGGGTCGTCGTAGCCCCAGCCGTCGAGGTCACCCACGTCCGTCCAGTACGGCGTGTCCGTGGTCGGCACCTGCTCGAGCGAGTCGTCGTCGGAGTCGATGCGGGTGTTGCAGTCGTTGTCGAGGCCGTCGCAGATCTCGCTGCCGCCGGGCTTCTGGGAAGCGCCGACGTCATTGCAGTCGTCCTGGACGGTGGTGAACTGCGGCGGGAGGCCGGCGTCACCCTCGCAGGAGTTGTTCAGGATCTGCGCGCCACCCGCGGCGTCGCGGTCGATGTCCGCGAAGATCACGGTCGGGGTCTCGTTCTCGTCGACGAGACCGTCACAGTCGTCGTCGACATCGTTGTCGCAGATGTCGACCCAGCCGGTACCGGCGAAGTCCGGGTGGATGTCCGGGTTCTCGTCGTCGCAGTCGTCACCGGCCTGCGGGAGAGCCCAGCAGCCGTTCTCGGCGTCGCAGGTGGCCTGGCACCACTCGCTCGTGACGAGCGGGTTGCCGTAGCCATCCGCGTCGTTGTCCTGGTGGTACAGGTCCGGCGGCTCGCCCGTCTCGGGGCAGATCGTCGGGACCATCATCATGACGAACATGAACGCCGGCGGGCAGTCCCCGGTCGGGGTGGCCACCGTGTCGTCGCAGTCCGTGTCGTCGCGCACCCACCGCGAACCGGTCCCGAGTTCCGTCGGGCGCAGATCGCAGCCGAGGAAGCTCACGGACGAGTTGCCGAAGCCGTCGGAGTCGGCGTCTTCGTAGTAGGCGGTCGTACCGGAGCTGAGGCTGACGAGCTCGTCGGAGTCGACGAGGCCGTTGCAGTCGTCGTCGATCGCGTTGCAGACCTCTTCGGCGCCGGGGTAGATGAACTGGCTCCCGTCGTCGCAGTCGCCATCCTGGGCGATCGCTTCCGTCGGGTACTCGTCGTCGCCCGCGCAGGAGTTGTTCGTGACCTCGGCGCCGCCGAAGCCGTCGCCGTCGTAGTCGTAGTAGACCGCAACGGTACCCTCGTCCACCAGCCCATCGCAGTCGTTGTCCCCGTTGTCGTTGCAGACCTCGGGCGCGTTCGGGTAGATGTCCGAGTTGTCGTCGTTGCAGTCACCGTTGAAGACGGCCCAGAAGCCGCTCTCGGGCTCCGAGCACGAGATGACCGGAGCGGCGAGGACGGAGTCCCCGTAGCTGTCGGCATCACGGTCGCGGTACCAGGTGAGGTGTCCGTCCGCGGCGTCGTCAGCCGTGCCGGAGCAGTTCTGGTCGAGCTCGTCGCCGCAGACGTCTACCGCGCTCGGGCTGACCGAGGCGTCGGAGTCGTCGCAGTCGTCCGCGCTCGTCGCGTAGCCCGCGCCCGGATCGAGACAGGACTCGAGCGGCGCGCTCGCGTCGCCGTGCCCGTCCCCGTCCATGTCCGCGTAGTACGTCTCGCCACCCGGCGCACCGTCGTCGATGACGCCGTCGCAATCCTGGTCGACGCCGTCACACACCTCAGCCCGACCGGGCTTGATGCGGCGATCGCTGTCGTCGCAGTCGTCGTCGTTCTTGACGTAGCCAGCCGGCTTCGTATTCTCGCAGACCCGGATGTCCGGGTCGCCGTACTTGTCGCCGTCGGCATCACGCCAGAACGGCTTCTTCGTTCCCGGGCAGCCGTTGCGCTCGAGCTGGTCCTCGTCGCGCCCACCGCCGCTCAAGAATCCTCCTTCCCCACACCCGGAGACCATCAGGCTCATGATGAACGTGATCGCCCCCAACGCACCCATACGCATGAAGCACCCCTGCACAGCGCCACCGACAAGCCGGTAGCAGTCACTGGCAGCCGGAGTATAGCACGCGATTTGCTTAAAATCTACCTAACCTTAGCAAATTAAATCTTGTCATGGTTTTTGCTGACTTGTTTTGTGCGTCTGTGTCACCATGCTTGACCGGTGTAAAAAATTCACCTATCATACCGACGTTCAGAGCGCCAAATATGGCCCCATCGTCTATCGGTTAGGACACGGGCTTTTCAAGCCTGTAAGCCGGGTTCGACTCCCGGTGGGGTCACCAAACTTGACACTTCGAACAACGAAAATCACAACGAGAATCGGAGCCGGAGTAGCATCCCCGGCTCCGATTTCTGTACGCTTGAGGTCCGCTTGTCCACAGGCGTTTTCGAATTGCATGGAGGTCTCAAGCAGCCGCCGGGCACTGCCGGCGTTTCCTCGTGGAAACAACCGCACGACACGACCAACTGGATACATCGAGTCCCTTCTTCCCCGCCACAAGCTAGAAATTCGAACACAGAGAGCGAACGCATGGATGCGTTCGCTCTTTGCGTTGCGTTGATACCGGGGCATCGTGATTGTCTGATCGCTCCGTGCCGTGCCGTGGTACGGTACGGCGATCTTCTTGATCACGCAGGTGTCACGATGTCCGCGACGATCTCGATGCGTGACTGAGGCTTTTGTCCGGTCTTCTTTGCATCGATGTCATCGCGGAGCGCGAGAACGATCGACGAAAGCCCGCGCACACCCGAACCGACTGCGAAGCACCGGGGCATGTCGGAGTTGCTACGAACTGCGCCCGCTCCCACATCGGTCTGACGCAGCACTTCATCGAGCTCGAACAGCTGTTGGACCATCCTGGAAGTGGAGCGGTGGGGCGTCGACCTGTTGAGGTCGCTGTACACATGGTGCCAGAACGCCGCGACAGCCGCGCTCTCCGTCCACGGGACAGTGCGCGATTCATGCGCCGCCGCGTTGCGCACCCCGATAGAACGTTTCGACCAGCCTTTCACGACATGGGCGGCCTGTGGTGTGATGAAACCCGTCGTCACCGCCAGCTTTACATGGTACGCAAATCCGTCCCCGCTCTGGTACGCTTGGCGAGACTCGAGCTCCTCCTTTACCGCTTCGTACGCTCTCAGAACGGCGACTATACGCTCAGGACCGTTCTCCGAGAACGCGTAGGTGAAGATCCCGACCCAACGACCGTCAGACAGGCCGTTGATAAGGTGCTCGCGAAGTCTGTCGCTAAGCCTGAGGTTCAAGGTCTTCGTACTCCGACCGATCTACGCCGATCGCATCCAGGACTATCCGCTGCCATGTGCCAAGCATCTCGTGCGAGTCCCTGATGAACTTGCTCACCGCCTCCCGGTTCGCATCGCTCTCTGCGAGGTCGATTGCCGCGCGCTCGATGAGGTTGCGCATGTTGTGCGTCGCAATATCAAGCCGTCCGAGGTCCGCGATCTGGTCCGCGGTATAATTCTGTACCTCAAACGATCTCTGCTCTTCTGGACTTCTTGGTCGTCGCTCCATAGTACAAGCTGGATGTGGGAATGATGTACGTCACTATAGGACGCGCGGCGTTGCCCGTGCAACACGATCATCCACAGTCACCCGCGCCACGGCCTCGCGACGATTCACCCTTTCGTACGGAGGGCGCCCAAGATAGGGAGCGGCATGACCTCGCAGCTCCGGCGTCCCACCGCCGATCACGTGACCTCCTTCCTCCACCACCTCGAGCACGAGCGGCACCACGCCGCCGCGTCCATCGTCCGGCACCGCCAGGAGCTTCTTCAGCTCGTTCGTCGCGAGGTGGCCCTACGTACGATTTCGCGAAGTCCCTGGTCGAGGTTGTTCATGATCCAAGAATACCTCCGCCCCACCGCCCTTCTCCACCTGTTGTGGATGGCGTAACAATTTATTCTGTACATGAAGAGTCTGAGAATTTATAACCGCTCGGATATTTTACTAAATAAAACCCGCAGCCACGACGGCCACAAGTTAGCCAACCCTAATATTCACCGATCAAACGGAACGGCGCCTTGCGCCGGCGGTTTTCTTTTTTTTATTGGAGTGCCTGGTTTTATTAGGCAAATCATGCTATAGTTATGAGGTGACCTGATTCTTCACAAGTAACCACTATGGGTATCATTTTATGGATAATCCTCGGTGGCTTGGCTGGCTGGTTGGCCTCCATGCTCATGGGGACTAACGCAAATCAGGGAGTCTTCCTTAACATTTTAGTCGGTATCATTGGTGCCATGATCGGAGGCTGGATCATGTCTGCCATTGGTGGCACCGGTATTACCGGTTTCAACCTCTGGAGTTTGCTCGTCGCTATGCTCGGCGCAGCGGTACTTCTTGGTATCTTGCGACTTGTTCGCGGCTAACCACAAAACGAGACCTTTCGGGGTCTCTTTTGTTTTGCGGTGCTTTTGTTCTTGATATACTTCCCCATATGTCTGAACGTGAACGAGGACCACGTCCTGAAACGCGAAGCGTGGAAGTAATCACTGAATCAATCAGCACCACTGAGCGACTGCAACGGCTTGAGAAGATCGTCCAAGATCCTGAAGTCTACAAAGGCTTTGTAGCTCTTCTTCGCACTGGCATAAACCTCGGCATTAGCGCAGCTGACACTATGCCAGGAGGGGCTGGTGAGATAGGCTCGTGGACAGCAGATGGCTGCAAGCTTCTTGCGGCCCGCTTCTCCATTCCCATGCTTGATACGTCACCTGACGTTTCCAAACTTGTTGCGATTGGTAGTGAGATTACTGAACCAGTAACCGGCGGCGCTATGCCGAGTCATCTTATTGAAACGAGCCTACAGCTGCGGGCTGATTGGCCACGCATCAAACAGGCGCTTATCAAGACGCGCGATATTTGGCGCGGTACGCAAGATCGACTGCAAGATACTGAGGTACAAGAGGCGATCAAAACATTTACAAAATAGTATGGATGAACGAACGGCACTAGCAACACTCATTGAGACAAGTGATCTTTTTACTGATGAACAGAAGGTGCGCATTCTTGATCGCCTTGCTCATCTTGCAAGCGCCGAGGTGCGACAAATGGGTGTTTTTCTTTCGCAATATCTTCAGCAAGAGATTGTTGATCTACAGGAGGCGCAGGATAGGATTACCGCACTTCTTGGGATTGATACGTAGCAACTATGCAACCTTGGCGGCGCTATCTTCTGGCTGTATGCAGCCCGCTTCTTCTTGGCGCGGGATGCACTATTGAAAACATCACCATTCATGATGATGGGAGTTTTGATATTGCCCTTGACTGGGCGCTTGAAGAACTCGTAGTAGAACCTGAGACCACGGAACACGCATTGGCAACCGACAGTAATGTTGTACGAGTTGTTGATGGCGATACAGTCGTTGTTGACCTAGACGGTGAGGAGGTTACCGTTCGCATTATTGGGATCAATACTCCAGAGACCGTTGATCCGAGAAAGCCAGTGGAGTGTTTTGGTCGTGAAGCTTCAGAGCGCGCGAAGGAACTCATGACTGGCAACACGATCGAACTGACTAGTGACGCGAGCCAGGGAGATGTTGATAATTATGGTCGCCTTTTGCGCTACATTACTTTGCCGGATGGATCAGATTTTGGTGCGCGCATGATTAGTGAAGGATTGGCGTACGAATATACCTACAAGAAGCCCTACGACCGACAAGGTGAATACAAAGTCGCCCAACAAAAAGCCGAGCAGGATGTGCTCGGCCTTTGGGAACCAGGGGCGTGCAATTAATCTTAGGAACCGATTCTCGCTCGCTCAAGAATTCCTGCTTTATACAGTTCTAAGACAACCAGGAAGGCAGCAAGAATAGTTGGACCGAGGATAAAGCCGATCGGGCCGAAATACTGTAAACCGCCAAGCATGGACAGCAGGATGAGGAGCGCGTGCATTTTGGTTCGTCCGCCAACAATATATGGCTGCACGAGGTTATCTACGAGACCAACCGCAACCGCTGCCCAAATCAAAAGCCCGATACCGCCAACAATATTTCCTGACAATAGGAGGAAGATGCCGGCAGGGACGGTAACTGCAGCGGTACCAAGCATTGGAATTTGCGCCGCAATGACCACAACCGCTCCCCAGATGAATGGTCCCGGAACTCCGAAAATGGTGAAGCCGATGGTAGCCACAAAACCTTGAATCAAGGCTACGATCAATGATCCGAAAACTACTCCACGCACCGTTTCAATCATGCGCGTTACTAGGTTTCGATCAATTGAATCCTGGAGTGGACTTAATGAGGTTAGCTCTTCAAAGATGCGTTCACGCTCCACAAGGAAGAAGTAGACACACAAAAGGAAGATGGAGAACTTCAGTATCAAGGTGGCGCCGCCTGCAAAAACGCCTGGCAGGTTAACCGTGATCCATTCGGCAATTGCTCCAAAAACTGAAGAGATCTTAAAGCTCAAAAGGTACTCCTGTGCCATGACCGGCAGAATCTTGAAAAGCGGCATCTCGGCAAGATTGAAGCTTGCTACCCACTCTGGGTTTGCGATCGTTGCTCTGACGATATCAAGTGCCTGCTGGACCATTAAGAAGCCAGCTAGGGTTAGCGGGCCAACGATAAGCAGCACGATACAGACAACAATGATAGCAGCGGAGAGATGCGGTCTTTTTATGATAGTTCGCAAGCGACGCTCAACAGGCGCTACGAGAATCGCGATGATAACGGCGGTAATGATGGTGATTGCAAATGGTTCGATGATTTTCCAAAAGAGAAAACCAACTACCAGTGAGAGCGCGAGAAAGAACCAACGCGCTATTGTCCCGTGATCAAATGGCTTTGTGCTCATACTGAGGCAAGGATAGCATGGAAGTAAACAAAAATAGAGGCCGAGGCCTCTATTTTTGACGAAACGATATTACTCGTTGCGTGGGCGAGCTGCGGAAACCGAGATCATGCGACCACCGAGATCGGTGTTGTTGAACATGTCGATTGCCTTGTTCTGCTCGTCTGGAGTGTTGAACTCAACGAAGCCGAAACCGCGCTTGCGACCAGTCTCCTTCTCGATTGGAAGGAAAACGGATACTACGGTACCTGCTGCACCGAAGTGCGCCTTGAGTTCCTCTTCGGTAGCGGCGTAAGGAATACCACCAACGAATACACGTGCATTGTCTGCCATAACAGTAACTTTATTACTTCTCCGTGTCGTTTTTCTCTCGTGAACACGGAGAAGTTACGTCACTGGATGCTTAGCGCTACGTATAATAACATATTTTGCCAATATAAGCAAATCATAACGTGTTATCATTACGAAAGACCAATAGATTAAAGTCCGTATGAAAACTCCATCCTCCGTGCCGGAATCCACCTATGACCCCCTTTTCTCTCAGTCTGAGGAGGGTCAATTGGCGCTCGACGTTGCCGAAACTCCAATAGAAGTGATCGTTCGCACCGCAATTGCTGGGGTTTTGGAGAAAGACCTTGATATTCATATCACGGAAGATATGGTGACTATTCGGGGTGCTCGCCATGTAGAGGCGCTACCTGCGGACGCTACGGAGCACTATTCAGAGTGTTTTTGGGGTTCTTTTTCCCGAGCAGTGATCTTGCCGTGCCGGGTAAAAGCAGAAGAAGCTGATGCGGTCTTGCATAATGGCATTTTGACCATTAGGATTCCTAAAACATCTGACGCGGTTCGCGTTAAGGTTCATAAGCCCCGTGTATGAGCGATCACACCCCAACTACCACCAAAGACACAGAAACCACGCAGGTCTACACCGTCACTCCCCCATCCGCACCCAAACGACATGTCTGGCGGGTGATTTTTCTTGCGACCGGTGTTGTTGCCGTTACCTGCCTAGCGCTTGGCGCAGCTGGCTACATCACCTCTAATCAATATGAGGATCGTATCTTAGCGAACGTGACTGTCTCTGGTCACAACCTTTCAGGCATGGACCGCGCGGAGGCAAGCGCCACCTTACAAAAGTCACTTGATTCGCTCCTTGCTCGTGGCTTAACTTTGGAGCTCTTTGGCAACGAACAAACAATCAGCTTAAGTCCAGCTGGCGCCACTGATCCTGATCTTGTTTATCAGCTCGTTGATCTTGATGTCAGCACCGCGGTTAATGAGGCCTTTGCCGTTGGTCGTACGTCTTCAAACCCGGTTATCAATTTCTTCTCCCCTCTTTATTACGCCACGTTTGGTAGCGCTACCCTCACCCCGCAAGTTACCCTTGCGCAAGTTCGGCTTGAGGATGCGATTCGTGCGGCCTTCCCTAATGCTGAATCACCTGGCACGCAAACGGATTTTGTTATCGGACTTGCGAGCGATGGCGTAGCAGAAGTTACGGTTGTTGAAGCGGTTATTGGTGCCACCATCGATATGGAGGAGGCGCTTAGCATTATTAGCGCTGACGTTCAGGATCTTGAACTCTCTACTGTGCCCCTTGCTCTTGTTGAGCGATCAGCGATCGTCTCCACTGAACAGGCTCAAGAACTGATTCCGGACGCTAAACGTGCGGTAGAACAGGCGCCCTATACCCTTACCCACACGACTGACAACGGGCAGGAGGAAGCATTTGAAATTACTGCCAAAGATTTAACAATCTGGCTCAAACCAGCGGTCGGCGACACCCCTTACCTCTCCCTTGATCGTGAAGCGATGGCTGGATTCTTAACCGATGTACGAACCGCGGTCGAGATCTCTCCTCGTGACGCTAAGTTTACGGTTGAAAATGATCGAGTGACTGAATTTGTTGGCAGTCGTGACGGTATCAGCATTGATGAAGATCAGCTGTTTGCCAATCTTCTTACTGCACTTAATACCGACGCCGCGCCGGAGGTGATTACCGTTGCCACAAAACGCATCCCGCCGAACGTGCCAATGGATAGCATTAATAACTTTGGTATCAAGGAAATTCTCGGCGTTGGCTTTTCTGACTTCTCTGGCTCTCCAAGCAATCGCCGTAAAAATATTCAACACGGCGTCGATAAGCTGAACGGCTTACTTATTGCTCCTGGTGAAACACTTTCTCTTCTTGAGCACCTTCGTCCGTTTACGGTTGCTGATGGCTACCTACCGGAACTTGTTATTAAGGGTGATGAAATTATTCCGGAGATTGGCGGAGGCTTGTGTCAGATCGGTTCAACTGCATTTCGAGCAGCCATGAATTCTGGCCTTGATATTGTAGAGCGACGTAACCACTCGCTTGTGGTGAGCTACTACAATGATCCATCAAATGGTAATCCCGGCACAGACGCTACGCTCTATGATCCAGCTCCTGACCTGAAGATTAAGAATGACACCGCTAACTACATCATGCTTGCTACCGAGGTTGATCAAGAAACAAGCGAAGTCTTCTTCACCTTTTGGGGTACCAAAGATGGTCGACAAGGCTACTACACCCCTCCTGAAGTTCTCAGCTGGAACGGCTATGGAACACCGGTAACCAAGTACACTACATCCCTTCCTGAAGGCACACGGCAGTGTCAGTCTGGCTACCCGGGCGCTACCACCACCTTTGACTACATCATTGACTGGGCGGATGGTACAAGCACGGTACGAACCTTTAATAGCACCTATCGCACCCTGCCACAGATCTGTCTGGTGGGAGTCAGCAAAGACGCTCCTGAACTTACTGGAAGTGAACCGACTAGTGACGAACCGATCCCGGTTGAATAGCAAAATACGGCCCATATGGGCCGTATTTTCTTTCCTCACCCTGATTGCGATAGAACTGCGGTCAAGAAGATACATCTGCTGTCACAGACCAGTCGGAACCAGTGTGCACAACCGTATATATCCCCATGCTTGTCGTGACCGCAGTTTTATCGCCACCAGAAGGTGGGATAAGTACCAAATTTACCCCTTTTTTCTTAAAACGTCAAGGTTAGGGGCCATTTTCTTACTTGTCACCCTTTTTAATCACTTTATCAATCAGACCATACTTCATAGCCGCCTTAGCGGTCATGAAGTTATCGCGCTCGGTATCATCAGTTACCTTGGCGAGGGTTTGGCCGGTGTGGTGCGCCAAAATGGTGTTAAGCGACTCCTTCATCTGTAAAATACGCTCAGCGTGGATCTTGATGTCGGTTGCCTGACCCTGCACGCCACCAAGTACCTGGTGAATCATGATTTCTGAGTTTGGTAGCGCTAGGCGCTTACCAGCCGCGCCACCTGCAAGCAGTACCGCACCCATACTTGCCGCCATACCAACACAGATCGTGGAAACGTCTGGGGCGATATGCTGCATGGTGTCATAGATAGCGAGACCAGCTGTCACCGATCCTCCGGGAGAATTGATGTAGAGCTTAATGTCTTTTGTCTTATCCTGACTTTCCAGAAAAAGCAGCTGGGCGATAACGGCGTTTGCGACACCGTCATCAATTCCCGTACCAAGAAATATGATACGGTCTTTGAGAAGACGTGAATAAATATCGTACGCACGCTCTCCGTAGTGCGTTTTTTCAATAACAGTTGGAATGAGGAAATTCATCATTGGTTCAGACATACATGAGCATACTAGCACAACTAGCACTCAGCTATCAAGAGTGCTAAATCACCCTTCCCGCTTCCAGTTTCCAGATCCGCGTTGGCTCTAGATCTTTAGCAAAATCTTCTTGATGTGTAACGATCAGAAAACAGGTTCCACGGGCCCTGGCGCTAATAATCGCCTTAAGTAGAAATGCCTTACCTGCCGCATCTAGTCCAGCATCGATTTCATCAAGAAGCGCTACCTCTGGCTCCATGAGTAACATGAGTAAGAGCTCAAGCCGCTTTTTCTCTCCACCTGACAAGCCAACACCTACCTCACGATCAATGAACGCTTCCTCAAGCTCAAGTTGTCGTAGCGCTTCGCGTAGCTTGAGAAAAAACTGCGGCGCACCTTGCTCGCCGAAGCGCGCTTCAAAAGCTGACCTTGTCAGTGCAGCAATGGTGATTCCCGGGAAGGCCGGGAGATCCTGAAATGACATAAAAAGACCGGCCGTAGCGCGCTCGTGGATAGGCAAAGCAGAAAGGCTTTTATCATTCATCAATAGTTCACCGGCGCCCACCACGCGATCATCCCCCATGAGCGCCAAGAGTAGCGACGACTTACCTGCGCCATTTGCGCCACGCAAAATATGCACCTCGCCGGACTTTATATCCATTGATGCACCCGCCAGAAGACGGTCGCCAGAACGGGTGACGCTATAGTTATTTATTCTTAAACTTCCCATATCATTTCTATTTTTTTCCAAGCCTCGATTACAAGCGCGGCACAGCGTGAGCGTAGTGGCCCTGGATCAAATCCGAGTCGATCCGTCACGGTTTGCTCGCCAACACCCACGAGACGCCCCTTCTTTTGACCATGAGCTTTTGCGCACCAATCATCAGCACTCACTAGGCATAGCGCGCAGCCATGCCCTGAAAATGAAGCCGCCTCGACAATTCCGTCCGCACTGCACTTTATGTGAAGTGAAATATCATCACCGCAGGAAGCATTTAACGCGCGAGCGGTGTACGTCGCATTTGCAAGCTCGTGGTTATAGCGCAGCGAACGAATACGATGCAAAAGTTCTTGAGTTTGCATACGCTAGAACAACTGACGAAGAGTCTCAATTAGGCGCTTGATGTCTTCAGCATCTGTTGGCACTCCCCCGCTTATACGCACCGTTCCCTGCGCGTGTAGACAGGCGGCAAGAGGCGCGGCGCAGTGAAAACCGGAACGTACATATATGCCGTTATCACTTAAGTGCGCAGCGACATCATGCGGATGGATGTGTGCGATTGAAAATGAAACAATCGGTAGCCCCGGGGCTTTGTATGACGGGCCGTGTATTGTCACTTCTGGCACCTCACGCAGTGATTCGTGCATGAGAGCACGTATCGCTTGATCGTGACGTTCATCAGCATGATCGGCAATAAATGTTGTCGCGCGCGCAAAGCCGATAGCCGCCTCAAGCGCTGGCGTGCCCGCAGCAAACTTTTGAATACCTGGCGCAGGCACGGAACCCTCGGTTGCTCCCCCGCCAAAGGTAAGTGGCGGTAGTTGATCAAGCAAACGCTGTGAAAGCGCCAGAGCACCAATACCGGTTGGGCCGTACATTTTGTGTGCTGCAAAAGCCAGAGCATCAATACCCATTCCATCCACGTTTAGCGGCAAGCGCCCGATGGTCTGCGCAGCGTCTACGAGCATAAGCGCATCAACGCGCTTTGCTTTTTCAATAATATGAGCAAGTGGCAAAACGGTGCCAAGCACATTTGAGGCATGTGTCACAACGATGGCTTTTGTTTTTTTCGTGACTTTTTTATTGAAATCAACAAGGTCTAACTGGCCATCTGCAGTCATGCCCGTAAAAACTAGACTGAAACCGTATCGCTGAGCTGACTGCTGCCACGGAATAAGAACACTATGGTGATCAAAAATGGATAGCAGTACTTCGTCGCCCGGCCGAAGCAGGGACCCAACGCCAAAAGCCATAATATTGAGGCCTTCGGTAGTGTTCTTGGTAAATGCTAGCCGACTTGAGGCAACGCCAGCAAAGGCAGCAATCGACGCTCTAGCCTCTTCTAAACGCACTGTAGCGCTCTCAGACCAGGCGTGAGCGCCTCGCCAGGGGTTTCCTCGGGGTGACTGCATTTCACTTGCTACAGCCTCAATAACCGGCCTTGCGACCAGCGCTGTGGCTGCAAAATCTAAGTAGGCATGACGATCGTCATGAAGGGCTGGAAAATGCTGGCGCAGTGGGTTTCTCATACTGATTGCGTGAAAGCCTCGGCAATGTACGCCTCGGCTTGTGACTTCGTAAAGCCGTGCGCTGCGAGGTACTGCACTTGCCTTGCTTCCGGCCGAGCAAGCGTACTTGCGTGGGTAGCGGTACAGTCCTTTGTCTCTACACGAAGCTCGGGAATACACTGCACGCGATTACCATTTCCAAGCATGAGCGCGCGTAAGTCTTCTTTTGCGGTAATGCCCTTCGACGCCTTTGCAATGCGCATGTATGCGCGAACATCGCCACTCGCCTCATCCTTGAACACTAAACGTGACCGCACCACTACCGTTGCTCTATCTTCTATAACGCGCAGGACATCGCTTACGTGCACTTTCGCGTTTTGCTCAAGAATACCCACGGTTGTCATGGTGTACGCTGCCTTTTCTGCGATACATTTTAGTGTTCGATCAATCGCTATCTCCCCTTCACCGCTTACACGCATAACAATTTCAATCTTTGCGGATGGGGCAACTGAACCAATGATGGTAATCGATAACCGACCCTTGCGAGCGGCGCTAACATTCAATTCGTAGATTCCAGAAGGAGCGTCATCAAGCGTAAAGACGTGTGATGCAACCTCATCGGGCGCAGCATACAGCTCTTGCGACGTGAGCGTCGATGCGATGCTTGGCTCATTTACAGGCAAGACTTCTGACAATGGCATTATTCTTCCAGGATTCTTAGCCATATGATTCGTGGCGCTCAAGCTCAATCTCAATCAAGCGAACAAGTTCAATGGCGTACTCAAGTGGTAGCGCCTGCACAACGGGATCAAAAAAACCTGCAACCATCGCACGGACTGCAGCCTGTGGCGACAAGCCACGAGCCGCTAAATAACGCATGTGTTCATCACTTAAACGACCAACCGTTGCCTCATGAGCAATGATTGTATCTTGTGCGCTAATATCCATAACCGGAATCGTGTCCGACACTGATCCATCATCTAAAAGCAGTGCATCACACTGCACGCGTACTGACGCTCGCTCGCCAGCTGCGGGGATACTTACTAAACCGCGATACACCGAGGAGCCACTACCGGCACTCACGCTTTTTGATCGCACCGTTGCCGCGCAATCTTTGCCGACGATGGCGATCTTGTGCCCAGTATCTTGCACCTGATCGTCACCTGCAAAAGCAATGCCTAAATAATCGCTCTTGGCGCGATCCCCAATTAAAATACTCATTGGATAGAGCATAGTCGTTCCGCTACCAAGATTTCCGTTCAACCACTCAATCGTGCCGTCTTGCTCAACGATGGCACGCTTAGTGTTGAGGTTAAACGTATTCTTACTCCAGTTCTCAACACTTGAATAACGAACACGTGCGCCCTTTTTTACAAAGATCTCCACGCATCCGGCATGAAGCGCGGCTTCGTCGTATTTCGGAGCAGAGCAGCCTTCGATGTAATGCACATCGCTTCCTTCGTCAGCAATAATGAGCGTGTGCTCAAACTGACCACCGCCTTTAGCATTCATGCGGAAATACGCTTGCAGTGGAATTTCAACCGTCACCCCTTTTGGTACATAGATAAAGGTTCCCCCACTCCAAACAGCGGCATGCAGCATGGCAAATGGGTGATCGTGGGGCGGCACGCAACGCGTCATGAAATAATCCCGCACCAAGCTTTCGTGCTTTATGAGGGCAACATCCATGTTCTCAAAAATAACACCACGATCGGCAAGCTCTTGTTTCAAATTGTGATACACCATGTCGGAATCAAACTGAGCGCCTACTCCCCCGAGCGCTGCGCGCTCTGCCTCTGGAATGCCAAGCTTTTCAAAAGTGTCCCGAATATCTTGCGGGACGTCATCCCATGATCTACTTTCCGTAGTATTTGGCTGAACGAAAAAAGCGATCTTTGCTAGATCGAGCCTTTCAAGCGATGGCCCCCATGTGGGAAGCGACGTCGTATTAAAAAGCTTTAAGGCCTGCAAGCGACGCTCTCTCATCCAGCTCGGTTCATTTTTAGCTTCAGAAATCTTGCGTACTACATCCTCACGTAATCCAAGAGGAGCGGTGAATTTCACCGAGGTTTCTGAGGCTTTTTCTAGGGTTTCTCGCAGGCTTAGCATGAGCCCCATCCTAGCGGAAATGCTCCGGTTTCGCCACTACTGCCAACACTCCCAGGATGCGCCTTCAATTCCCGCAAAACGCTTTGCAAGTGGCTCGACAATCACCGGTGAGCCGCTTGTTGCAAAACGATATGTGGCTGTCAAAATCCTTTCTTGCAACTCAGGGTGATGCTTGAGGTATTTTTCTAAGCTCTCCGCAACCGCTTGACCTTGATCGATCACAATACTTTCCGGCAGAGCCTTCTTAAAAGCGCTCGCTATGAGGGCATAATGTGTGCAACCTAGAATTGCCGTATCGACCTCTCCCGCTTCTTTTGCGTAGCGCATCACTTCTTGTTGTAGCTCTTCTTGCGGCGCGCCTGACTCAATAAGCGGGACAAGATTTGGACAAGCTACGCCAGTAACACTTAGACCCGGGGCCCGTTTTTGAATTTCTCGCACATAGGCGCCGGACGCGATCGTGGCTGGAGTAGCAAAGACTGCAACTGAACCCACTTCTTTTGACATCGGTGCTTCATTAGCCCAGGACTGGCCAGTAACCGCCTCTACCGTTGGAGCGAGCACTCCAAGAATTCGGCGATCAGGCCAGGCAAATGGAAGCCAATCCTTCTGCAATGATCGTAAAGCGGCGGCTGACGCGGTATTGCAGGCTAAAATAACGATCACCGCACCTTCTTGAAACAATCGATCAACGCCCGCCTTTGTTAAGGCGATAATTTCTTCTTGCGAACGTATGCCGTATGGACTATTCGCTTGATCGCCAAAATACAGAGTGCCCAATTCTGGCAACCGTTCGTGTACTGCTTTCCAAATCGCTAATCCGCCTAATCCAGAATCAAAGAAGCCGATCATACGCTTAGTATCTTGCTTAAAAATGAGCGGCGATGCAATGGCGTTGGCCCGAACTTTATGAGGGCGTCGCGGTGTACTTTCGTGCCGTAACCCACGTTCTTTATGAAATGATACTCGGGATATTCTTCATGTGCTTTGCGCATGAGCTCATCTCGATACTCTTTGGCGATAATTGACGCGGCAGCGATAGAAAATACTTTAGCGTCGCCACCGGTAATTGTTTCCTGCTCGTATGCAACTTCCTTCAGGGGCTGGTTGCCGTCGACGAGTACTATAAAGTCTTCGAGACCCTGCGAGGCCTCAGCTACTGCATCTTTCATTGAAGCTAACGCCGCCTGGAGAATGTTGATCTCATCAATGACATCCGCGGCTCGTGAACTTATCGCGATTCTTGCTCCTGAGTTCTTGATAAAATTCACAGCCTCTTTACGACGTGCAGCTGATAGTTTTTTACTGTCCGCAATAACGATACCGGCCGACTTAGCCTCTGCTTCAATATTTTTTGACCAATCAAAGGCAACAGCCGCTGCTACAACGGGTCCAGCTAAGCAACCACGACCCACTTCATCAACGCCAAAACACCACCTTGGAAAAGCCTGTCTTTCTTGGTGCGTTGTCGGAAGAATCATAGTAAAAGTTTAACAAAAAAACCTCTTCGCTTTTGTTCCAACGACGCTATTATGACGCTGGAGCGAAAATGAAGAGGTTTTTATGGTCGGGCTGACAGGGCTCGAACCTGCGGCCTGCTGGTCCCAAACCAGCCGCTCTAAGCCTACTGAGCTACAGCCCGATGCGGGTATAGGTTACTTGGCTTTTATCGTTTGGTCAACTGAATCTAAACCCCCGCTTTCGCGGGGGCTTTCTTACTTGGTCGCCTTCTCAAAGACCGCACGACCGATAAAGATCACCGCCGCGTATAAGAACGCTTCGTCAACAAACGGTACCCAATCAAGAATCACCGTATCAAACGCCGCCATCATGAGGGCCATGATAAATATCGCGACAAGCTGCCACCAGGGGCGAGCGAGAAGCCAAGCGTGCGAACGTGCAATGAATGAGTCGTTATCACCATTCATACGTTCGACTTTTGTTTCTTTATTCATAGCGTCAACGATCAACTCCCTCTAGAAAGGGTGAATGTCATCATGTAGATCTGCGTCATCAAGTGGGCGCGAAATCTCAGAAGTAATTGAGCGTTCGTGAACGAACTTGTCACTAATACGAAGCGCCCGCTGCTCTGCGACACTCAAGCGACGAGCACCTGAAACCTCGGTCACAAACGTAGCTACGCTGTCTGTGATCCACATACCTGCAGGCACCTCACCAGCCTCAAGCGGCTCGCCAAGCGTGTAGTTGCGCCAAAAGGCATCTGAGACATCAAAGATCTGTTTATTCCAATCGTCACCAAAAAGATCACGAGCATGCGCCTCGGTCTGTACCCAGCGCAAGACCCCTCCAGGCTCCACAGCGTACGTCTTTGGGTCGGTCTGGAGCTTTACGAGCCAGGTACCAGGGCGAACCGTGACGTTCTTACCGATCATGTAGGACGCCATCTGCTCTGCAGAGATAGTAATGACATCGTCAAATGAATAGTCCCATGACGTAAAGATGCCGCCGATCGGAAAAGCGTGACGCTTACCATCCTCGCCAATGAAGTACACTGCGCTGCTATTGCCGCTTTTTACAAGGGCACCAGCCATGGAATCAGCGTCTCCGTATGGGATCCGTGACTCAACATCAGCTTCTTCTTCAGTTACGATGCCATCTTCATCAAGATCACCCGGCGCCTCATCCCCTCCTTGATCAACCATGCCTGACAACGCAATAGCATCCAGTCGCCATTCTTCTTCCTCGGGAGATGTTACTTTGATAAATCGGTAGCTATCTTCACCTTGATAATCAACAACTACCTGCGTTGCTCCAAGAGGAAAAACGGTGGACGATGAAACCACCTCTACCATGCTTTCATCAAGAAATGAGAGCCGTGCACCAGCGCCAAGATCACGGATGACAATATGCAGGGTTACTGCAGTATTTGTTTCTGCGCCAAAATCATAAATAGCATAGGCGTCTTTATCTAGGAAGTCCGCATACGCGCCATCTGGTGCCCCAAGAGCACGCTCCGGTGAAAGAATGTTAAGCGGAGCCTTAGCTACCACTTCCTGCGCATAGAGCATGCTATCTGCGGCCAGCACCCCTAACGGAGCACCTGCGATTATAAGGACTCCTAAGAGGCTTGAAATAACGATCTTTTTCATACCTGTCGAGTATAATCTATCGTGCTTAGTATAGCCACTTCCTAGCTTGACGCTCTTTTGTGGAAAACGTACTATAGCCACGCTTTACTTGTTTCTATTGTGCGGGCGTGTAGCTCAGGTGGTTAGAGCGCAGTCCTGATAAGACTGAGGTCCCTGGTTCGAGTCCAGGCACGCCCACCATGCAAGATTCTTCATAAAATACCCCCTGGCGTTGTTGTCGCCTGCGCGCGAGCCTCACCGTACTTTTGTCAGTACGCTTCGGCTCGTGCTCGGCGAACTCCTAGCCAGTGACTATTTTATGAAGAATCTTCTCCGATGACCGTATCACTGTGCAATAAAACCTACTAAGTTTGTTCAGATTCAAGGAGCCGACGAGGACGGAGGAGACGTACTGAATAAGTACGTTGACGACGCCCATAGGAGGCGACGCCGAAGATGGACAAACTTGGGTAGGTTTTATACGCCGGGGTAGCTCAGTGGTAGAGCAATGGTCTGAAGAACCATGTGTCGCCAGTTCGATCCTGGCTCCCGGCACCAAAAAAGCACTCCTTAAACGGAGCGCTTTTTTGTTACCCGTGTGAATACAAAATTGTTTCAACGCAACTTTTCAAACAAAAACATCCGGTTTCACCCGGAGTTTTAATTTTTGCCTATAAACGCAGTATCCATGCCATTGTAATAATGGCCAACTTTGTGATTGCAACGTCCCATTCTGTATTGCTACAGACTCGACTAAAAGGAAATTCCTTTAAAAGGAGGTGATCCATCCACAGCTTCCGCTACGGATGCCTTGTTACGACTTCGTCCCTATTGCTGAGCCTACCTTCCGCCGCCGATCGGCGACGTTCGGGCATTCCCAACTCTCTTGACGTGACGGGCGGTGAGTACAAGACCCGAGAACGTATTCAAGGCGGCGTGATGATCCGCCTTTACTAGCGATTCCGGCTTCATGGAGTCGAATTGCAGACTCCAATCCGAACTGGGGCCGGTTTTATGGGATTAGCTCCACCTCGCGGTTTGGCAACCCTCTGTACCGGCCATTGTATCATGCGTGTTGCCCTGGACGTAAGGGCCATGCTGATTTGACGTCATCCCTTCCTTCCTCTCCCTTACGGAAGCAGTCTCGTGTGAAAGTACAACACACGACAGGGGTTGCGCTCGTTAGTCCACTTAAGGGTACACCTCACGGCACGAGCTGACGACAACCATGCAGCACCTACATAGCACCCTCGAAGGAGCCCCTATCTCTAGGGATTAGCAGCTATATTTCAAGCCCAGGTGAGGTTTCTCGCGTTGCATCGAATTAAACCGCATGATCCACCGCTTGTGCGGGTCCCCGTCTATTCCTTTGAGTTTTAGTCTTGCGACCGTACTTCCCAGGCGGATAACTTAACGCGTTAGCTTGTTTCGTCGACTCTGGGAGGGTCGATACTCCCAAAATCTAGTTATCATAGTTTACAGCGTGGACTACAGGGGTATCTAATCCCTTTCGCTACCCACGCTTTCGTTCACTGAGCGTCAGGAATGTTCCAGCATATTGCTTTCGCCTTTGGTGTTCTACCCGATATTAACGCATTTTACCGCTACACCGGGCATTCCATATGCCTCTCCCATCCTCTAGCCTTGCAGTATCACCCGCAGCCTCCAGGTTAAGCCTGAAGATTTAACAAATGACTTACAAAACCGCCTACGAACGCTTTACGCCCAATAAATCCGGATAATGCTCGGGGTCTCTGTATTACCGCTGCTGCTGGCACAGAGTTAGCAACCCCTTATTCTTCAGGTACCGTCAAAATTCGTCCCTGATAAAAGTCGTTTACGACCCGAAGGCCTTCTTCCGACACGCGGCGTCGCTCCATCACACTTTCGTGCATTGTGGAAGATTCGCGACTGCAGCCACCCGTAGGTGTCTGGGCAGTGTCTCAGTCCCAGTGAGCCAGGTCACGCTCTCGCGCCTGGTACCCGTCATAGCCTTGGTGGTCCATTACACCGCCAACTAGCTGATGGGCCATAGGCCCCTCCTTCACCGCCGTAACTTTCATGTCTCGATCATGCGAAAGAGAAATTATATCGCGTATTAGCCACCGTTTCCAGTGGTTATTCGCGAGTGAAGGGAAGGTTGCCAATGTGTTACGCTCCCGTTTGCCGCTAACACGACTCTGTATTGCTACAAAATAGTGTTCGCTCGACTTGCATGCCTTAGCCACGCCGCCAGCATTCATCCTGAGCCAGGATCAAACTCTCAGTTATATATACTTCAATTGCTTGAAGTTCTGTCAGTCTCTCAAAGGAGACAATTGGGGGACGTTGCAATCACATAATTGGTCATCATGTGATACGCACGTTTATTTGGCTTGTCATTCAATTGTGAATGTTCCCCACTGGCCTCCCGGAGGAAGTTCAGCGACGAGCGGCAGTTTATACAACTGTGGAAAAGCTGTCAAGCATCAGGGCTTCGTGTACTGGGGATGAAAAAATGCCCGCAGTCATTAGCGAAAAATGCCCATCTCCTTACTGAGGCTGACAAGATATCCCTAAACCTTATCCCTCCTGCTTTTTAACGTTTTCTTGCCTCATTTTTTCTTTTCTCCACTTCGCAATGGCGGCATGATTTCCGGAAAGTAAGACCGCGGGCACCGAGGCCTCAATCGCCTCTTTCTTGCCTCTGATTGTGCTAAAGCTGTATGTCTCCGGCTTTGTGTACTGAGGGTACTCTAACTGCCCATCGACATCATGAGATTCTTCATGCAGCGTTTCGCTATTTCCCAGCACTTCCGGAACCTGGCGAGCAATAGCATCAATCATGACGAGCGCGGGTAATTCGCCGCCTGTTAGAACGTAGTCGCCAATAGAAAGCGATTCATCCGCAATATACTCTTCAACACGGCCATCAATACCCTCATAGCGGCCACATAGAAAAATGACCTGATCGTATTTAGCTAGACGCTTAGCATCCTCCTGGGAAAAGCGTTTACCTGAAGCGCTCGTCATAATGACGCGTACCGAAGGCTGTTTGCCAATCAAACGGCGGCGGCGCACTTTTTTAATAGCGGCATCAAACGGCTGCACGGACATAACCATGCCAGCTCCCCCACCGTACGGGGTGTCATCTACCTTTTTATGTTTGTCGTTTGAAAAACTGCGCAGATCATGAGCGGTTACTTTGATCAGCTTCTTTTTTTGCGCACGACCTAAAATTGATGCCTCGGCATAAGGCGAAATAACTTCCGGAAAAATGGTAATAACATCAAAACGATTCATAGCAACAGGTGAGCTTAATTCCGACCGGGTAACTCGTCAATTATACGCAGATAAAAAACATCCCTCGTTTTTTGGCGGAGGGATGTTTTTCCTTAGAATGTAAGGCTGTCGACCGTGGCGTCATCCATTGGTGCTTCTGGAGCCGCAGGAGCAGCCATAGGCGCAGCTCCCTCTTCACGAGGGGCGCGACGTGAGCCGTTTTCTGGGGCATCGATGCGGAAGCTGATGCGCGCGTTATTCTTGGCACCAAGGGTGGCAAGAAGCGTGCGGATGGCAATAGCGGTTTTGCCACTCTTACCAATAACGTACCCGGTATCATCTGGTGCGGTATGTACTGTGATAAGTACACCCTGATCATCAACCTTACGCTCGGAGGTGACCTCTTCAGGCTTATTCACGAGATTCTTAACGATGTATTCAACGAACTGCTGGTCAAATTCCATAGATCATGCGACGATTTTCCGTATGCACTGGCCGTCGCTTTGTCCAGGTGCACTAATCTTAGTATACGGGCAGTACGAACTCTGGCAATGAAAAACTCCACAGCTACAGCTGCGGAGTTATTCATTGTTGTGGATAACGTGTGGATTACGCCGCAGGGGCTTCTGCTTTCTTTTCAGCGAGCTTCTTAGCGCGCTTAGCAGTAATGGTGATGTTATTTACCTTCTCGCCCTTCATGAGGCCAAGATCGATAAATAGGTTGCGCAAGCTATCTGACGGCTGAGCACCGCGCTCAATCCAGTAAGCCAAACGCTCTTTATTGATAACAGCTTCCTTGCGATCAAGACGTGGGTTCATGTTTCCGAGAACCTCCAAGGCTGGAGACCATGGATCACGAGTCTTTTCCTGTAACACGATGCGGTAGTACGGCTGCTTGCGCTTGCCGGTACGAGAAAGGCGGATAGTAAGCATAGATATTTTGGCCGCACTTTACGGGCGCCGCGAGTGTTTGTCAAGTCCTGTAGTGGCACTTAACCTTTAGTAATACCTAGGTGCCGTCCGAGGATAGCTCGATAGATGCCGCCTCGATTGACTAGACCTACTAATCGACCAGCATCAGTAACGGGAACGTGATGAATACCGCTAGCACTCATAAGCGCTCCTACTTTTAAAATTGGCATGGACGGCGTGGCGGTAATAAGCCGCCGACTCATGACATCTGCTACCCGTTTCTCACTTGCTTCATGCGCGTTTGATTCCATCTCCTCAAAATCAAGGTATGCGTGAGGATCTGATGCCCACTCCCTGTGAGATGGGAAGATTCCCCGAAAAAGATCCTTCTCTGACAAGATACCAATGAGTTCACCGGCGGTATCTATTACCGGACCAGCTGAGGCCTGGTGCGCAAGTAAAAGCGCAGCTGCCTCACGCCATGATTGCGTAGGGGTCAACACAACGTAATCAGTCACCATAATGTCTCTTACGAGCATAGAAGAGGTGGTGAAGATTCTTAAAATGAGTAAACCACTCTTCGATTTTTTCAGCAAATGAAAATCCTCGAATGACTCTTGCCCGCGTGGCTAAGAATCAATCGAGGATGTGTCTTGCGGCCGCTTAGCGGCACGCAGCGAGGCGATGCGCCTGGCCTTCTTGCGCCACCTGCTTACGAGCCAGTCTCGTAAGCACGGCTCATCAAGCGGGAGTTCATGCACGCGGAAGTAGTCGCCATGCACGTAGAGCGTGGAGTCTGCCCAGTTGATCGATGCAGCATCTGACCACGCAGAGGTTGAGATGGCGAGCGTGAGATCAATCACAAGGGCGTTGTCCGGCAGCTGACGCAGAATCGCGAGGAGGCCGCCGGTCTTTGGCACAAGAACATAGCGCAGCAGCTCGTCGATGGCTGGCACCGCATCCTTATACTTTTCGCGTTGCTCGTTGACTGCTCCTTGCGAGTAACGCGACTGATCGGGGAACAGGAGAAGGACATCTTCCTCCCCTACCACCGTTGAGGAGAGTCGTTCGAGCGAGCTCTCACGGTCTTCGCGCCTAATACAGGTCACAAGCCCGAGGGCTTGCAGTGGCCAACGAAAGACGGGGTTGAGCGTGTCTTTAGCCACCACCTTCACCACCTGTCGACCGGTGAAGCGATAGATGGAGTCGTAGAGAAACGGGAAACCGACTTGCGGCGGGTGATTTGCGATCACCAGAATCGGTACGCCGGCGTGAGATGGCTTCCAGTGGCGTCCTGAGTACGTGATCGTGATGTCGGCGAGCGTGCAGGCGGCACTTGTCACGTACCTCCCCCAAGACACCGGCGCCTTAAGCCAAGGGGTCCTGAAGATTGCCGACAGGAGCGCGAGAGCCGCGCAAGGGCCGGTAATGCATGCCGCCACAATGAGTGCGGTCGCGAAACGAGCGAACTTATACAAGGGCATCTTGCCTCCAAACGAACTGCACCTTATTAACAAAAAGTTGCCATGACGGCAACTATTGTTTTCGGGCGCGTAGGGCGAGGAAAAGCGGGATCTCTCGACGAGCGCGATTTTCCGCTTTAGCACGAGGACCAGAATCACTAACCGCCTCTGAGGTCCACTCTTCAAGAGCATCGACGATAAATCCGGCTTTAGTGAGGGCTTTTACGTAGGCCTCAAGCGGACGGTGATATGAATACGTTACTGCACTACGATCACGACCTGGGTGCATGGCAATTGGAATCTCGTTTGGTGTCATGTAGGCATCAACACGACGGAACTGCATAGCGCGCTTCTCATCCCATTCCCAACCAGACTGACGAGGAGTGCGAAATGATGGGTGGTTGATAACAGCGACAAATGACGCGCCGCGCTTTAACACGATAGCTGCGCCTCCGATAGTTGCTTCAAGATCTGGGATGTTTTGCAAAGCCAAGACACAAGTAGCGCCATCAAAGGCCTGCTTCTCAAAATAGGATGGCAATGACTGCGCGTCGCCAACTTGAAAACGGGCGCTGCGAATGCGCTTATCCTGCGCCTGACGCACGAGTGACGAAGCGATATCGACACCGGTTACCTCGGCGCCGCGCTTGGCGATCATTTGTGTAAAGGCTCCTTCACCGCAGGCGATATCAAGATAGCTTGCGCCTTGCTGGGGAGCTAAAAGGCGCAGGGCGTTTGGAAAAACGACCGTGTGCTGAATATTTTCTTTGCCACGCACGTACTCTCCGTACCACTCAGAAACCTGTTCCCAGGAACCCTTTGGATTACTGCGATTTGGGCGCTGTGGACGTGGTCCGGACTTGCCTTCATGGGCTGGAGCACCAAAAGAAACATCTCCACGGGAGCGGCGATTGTTGTTTTTGCGGCCAGCTGGACCGCTTGAGCGAGCAAAGAATTTCTTTTGCATAAGAGGCTAGTGTACTTGTTTTTCTTGTTTTAGTCAAAAATTAGGCTAACATTGTTGCTTTTTTGTAAGAACATGCTATCCTGCTTTGTTCGGATGCACCTTTCACCTCTCTGGAGACCTCATGTCCACGATTCACTTTCATCGCTTCCCGCACGCGACACATAGGACCACACTTCCTAACGGGATGGTGGTGGCGACCATCGAGCTTCCGCAAACTGAGATTGCGAGCATGTCGCTACAGGTGCAGTGCGGAGCACTCGATGATCCGGTTCATCAGATCGGAGCAGCGCACCTGCTGGAGCATGTAATTGCGGAGATGCCGTTTCGGCACCCGCGCGCTCGCCCGGAGCTTGCTGGACTCATCAAGTCCGGCTTTGACCTGGAAGCTTCAACCGGGTTCACGAGCACAACTTACGAGACGGACTGCCTTGCGCAGCAAACCAAGGCGACACTTCGTGAACTCATCCGGCTTGTTCTCAGGCCAAGCGCGAGCCCGCAGCATTTCGCGACCGAGAAGAAGGTCGTGAGTGTGGAATCACGCACGACGCCAGAAGAGTACGAGAGCTACCAGCGTCTTGACCTACTCTTCCCTGGTAACCCCGCACTTCTGAAGACTGTGACCGGCGACCTTGTGAGCATTCGCGCCTTATCCATGGACGATCTCATGCGTGTGCATGAGCGCTTCTACGTGAGTGAGCGGATGACGCTCTGGATTGCCAGCCCCATGACTCACGACGAAGTCGTCTCGTGTGTGCTTGCGAGTAGTATCCCGAGCGGCGGCGGACAGCGGCCAGTGGCGCATACGCAACGACTCGCGCAGGGTGACCTGCGCTACGAATCGGTTGATGTCGGTGCTGAGATCTTATTCAATGCGCCATCCGTTCCGAGGCGCAAGCAGCGCGCGGTTATAGCGGTCGAAAATCTGCTCACCGACCATTCGTACGGCTCGATTGCTCAAGTGCTCCGGCGCAAGCTTGGGCAGAGCTACGGGATCAACGCCGCGCACGAGTGGATGCCGCTTGGCTCGGCGGCGGTGATTGATCTTGATACCGCCAGCCCAGAGGCCATCGATATTGCGCTTGCAGCGGTCAACAACCTTAAGCGAGGACGCATCAACCCGCAGCACTGGAACGGCTACCTGAGCCAACTCCCACTGACTGACGCGATTGGCCGTGAGCTTATGCGCACGATGCGCATTCAGGACGCTGACAATCTGATCGAGCAGGTTGCACTTGATCCTGACCTGACAGAGGATGAGCAGCCACTCATCCCGGAGCCAACGCGCGACGAGATCGTACGCATGGCAAACGAACTGTTCGCCAGCGAGCCGACGATCCTGCGGCGCGTGCTCTCGTGAACGCAAGACCCACCTAGCCCATACGGGGCCAAGGTGGGTCTCTTCTTTTTTTACCGACGCGCCGAGCCTTCGCCGGCGATATCTTCGAGTTTTACTGACAATAATCGGCTGATGCCGTCATCTCCCATGGTGACGCCGTACAGGGCATCGGCTTTTTCCATGGTGGCACGGTTGTGGGAGATAACGATGAACTGGGTGTGCGTGCAAAGTTCGCGAAGGATATTTGCGAAGCGCACGGTATTTGTTTCATCAAGGGCGGCATCTACCTCATCAAGGACCACGAACGGGCTTGGATTGGTAGCCATGATCGCTGACAATAGAGCAATCGAGGTGAGCGCACGCTCGCCGCCTGAGAGGGCGCTGAGGTTTTTGACCTTCTTGCCTGGTGGCGAAGCTTCAATATCAACGCCCATGATGGCATCTGTCTTTTCTGCTAAGCGCAAACGCGCGCGAGCGGAATCAGTTTGTAACTCCTGCACCGCCTCCCCGGCTACTTCCTCCATGGCACGATCGGCGGCGACTTTTACATCCTGCGATAGCGCTTCACGGGTGACTTGGATGAGTGAGCAATTACCGCCACCAAATAAGACGGCGAAGTACTTTTGGAACTCGTCTTTGATCGTTTTAAATTTCTTGGTGGACTGCTCGGCTATCTGACCGTCGAGTTCATCTACGATCTTTTCCGTTGAAGAGATAGCGCCTCGCAAATCATCTGACTGCTCGGCTAAGAAGGTGAAGCGTGACTCAACCTCGCCGTGCTCTTTAGCAACCTCTGGATCAATAGCACCAATGAGTGCGAGCTGGTGACGCAACTTCCCAAGACGCGCCTGTTCCGTGGCGAGATCAGATATGGGGTTTTCTGGTGGAGCGCGACGCACCTCACCCTCACCAAGTGGACCAAGCTGTTCGCTCATTTCTGAACTGAGCGCCTCAAGACGTGTTTCAGCACGAGCAAGTTCGACCGCTTGCGCGTTACGGGCATTCTCTTCAGTTGAAAGTTCAGTCTGCAACCGGCGCAACTCTTTTTGCAGAGCAATGAGCTCAGTTTTATCGGCGGTAGCGCGGTCAACGGCGGCATCTGCTGCTTCCTCGGCAATATGCACCGCATCCTCGGCTTCTGCTAAACGCTTTTTAGCATCCGCCACAGCTTGGGTGAGGTGATCCTCGATTTTGACCTCTTCGATTTTTGGCTCAACCAGGCGATCACGCAGTGACTTAGCTTTGTTATGAGCGGAAGTAATGACACGCTCAAGCGCATCCCAATCCCCGGAAGTGCGGGCGGTTTGCAAAGCTTGATAGGCGCTCTCATGGAGCGCAACGATGTCTTTCATTTGAGTAACGATGTGATCAAGCGGGAGCGGTGCCCAGGAAGCGCGCGCTTTAGCTTTTGTGATTTCAATTTCACGCTCAGCGCTAAAGAGCGCCTGGCGTGCAGCTTCACGTTTTGCGTTTGCTTCTTTATAGGCAAGCTGCGCACTCTTAGCGGCGCCGTCATCTGTTTGCACCGGTACGTGGGACGTGGCGAGGGCGGCAAACTTTTCATCGGCGATCTTTAAATCATGGCGGCGCTGTGCAACCCGAAGATCACTCGTGCTCACACGAGCAAGAACGGCATCTTTTTCCTTTTGCAGGTTCCAAAACAGCGTTGAGTAGTAACCAAGCGACACACGTTTTAACTCTTCCTCAATTTGCTCACGCTCGTTCAAACGCTTTACTTGTCGGCGCAATAAATTTAAGCGAGGCTCGATTTCACGAAGGAGCGCCTCAGCCTCTTCAAGCGTGCGTAGCGATCTTTCAAGTTTTAAAACTGATTGGTGACGGCGCATCTGCAAACCACGCACACCGGTAGCGTCATCAAAGAAGATCTTTCGCTCCTCAGGGCTTGCGGTTAGCACATGATCGATCATGCCTTGGCCGATAACCGCATAGGAGCGCTGACCAACACCCGACTCCGCAAGAAGTAGCTGAATATCACTCAAGCGAGCTGGTTCACCGTTTAGCAAATACTCGGTCTCTCCATCACGGTACAGGCGACGGGTGACCGTAATTTCACTCCACGGAACGTTGGCGCGTTTCTTTTCATTGTTAAAGGTCATGGAGACCTCGGCGTACCCGGAACGCGACTTGCCTTCTGAACCAGAAAAAATAATATCCTCCGCTTTTTTGCCGCGTAGGTGTTTCATGGATTGTTCGCCCAGGCACCAGCGAATGGCGTCAGCAAGGTTTGATTTACCGCTGCCGTTTGGACCCACAATGACCGTAAGTTGCTGGCGGTCTGACTTTGGTGGCAGAAACGAGACCGAAGTCTTTTGGGCAAAGGTTTTAAACCCTTGGACATCAAGGCGTTCTAAGTGCATATGTTAGGGCAAGTGTAGCGATTTTGCACAGTAATTACAATGGAGGATACCCCGGTTTTTTATTGACGACTTTCGTTTATTATCATACAGTGACCCATTCCTTTATGCGCCACCTTTTCTCCCAAGCCAAAGATCTTATTGCCGGAGCATCGCATATCTTGTTATTGACCGATGAGCGCATTGACGGCGACACGATCGGCTCAACGCTTGGCCTTTACCATACGCTTACTACTTCTGGAAAACGCTGCACGATCTACTCCCCCAAGCCACTTGATAGCTATCTTCAATTTGTTCCTGGTCATGAAAATATTGTTCGCGATGCGCAGGTTTTTACTGATCCAACGGTCGACCTTTTGATTATCTGTGACTGTTCTGATGGTAAGTATATAGAGGCACTGCTACCCACCATGCCACACAAAGTGCCGCTTATTGTCTTTGATCATCATGCCACAAATCCGATGTACGGCACGCTCAACATAGTGGAGCCGACCGCGGCCTCAAGCGCTGACCTTACATGGCGCTTTGTGCAGTACGCTGAGTACGAAGTCACACCAGAGGCAGCGCAATGCTTTTTGACCGGCATCTGTACCGACACGATTCTCTTTTCAACGAGCGGTACAACAACGGATGCCGTGAATGCATCTGCTGACCTTGTGCGCTTAGGCGCTGACATGCGACCGATTGTGCGCAACACACTTATGAATCGCTCGCTTGCTGCGATGCGACTCTGGGGCACCGCACTTGAGCGACTCTTTTTAGATCCTATTTTTGGAGGTGTGGGTACCGCTATTACCAGAGCTGACATGCAGCGCACCGGAGCAAACGACGAAGACGCATCTGGTATTTCAAACTTTTTGCACGCCATGCTTGATAAGAGCTATGACGCGGTGGCAGTTTACCGCGAGAGCGATGATGGCGGCGTTAAAGGAAGTGTGCGAAGCCGTGGCAAAAATGTTGCCGAGATTGCAGAGAAGCATTTTGGCGGAGGCGGCCACAAAGTAGCAGCGGGCTTTAAAGTCCCAAATGCTTCTTTGAAAAAAGATGAGGCTGGGATTTGGCATGTGAAGCGTGTAGCATAGCCTTTTGACATTCAGGGTTTTTCAGCATAGGATTCTTTGTTCCCTGCAGTACATTTCATACCCACTTTTTGGAGGGAGCGTGCCGGAGTACCTGAATAGTCAGCGCATGAGAAGTTCACGAATGAATGTGTTCGCGATCATCACGGTGACGGCCGTTTGCGTCTTCGTGCTCACGCTCGTGTTCAGCTACAGCGTGAACGCGATGCGTGCCTTCTTCTCCCGCTACGACGTAGCGGGCGTGGTCGCGGGTGCGCCGCAGGGCAAGACCTTCGGATCGGCCGAGAGCGGTATGACCACCAAGTTCTCGGTGCGCCTCGCAACGGCGACCGGGACCATGATCGTCAACTGCTCGAGCACCCAGTGCGCTTCGCTCGCCGTGGGCGATGAGGCTCAGTTCTCCTGCTACAACGAGTGGAACGGGTTCGTTCAGCCGACCGAGGTCGAGTGTCGGTTCGATGAGCTCATCAAGGCCGCGCCGGCTAGCACGCCTTGAACACGAAAAGTGACCACCACCTGGTGATCACCGTGACTCCTGCACGTACGCGTGCGGGGGTTTTCTTTTTTTGTTTAATATTAGCTAAATTTTAAGTAATTTATCTTGACAAAATGCTAAATTTATGCTATAAATTTGTGTTCGGAGGTTAGCGGTATGAGGGTATACGACCTCATGCCTTCTCCTACTCGGCGGTACCGGTTTACCGGTAATGCCAAGTGCGGGAAACAGTTCCCTATCATCACAGGAGGTGCCTATGCGCACCATCATCGCGATCGCCGCCGTCTTCTCCACCTCGATCCTCGTTGCTTGCGACGAGATTGAGGCCGGCAGCAGCGAGCACGCAATCGAACGGGGTCTCGCGAAGTTCGCCGACGACCCCGCAACCTGCACCTACCACTACAATGCCATTGGTGGCGGCGTGGTAGTGCTCCCCAACCAGCTGGTTGTGGAGAGCATCGATCTCGGTGACCGGGTGGTAGACGGCGAGGTGCTGCGCTTCAGCGTCACCGCACTCGACCCGAACTGCTCCAAGATCGAGATCGACCAGACGGGCTTCTGGCTGACCGCACAGGTCGGCTCGGACTGGACGCCGAAGAACCACGTGCTGACGCTCGTCAGCCACGAGGCGACCGGTGAGATGAAGGGGGTGGCCAACACGGGCACTGTCCTGCAGGGATCGATCTTGATCCCCGCGGGAGAGACCGTGACGCTCTCCGCCTACATCGATGGCGATAGCCCGATCGCCGACGCGATTCAGGTTCGCCTGCAGTCGCTGTTCCATCCCGCCGGACACGGAACCAATGTCCAGGTATCGTGGCCAAACTTCAGTAGCATCTCGCAAGAGATCAGCTACTGAACTCTCTCGCGCCCTTCGCCATCACGGCAAGGGCGCGTTGTTATTTACTTGAAGTATTTAATTTTTTTCTGTATAGTGCTTTCGCTATATGCGGGTATCGTATAGCGGTTATTATCTCAGTTTTCCAAACTGATGATGAGGGTTCGACTCCCTCTACCCGCTCCAAAAAACCAACTGTTTCTACAGTTGGTTTTTTGTTTCTTACCTTGTTTACACCCTACGCATCTCCTTTCTTTTCTTTTACACTTTTTGCCCGTGGCTTTCGACGCTTAGGAGTGATGAGGCGATCAACATCTGCAATCTCTTTTTCTACACGCGCTTCTTCCTCTTCAACGACAAGCTCAGTTTTATGTGCAAGGTCGGCGCCCTTAACGTTACGATCTCGGAGCAACTCTATCTGCTCATTTGTGAGATCTTTTTTAATGCGTGTGAAAGCCTGCCTTGTTACTTGGCTGACGTCTTGCACCTCTTCACGCATTCGTCGACGCGATGACGTAAGCGTGCCGACTAGATATGCGATCACGGCAATGAGGGCACTGTAGGTAGCAATGAGGAATCCGTAGTCGACGAAATCGAGCACTTCAAAACCACCACGAGGCGTAACAACAAGCGTGTGCTCGCTGCTGCGTGGACTTACTCGACCAGCAACATCCTCTGCTTGAGCGCTGATTGTGAATTCTCCTGTCCTGACGCGCTTTGGCCAGGCAAGCGCGAAGACGCCTCGATTATCTGCGTGTACCGAGAACTTTTCTTCAGTGCCATCTTCACTTGTCATGAAAATGGTCACTAAGCTATCTGGCAAAGAGCGTCCGATGATAGCTAACGTGTTGCCTGAAACAAGTTCCGAAGGAATGTCTGAAAATACCGGCGTACTCATGTCCGGTGGCGTTTCAAAAGTAACAGTTGTTTCTGTGGCGTTTCCCGCGCCATCCTTTACTGTCATTACCGCAGCATGCTCCCCCGCACTCAACGCTGGAATGAACCACAGTCCCTGTACAAGATCGTCTGTGTCAATTGCGATTGATTCACCGCCATCGATACTTATTGTGTATGACACGACTCCTGAGCCACTATCTGAGGCGCTCAAGCGAAGGGCGTCGAGATTACTCACTGGATCTTTTACATACTGAGCACTCACGTTTTCTGGCGCCGTGGTGTCTACCTTGAATAGGTATGAAGCGAGCGATCCCCAGCCGCTTTGATTTTGTAAGCGCACTTTGAAGTACCATTCACCATCTTCTATATCCGTATAGGACCAAGACGTAACAACGCCATCAGATACAAAGCCGATATCTGTGCCGGCATTTTGTTCAGCGAGTACATTTACGCCAGTAATATCTGCCGGAAGTGACCAATTAAATACTGGATCATTATTATTTGACCAAAGTGAAGCATCTGGATGCGTTACTGACGCAATCCTTGGCGCACCAGGAACGGCTGCAGGGACTGGTGATGGCGTTTCTGGCTCTTCTTCTTGTGGCTCATCTTCTGGCACAGACTCACCGCCTGCGACGGTGATGTTAGCAGAGCCCATGCTTGTAAGGATGTTTGTACCAAGGCCATCGTTTGCGAGCACCGAACCGGATGAAAAAGCTACGCGACCTACACCGGTCGATTTTGCCCTTACTGTTAACGTGACAAGTGTTGCAGAGGAGCCTTGCCAACCAGGATTTAGTGAGATTCCTTCAAAACGAGCCGTTCCTGCAGTTGAGTTATATGAAGGCTCTTGTACCCAAAAGGTAATTGCCTCGGAAGCTTTTGTGATGCCTATAATCTCTAGAATACTCGGATCAACCGTGACAGATCCTGACACGGCATTCATGACTTGCTCGCTACTTGAAACTAGGATGGAGACCTGTGCTGTTTCGCCAACCGCAAGAGAGGTATCAGCCGCATAAACACCAAGAGTGGCGGCGCTAGCCGTCTTGATGAATGCTGAAAGACTTACGATCGCTATAAATAGCGTCGCAAGCCCTATTTTTCTCCTGCTTTTTTCCTCCATAAGCGAACGAGCACCGCTCCTCCTAACATGACCAGTATAGCAAACGCTATTTTATGCCCGAACCAGGCATCTGATGACTCAAGAGGAATGGAGCTGATGGTTTGATTGCCCGCGGCATCAACGGCGCGCACATGTAGCCAGACTTGACCGGTTTGATGTGCAATGTGATACGGACTTGCTGCCTCGATCCATGCTTGAGCGTCCGCAATACGAGATGATGTTTCTTGTACCTCATACTTCACGATGCCAGACTGCAAGTCTTGGGAACTGAAGAGTGCAACCTTATCGCCATTGAAAAGCAAAGGGTCACGCAGCACTACTGGTATGAATGGCTCCGGTGGCATCTGATCCTGGAAAGCAATCGATTGCTCCGGAGATGCGCCGGAATCTTCAATGATCAGGGCTAATGGAACAACGATTGACTCATCGATCGTTCCTAGGCCGTCATGTAAGTATGCTTCAGGATTTAGGATGGTGATTGTACTGTCAGTGGTATCTTGCGGGGTAACACGAACAGAGAAAATATGACCCGCGTTACCTGAAAAGCCGCCCGGCATAATACCCGCAAAGCGTACCTGGTCACCGTTAATAGCAGGCTGCTCGATCCAAACATCAACGATTGATCCCGCTATAAGGATTGCTTCAATATCCCAACCGTCAGGAACATCAAATGAACCAGCGATCGTATTAATCGGGGCATCAGCTGCGATGTAGACGCCGATTGTATGCTCCCCTTGCGGAGAAAGTGTTTGTGATGAAGCTGCCAAATAGAAAGTCGCTGCAGAGGCCTGCAGAGGCACGAGAAGTACCGCGATAATGAGCGCGATGAGAATTCTCATATTAGCCGGTCCAGTAAAAAGCCATGATCGAAAAATCGATAAGGTCGATCTTGCCATCACCGCTTAATCGCTCTTTTTCAAATTCAATGATGTCACCAACAAGGGTGCGGTTGTACCAGAAAGCGGCGATTGAAAAGTCGACGAGATTGATGGCGTTATCACAATTCATATCGGCACGTGAACAGTCATCCGATGGAGACTGCACTTCACCGATCGTGAATTGATGCGCCGTGCCGTAGCCGCTCGCCTCTGATCCAATGAGTGCCTGGGGGCGCACAACGTACGAGCCTTCAGCTAAACCTTCAGTGGCAACTGTTAGCGCCCAACGCCCATCTTCACGAGCGAAGGTTTGTTCGATTTTTCCTTCCGGCTGCGTGAAGGTAAGTGCTACCTGAGAATTTGGGTAGGAGAAACCTGAGAAGGTAACCATAGCCCCCGATTGCACACCTTCATTAGGCGTAATAATAGTAGGCGGCATAAAAACACCAGCAATACGCACAGCAACACTGCGGCCAACCACGGTTGTTATAGGAATAAGCGGTGAACGATTCCCATCACTATCGGTAGCGATAAGAGAGAATGTGTACGCTCCTTGGCTCAGATCATCTTCTTGAATAGAGAAGTCGCCATCAGCTTCCGCTGAGACCTCGGCAACCCTTACCGCATCTTTCAAGAGTGCAATTGTTGCGCTTGGGTATGCCCGACCCGTGAAAGTAACCGTAGAGCCTGTGGGAGTTGCGCCTCCGCCTCCCCCGCCACCACCTCCGCCGCCACCGCTTGATGCGCCTACGGGCAAGCTTGAAACTTCAGCTGAGGTTGTTAGTACCGTTCCAAGACCATCACGTACACGAACCACAAAGTAGTAAGTTGTGCCGTTTGTTAAACCGGTAACGGTATCGGAAAGTGCTAGGCCATTAGTTGTGAAGCTGTATGGTCCGCCGGATGTGGCTGCTTGACCAATTTCGTACTCAGCCACATTTAAACCGTTACCGTTCGCTGCTGTCCAGCTTAGCGCAACCTCAGCATCTCCGGCCGTGGCACTTACTATAGGACTTACGACTTCTGGAAAAACCAAAAAACCGGTATTTGAACCGAAGGAAGCGCTTGACGTTGGCCCGAACGTGACAATCTGCGTGCTACTGAAGTATTGGAAACTGCTACTTGTAGCGTACTCTCCGCCAAGCGAGAAAACCGGGTCCCTAACCGTGAAGCTTGAACTTGTGTAGTCAGCCGCAAACAAGGTCGGCACTGCAAGGGCCCCGAGTATAAGTGCCGCCACGATGTTTCGTAGGGCATCAAACATGTGCTATGGCGTCACTGAAGTCTCAACTGTACCTTCCGAGACATCTACCTGTTCTTCACCGATATTAATCGGCGCGACTTCAATAACGATATCCGCCACCGGGTCATACAAGATTGCCTTCTTGGCGTTTGGATACAAGAGCACCCGATCGCCAATCTTTGCCTTAGCAAAAAACGGCTGGGAGCGCAGTGCTTCTGGATCTGAAACCGTGGCTACTGTTGGCATTTCGTCTTTTGGTAATTCGATGTTATCGCCAACATCTTTAATAAGCTGCGCAATTTCAGCTTCCGCACGGGCTTGATCCCCGCCCTGCACCGCTTTTAGCTGCCACGCAAGGTACGCGCAAGCGCCAAGCGTGATAATGAGCAGTAAACTCAAGATAACAACGCGATACTTTTTCCAGAGGTCCATACCTGACGCGCGGGTCTTTGCCATATGTGGAGTATTTTAGCACGAAACAAAACCAGCCGTGAGGGCTGGTTTTGTTTTTGCTGCACTAGGACCCTGAGACTTACTCAGCGACTGGTTCTGGAGTCGGTTCAGGCTCTGGAACTGGCTCGGGAGTTGGCCCTGGTTCCGGAATTGGCTCGGGCTCTGTTTCTGGTGTTGGTTCAGGAGCAACCGGAACCTCTTCACCTAGCCCCTCCCCCTCTTGAACATCGCTTTCTCCTGACTCAGGAGCTATACCGTCGCCAAATGGCAAGTTATCCTCGACCACCTGTTCATCCGCAATGTTGTCCGCTGGGACATCCAGGAGCGGTGACAGGTTGTCTTCAGGAGTATCGAGGGTTGGTGAGAGGTTGTCTGGAAGTACTTCCGGAACAACCTCCTCAGTCTCAACCGCATCTTCTGCACCATCAGTCTGTGGCACTTCAGGTACAACCTCTTCAGGAGCTGTTTCCACGATCTCTGGTTCTTCACCTGAAATCACGATGCGGGCATCTTTGACCGCAAGGGCGATCCAGCTCAATCGGACATCGACTGGTGCGTCTTCCGCAAGCAGGATTGTGAAGCCCTTAGTGTCCTTACGGGTAATGACGTAACGGACATTTGCTGCCAAGAACTCATCCTCCAGCGTTGTGAGTGCCTGTGATTCATCGATCTCGGTTGTGAGCGCATCATCCTCGATGTTCTCGAAGGTGACGGTAGCGTTCACGATCGGCTCACTGAGATACTCTTCATCAAATTCGATACGGACTTCACGCTCACCGGCCTTGATGACTGCGAGACCCGCGGTATCAGCGTTGAAGTATGGTCGACCGATAAAGAGCGTATCTGAGAAGAGCGTGATGAAGTCATTAGGTGACGAGATGGAGTTCACGTACAGACCGCTTAGCGCTGTAAGTGGACCGGAAACGGTGAGTGCGCCCTCTGCCTGCGTAAGGTCGCTCATTGATACTGCACCCGTTTCAATCTGCTGCAAACGCGTGGTGAGGTCAGTGAGCTGCGTGCCTTGGGCAAGATCGCTTTCCTTCAAGGAAGTAATGTCGGCGAGCATGAGGTCAAGACCTTCAATTTCACCAGCGATCAACTTACCAACCGTTACCGTGCCAAGGAAGGTGGCGTTACCAAGGCTATCCCAGGTAATGACCTCTACCTCACTTGTGACCTCTTCTCCAGTTTCTTCATCAACTACCGTTGAGGTTCCTACCACTGACACCTTGCGACCGTCTGTCAGGTCAAAGACGATGCCGTCGCCAAGGCCGGTGATCTGCCCAACGACGAGCTCGCCGGTTGTGACCCTTGGTGTGACTACTTCAAAGGCGGCTGAGAGACGATCGGTAAAGATCTCATGGAGCACATCTTCTTGAGCGATCTTGCCGGCCTTTACTTCCTGCAAGTACTCAAGAATCTTTTCGTTTTCACCCATCAAACTCTCAACTGGTAGACCGGTCTCTTCATCAATCACCTCTTCATCCTCGCGAGCGATGAGGCTTAGGATCGACATACCGTCATATTCACCGACGTTGACGAAGGCGATCACTGAGCCACAGAGCATTCCTTCACTAGCGCCCGAGTGCGCAGGACAAGCTGAAACATCTATATCAGCAAGGCCAGTAAGCGCACTACCTACCACCTGACCGGACTGCGTGGCGCGCATGGCGTACCCAGGAATTGATGCAGGAGCAAGGAGATCACCGGCTCTTACCGGACCGTTTTCGAGACTGATCTTCACTGGTACACGACCTGCAAGAGCTACTGGATAGGCACCTTCTTTCTCTTCACCAAGTAAGAGTCCAGGCGCCGTAGCTACGATACCCATGAGGCCACGCGGCAGTTCTCCACTTGTTTTGAGAATATCGTCACCGTCACCGTTTGGATCAACCATGACCAGGTCACCGGCATCAAGGACATCCGTTGAGTAGTAGAACTCAGCCAAGTCAGCGCCACCGATGATGCCCACCTCATGCGCAGAACCAGTGATACCATCCTGCACTAATTCCTGACGAATGGCATAGATATCACCAAACGCTGATTGTAGGCGCTGATCAATGCCGTAGCTCAACCGTTCGATCCACATCGCGCTTTGGCTTCCCATAGCGACAACATCGGTGCGCGCTGCAATCGCATTAATGTCATCTTCGCCTGCTGCGCCCCAAGTATTGCCAGCATTACCTACCCTTCCAGCTCCAGCATGGTAGATATCAGCTACGTTTGTAGCTGATGAACCGGTAAAGACCGTGACGCCTCCCCCATCGCTACCATCATTGGTACCGACATAGATGGAACGTTGACGACCTGCGAAACTTCCGTCGTCAGCAGCTATCGCTGTGACGTTATTTGTACTACCGAATAAGAACTGAGGTGCGATGCGGAAATCTGAGGTGGTATCTGGCGCAACAGTAAACGGAGGACTTACCGTGAGTACGGTTGTGGTGTTTGCCGTGACGCGACGGGTTTGACCGGAACCGGTACCGCCTGTGATTTCAACTACTTGGCCTACGAACTCGTTTAATAACCAGGTTGCACCACTATGCCCAAGCGTTGTTGAGCTAGCGGTGGTGGCATTATTGAGCGCAATGGTGCGCTGAGCTAGGGCGTTTCTACCTTCAAGATACATCTTACGAACCTGGGCCTGTGTGAGCTGGTCTGCGGTAGTTGCTCCACCCATACTAATGGACAGCTGATCGATATCTCCGTCCCAGAAGTTTGCACCGGTTGAGCAAGCTGCTCCCACGCTACAATCTGCACCAACGCCGAGAATCACACCCGCTCCAGTCAATGTTGCTGTTGCCGCGATAGTGGTGTCAGAACCGACGAGTACACCGTCGATGAAGAGCAGGATACCGGTTGAAGCATTGTTTTTTACCGCGACTAAATGGTGCCACTGATTGTCATTATATGTTCCGGTGCTTGTTGCATTATCGTCTGGGCCGTATGCGTTATCGTCATCAATACCAAACGACATAGTACCGCCAGTGTTCATCTGGATGCGGTAACCAGCAA